>JAKSDO010000102.1 GCA_022360055.1 Cytophagales bacterium | reverse complement strand
AATTTTGTTTGTATGAAAAAGGATTTGGGCGGATTTTCTTCAAATTGGAAAAATTATGCAAGGGTGGTCGAAGCGACTAAAATGGCAGGGAAGTTCCCTTTCGTCGTAATTGCAATGGATGTTTTTCATGATATCCGTAAAGGTTCCTCGATATATAATAAGGAATCAACCGTCAAACGGTTTTTTGCCGGATTAATTGCAGGCTTAGGTATCTGGTCGCACTATTACCTACTAATGTATCCAAAAATAATTGGCGGACGAATAAAGCGATCCATAGTGCGAAAAAAGTGAATTCGTTTTTATAAATGTACCTGATAAACTAATTTTATATTTAATCATTTATTAACCGATTGACCACTATCCATCTATTTCAGCCATGAACAAAAAACAGATAAAAAGTCTCTTAAAGAATAACTTTTTATACAATCAGATATATCACAAGATAAAAATCAATCAAGAGTTTAAAACTGAAATTCAACTGCTCAAGAATAAACATCACTATCCGTCTTCGGTGCCGAGCATCATACATTTTTCGTTGAATAAATCTGCGACGACATTTGTTAAAGACTTACTTTTTGAAATTGGATCAAGTAAGGGAATGATCCCGGTCCGATTGCACGATTACGCATTTAAGACGAAATTGCCGTATTTTGATTCCTTGTCTTTTGATGAAATGGAAAAGTATAAGCATATATTTAAATCACATGGATATGTTTATAGTGTATTTGGTGGCATGGTGGAGAATATTGAGATGCTGAGCAAGTTAAAGGTCATTTTCATGGTGAGAGATCCCAGGGACATACTGGTATCTGAGTACTTTTCTGTTGCCCATAGCCATCCGGTACCATCGAAAAACGGAAATAAAGTCGACGATTTTATTTCAAAGCGAAATTTTGCAAAAGAGGTAGATATCGATACGTATGTGTTGAATCAATCCCAAAAGATAAGATCAATTTATGATCGCTATTTACATCTCCTTATTAGAAAAGGGCACAACATCCATTTGACTAAATATGAAGATATGGTAGAAGATTTTGGAAGTTGGCTGACAAACTTACTTAATTATCTGGAACTTGAGGTTTCAAGTGCGTTTAGGAAATCTATTGAAAACAAGTTTGATCGAGCCAAGCCAAAAGCTGAAGACAAAAAAAGCCATAATCGAAAAGGAAAGCGTGGTGACTACCTGGAAAAGTTAAATGCGAGCACAATAGATAAATTGAACGCTGAATTTGCCGAAGTTATCAGGGAGTTCAAATTTGATGATGCCGCATAAATAATTGCTTTCGCATCCTATCCTCTGGTTATATTAAGCCCTCGGATACAGGTTTATTAAGATTTTATTAATCATGTAAAGTAATTTCAATATTACTTTCAAAATATAAATTATATTTATATTATTGCATTGATACAATATTAAATTGGATTTATTTAATATAAAAGTTTTAATCATTTTTAGAAATTTATCTCTTTAATACCATGAAAATTTTAGTTTCAGGCAATATGGGCTATATAGGCCCGAATGTTGTTCGCCAGTTGAGAAGGTCCTATCCCGACGCTGAAATAGTCGGCTTTGATATAGGTTATTTCGCGCATTGTCTTTCCAATGCGGAAGCTTTACCGGAAGTCAAAGTTGATCAACAAATATTTGGTGATATTCGATATTTTCCTGAGGAAATACTTGATGGGGTTGATGCAATAATAAACCTTGCCGCGATTTCTAACGACCCAATGGGATTTCAATATGAAGAGATTACGTACGATATAAATTATAAGGCCAATGTAAAATTGGCTGAGCTCGCTAAGAAGCATGGAGTAAAATCATATACTTTTGCTTCGAGTTGTAGCGTATACGGATTGGCCGATGATAATCCGAGAAAGGAAAGCGATGCTTTAAATCCGTTAACTGCTTATGCCAAATCAAAAATCTATTCGGAGAATGATCTGGAATTACTTGCTTCCGATGATTTCAAAATAACCTGTTTGCGTTTTGCCACGGCCTGCGGATGGTCGGACAGGTTCAGATTGGATTTAGTCTTAAACGATTTTGTCGCGGGAGCTCTTGTAAATAAGGAGATATCCATACTAAGTGACGGAACACCCTGGCGGCCTATGATTAATACAAAGGATATGGCGAGAGCCATGGATTGGGGAGTATCCAGGTCCGTAGAAAACGGAGGAAACTTTATTACTGTAAACGGAGGCAGCAATGATTGGAATGTTCAAATCATTGATCTGGCGAATGCCATAGCCAAGGTTATACCCGGAATAAAAATATCCGTGAATCCGGATGCTCCGCCCGACAAACGATCTTACAGGGCCAATTTTGATTTGTTTAAATCACTTGCCCCGGATTATCAACCTCAGGAAGATCTCATTAGCACCGTTGAAGAAATCAAAGAAAACTTACTTCAACTTGGATTTAACGATCCTAACTACAGGGAATCGGAAATGATCCGCTCAAAAGTTTTAAACAAACACCAAAAAGCGGGAAGGTTGACTCAAAATCTCGAGTGGAATTAAGCTATTAAAACAGAATTTTATCTAAATAACAATTATCATGAAAGTCGTATTGCTTGCCGGAGGATTTGGTACCCGCATAAGCGAAGAAAGCGGAATCCGGCCAAAACCAATGGTGGAAATTGGAGGGAAACCGATATTATGGCACGTTATGAAAATCTATTCTCATTATGGACTAAATGAGTTTGTGATATGTTGTGGCTATAAGGCAAACATTATTAAGGAATACTTCTCGAATTATTTTTTGCATAACTCGGATGTTACATTCGATATGAAAAATAACAACATGAAAATTCACAAGATGCATTCTGAACCCTGGTCCGTTACATTGATCGATACCGGGCTAAATACCATGACCGGAGGCAGGATTAGAAGGATAAAGGAATATGTGGGGGATGAAGCTTTTTGTATGACTTATGGCGATGGATTGAGCAATATAAACGTTAATGATTTGATCATGCACCACAAGAATTCCAACGGTCTGGCCACACTTACATCTGTCCGGCAGCATGGGCGATTTGGCGTCTTTAACCTCGAGCCCGGAAAATCAAATATTAAGTATTTCAAGGAAAAACCCGAAGGTGACGGTGATAATACCGCCTGGATAAACGGGGGATTTTTTGTGCTTGAACCAGGGGTGTTTGATTATATCGAAGGTGATGATACCGTGTTTGAGAAAGCGCCGTTGGAAAACCTGGCCAAGAATGGAGAGCTTAACGCGTTTAGACATGAAAGTTTTTGGCAACCAATGGATACGCTTAGAGATAAAAACCTTCTTGAAGGACTGTGGGATTCAGGTGAAGCTCCCTGGAAAGTGTGGTAAATTAATTGAACAGTTATGATTTTT
>JAKSDO010000207.1 GCA_022360055.1 Cytophagales bacterium | reverse complement strand
TCTTATGTATTTCGACAAGAGGCTTCATGAATTCTTCCAGTTTGTTCACATTCAGTTGACTGGCGGCATCACAAAGCGCTTCCGAAGGACGCGGATGGGTTTCAATGAATAATCCGTCCACACCCGCAGCAACACCGGCCCGGCCCAGAACTTCCAGATACTGACGGGCTCCACCACTGGGGTCAGCACTCGGAATTCCATATTTCCTGATCGAATGGGTAATGTCAAAGACCACCGGGTATGCGGTTTCCTGAAGGTGGTAAAAACTTCTCGGATCCACGACAAGATCGTTGTAGCCCATGGTGAAGCCTCTTTCCGTAAGGATGATTTGTTCGTTTCCTGCGGATTCGATTTTCCTTACCGGCTTGATCATATTTTCCGGAGCCAGAAATTGACCGTGCTTCAGGTTCACCGCCCTGCCGGTTTGTGCCGCTTCAAGCACCAGCGTGGTTTGCATACATAAATACGCCGGAATTTGAATGATGTCCAGCACTTCGGCCGCAGCCTCCACCTGTCCGGGATAATGCACATCGGAAAGTATCGGGAATCCGTACTCCGTTTTTACCCGGTCGAGCAACTTCAATCCTTCTTCCAGGCCGGGCCCCATGTAGTAAGTAGCGTCGCTGCGGTTATCCTTCATAAAGGAAGATTTATAAATGATCGGTATGCCGGTCCGCTCTTCAATGCGCTTGAGCTCCTCGGCAGTGGTCATCATCACCTTTTCCTCTTCAATCACACATGGGCCGGATATCAAAAATAGCTGATCGGCGCCGCATTCGATGTTTCCAACTTTGAATTTTTTAACACTCATATTTTCAGATGATTTTCCGAATCCGTTCCAAATCCTCATAGGTATCTACGGGAATGCTTTGGTGTTCCGTAATTCCAATTTTTATGCTACCGCCATTTTCCAGCCACCGGTTTTGTTCCAGTTTTTCCATTTTCTCCAGATTTGATTGCTGAAGATTGGCAAATTTTTGCAGCGCATCCGAAGTAAAGGCATACAATCCCAAATGTTTGTAGTACAGGTTGAATTTCATCCAATCCTTCTTTTCAACTCCGTACACCACCGGGATCACCGCGCGGCTAAAATAAAGTGCGTACATGTTTTTGTTAAAAGTCACAAAAACCTCACTTTCATTGACAAGGTCCGTCGCGTCGGTAACAGGAATTACCAATGTTGCCAATTCGGTGTTCTTATCATCGAAGCAATCCTTGAGTATCTGAATTTGTTCCGGATTCATCATGGGTTCGTCTCCTTGGATGTTGACAATCACATCAAAATCCCGACCGAACTTGCCGGCGATTACTTCGAAAGCTTCCAGGCAGCGATTTGTCCCCGTGGCATGTTCTTTTGAAGTCATTACCGCTTTTCCCCCGAAACCCTCCACGGCATTGAAAATCCGCCGGTCATCGGTCGCCACATAAACGTCTTCCATGGCCGTCTGCGCCTTTTCGTAAACCCACCGGATCATGGGTTTCCCATTAATATCGGCAAGGGGTTTGCCCTCTAATCTTGTGGATCCGTATCGCGCGGGGATTATACCCAAAAACTTCATATGCATATCAAATTGGAGCGCAAAATAACAAAATACTTAGATCAAAGGCATGGATTTTTCAGACTATTAAATTAAATGGACGGAACTTTCTCCAGAAACGTGAGAAATGGTTAATATTGCGTTGATTTTGGCCGGAAATACGACCATGATCTTATATTCTTTTATCAAAAAATGATTTGAACTATGCCGGGAATGGAAGTTTTTGGCGCCGAAGAGCGCAAGGAAGTAATGGATGTGCTTGAAACAGGAGCATTATTTCGATATGGCCACGAACACATCCGAAAAGGAATGTGGAAAGCCGCCGAATTTGAAGCTGAAGTCCGCCGCCAAACAGGCGCCAACTATGCACATGCCGTATCGAGCGGGTCAACCGCTGTGACCAGTATCATGGCTGCTGCCGGGGTGGGCCACGGCGATGAAGTAGTCGTGCCTCCATATACCTTCGTTGCCCCGATTGAAGCGGTATTTCTGGCAGGGGCGCTTCCGGTCTTCGCAGAAATCGATGAATCCCTGTGCCTGAGCCCGGAAGGGATAGAAAAAGCTGTTACGCCAACGACCAAAGCGGTTCTGCTTATTCATATGTGCGGTGCATCGGCAGACCTGGACGGAATTGTCGCGGTATGTAAAAAACACAATCTCATTCTTCTGGAAGACTGCGGACAAGCCATGGGCGCCACGCATAAGGGAAAGTCCGTAGGTCTTCATGGAGTGGCAGGAGCGTTTTCGTTCGATTATTTTAAAATTACCACCTGCGGTGAAGGAGGAGTAACGATCACCAACGATGAAGAGATTTATAAGAATATTGACTACGTCGCAGATCACGGACATACGCACCTCGGAAACAACAGGGGTATGGAAGATCATTTTGTAATGGGATCGAATTTCAGAATGGGAGAGATGAATGCCGGAATTGGCCTGGCTCAAATGAGAAAACTGCCCAGGATCCTCGAGCAAAACCGGAAGAATAAAAAATATCTGAAAGACCGGTTGAAAGAAATTGATGGTTTGACCTTCCGTAAAATGGCCGATGAAGCCGGAGATTCGGCTACCTTCCTGAATTTCTTCGTGCCAACCGGAGAAGTTGCAGTAAAACTATTTGAGCAGTTCGCAAAAGACGGGGTAGGAGGTATTGCCAATTGGTACACAAATATGTATCATTTTATTAATCAATGGGATCACATTAAGGAAATAAAGTTTCCGTCAAAGTTGGCAATTCATGATTTGGGAGCACCCCAGGATTATAAAAATCTTTCTTTGCCAAAGTCCGAAGATGTGATCAGCAGATTAATTTGTATTGGAATTTCCTGTACCTGGAAAGAGGAAGAATTGGCCGCCTATACAGACAAGGTAATTGCTTCAATCCGGAAAGTTCTTTAAATCAAACAAACAACAATTCATAGATCAATAAAAATGCATCGAAATTTTAAGAATATAGACAAGGTCTGTTACGGAAAGGGAGCTTTTGATCAGTTGGATGATATCCTGGAACCAAAACGGGGGGAGAATAATAAGTTCATGGTTTTTATCGTGGACAATTATTTCAAAGGAAAGGAACTGGAAAAACGGATACCGCTTCACAAGGAAGACCTGATCTTTTTTGAAGATGTGGATCCGCATGAGCCCACAACCGAGCAGGTAGATCGACTGCGCGACGATATTCTGGCTCAAAAAGGAAAACCTTCCGGAGTAATCGGAATTGGCGGAGGAAGTATCATGGATATCGCAAAAGCCCTGGCATTGATGGTGAATAACGAAGGATCATCTTCCCTGTACCAGGGGTTGAACCTGGTGAAGAATCCGGGTATTTATCACCTGGGAGTACCCACAACCTCCGGTACCGGAGCGGAATGCTCCATGACTGCGGTTTTAACGGGACCGGTCAAGAAACTTGGATTGAAGTGCGATTGGACCGTGTTCAACCAGGTGATCCTCGACCCCGATCTCACTGCCACAGTGCCCAGAAATCAATGGTTTTACACCGGGATGGATTGTTTTATTCACTGCGTCGAGTCGGAGAGTGGCATTTTCTATAATGACTTTTCCAGGGCTTATGGCGATCAGGCCTTGAAATTGTGCAGGGAAGTTTTTGTCGGGGAAAATAGTGGTCAGAGCCCGGAAAACGATGAGAAACTGATGATCGCCTCCTTATTCGGAGGATTAAGCCTCACGTACTCTGAAGTTGGCGCCTGTCATGCATTTTCTTACGGGCTGTCCTATGTTTTTGGAATGCGGCATGGCCTGGCCAACTGTATTGCCTTCAATCACCTTGTCGAGTTTTACGGGGATGCCGTTCGGGAATTTAAGGCGATGGTGGATCACCACAACATTGATCTTCCACAGAACCTGTCCGCAGGATGGACGGATGAAGAGATCTCAAAAATGGCGGATGTAGCCTATAATCTTTCCCATATGTGGACACACGCTCTGGGACACGATTGGGAACAAAAATTAACCAAAGAATATCTCAGGGAGGTTTACAGGAGGATGTAGCTATGAAAGAATTGCTATGAAAGACTACATAAATTCATCATTAGTCCAGTTTATTGGATTATTTCTGATGTACGTCCTAATGTTTTCAAGAGAGGTTAAATCCCTGATAATATGATCATAAAACCTTCTTTGCCAGGAAAATGATTCGTTATAAAATTTTCGAATTCTGACAGTACATGCACCTTTAAACCCTCTGATGATTGAAGAAAGGTTTTTAAATTGCGGGCCAAATTTATTTATCTTGAAATTAGAATAGGCAATCCTTGGATTTTTTGTTTGCAATTTGGGATTTCCAATTTTAATAATCCCGTGAATGTGATTGGGCATCAGACAAAATTCATCCGTCAAAACATCCATATCCTTTCGAATTTCGGAAGTTTTCATCCACTCTTCCCTAACTATTTCTCCCGCATCGGATGGGATCATTTTGTTTCTTTCGATTTTTCCAAAATGATGTACGCGGTTTTTCGTACAAACTGTTATAAAATAGAAACCTTCATTTGCATAATCATATCCAAATAGCCTTGGGGACCCTCCTTTAAATCTATTCCGATATAAATTTCTATTTTTCATTATGGTAGCCTTTAAATTGCTTTACATTGCAATTTGGTTGGTAGCTTTACATCGCAATGTAAAGCTACCAAATCCACGGCAACACCACCTTCCTTTTTTTGGGGTAATCCTCAAAATGTTTTATGTACCACCTGTGATGATTGTTTGCCCTGGGCGCCAAATTGCAGAATGTCCAAACTGCAAAAGAAAGGGCAGGCAAACTTCTGGCGGCAATGGCAAAACCGATCCATTCAACGATTTCTCCAAAATGGTTCGGACAACTGATATATTCAAAAAGCCAGCCTCGCGGAATTTGGTAACCATTCCCGTTTTTCCGCAAGGAGATTAGCTTAAGATCTGCAAAATTGTTAATTGCAAAGCCGATGAAGAATATCACGATTCCAAGCAAGGCAAACGCATTTGTAATATTTCCGGATTTTCCATTTACGAATCCTATATAATAACCGTTCACAAATCCGTTCGTCAGGTTGAAAAAAATAGCGCTTACAGCAATCAAAAGCGGCATTTTCTTTCCTTTCGTTTTGATCCTGAACGGAAAAACAAACACCCTGTTCGTATAATGTACCAGCCACAGTCCGATTAGAACCCGGGAAAGCAGGTCTTTTTCCTGAGGCCCTGCCATGGCGAGCAGGGGGAACGTTAAAAGTGCGGGAAATTCCATCCAAAACCAGCCCCAATGATTGTCGATCACGGGCCCCCACCGGTTGTGAGCATGTCTGCCATAGGGCACATTTATTTTTAACAAAATCGGAAGGATCATTATTGGCACGGCGATCCAGATCCAAACCAAGGTCTTATACCAGGCCATTTCCATGCAAAAAGGTTTTTTTTAACAATTGCGAAGATATGCTATTTCTTCTATTTGCTTTATTTTATCAACAATCATATTTTTACATAATGCGCAAAATGTGAATTATGTTTTCCAGACAGAATATATTGGTCGCGAGTGTTCTTGGAATTTTTTTTCTGGGAATATGGCTTTTGCTGAATTTTAACCCCATACCCGGGAATCAATCCCGGGAACGCCCGGAGTTGCCTGATGAGATAAGCTATAACTTTCATGTCAAACCCATTTTATCCGATAAGTGCTTTGCGTGCCATGGTCCCGACGCAAATAAGCGAAAAGCCGGGTTGCGGCTTGATGTTGAGGAGGTTGCGAAAGCAGAATTGGAAGAGAATCCGGGAAAATATGCAATCGTTGAAAATGATGTAAAGGCCAGCGAGTTGATCGGCAGAATTTTAACCGAGGACAATGCGGCGATTATGCCTCCGCCGGAGACGCACCTTTCTTTAAGCGGTCGGGAAAAGGCGATTTTAAAGCGGTGGATTGAGCAAGGCGCGAAATATGAAAATCACTGGGCCTTCACACCGCCGAGAAAACAGGATCTCCCCCGGGTTGATCGGGAAGATTGGCCGATAAACGGAATTGACTATTTCATACTCGAAAGGATCGAAGAAAACGGGCTTCAACCTTCCGAGCTTGCTTCCGATTACACCCTCATTCGAAGATTGAGTCTGGATTTAACCGGCCTGCCGCCAACTTTGGAGGAGCTCGAAAAATTTGTGGTGAACAGGGAAGGAGTTGTCGATTACGAAAAACTGGTGGATTACTACCTGGCTAAACCGGCTTACGGAGAGCGGATGACAAGGGAGTGGCTCGATGTTGCGAGATATGCAGATTCGCATGGATATCAGGATGACAGCTACCGAACCATGTGGCCGTGGCGGGACTGGGTAATTCACGCTTTCAATAAAAACATACCTTACGATCAGTTTCTCACATGGCAAATTGCAGGAGATTTATTGCCAAATGCGACCAAAGAGCAAATCCTTGCCACCGGCTTTAACCGGAATCATCCCATAACCCAGGAAGGCGGTGTAATTGATGAGGAGTATCGATCGACATATGTTTCAGATCGCACCAATACCCTGGGGAAAGGAATTCTTGGATTGACTTTGGAATGCGCCAAATGTCATGATCACAAGTATGATCCGTTTACTCAAAAAGATTATTTCAGCTTTTACGCATTTTTCAATTACGTAAATGAAAAAGGGCTCCAAATGGATGCCGTACAAGCCAAAAACAGAAAATATTATGCCGATGCGCCCTATATTACCATAAATGATGCCGACCTGGAGAGCATTTTGTCATTTGTGAACAAGAAAGATTCAATACCGGTGAATGTTATGGTGATGAATGACTCCGCTCTGAAAGAAACACACATTTTGGCCAGAGGCAATTATGATGCGCCGACGGAGTTGGTGGAGGCTTCGGCCCCTGGATCTGTTTTTGAATTTTCAGATGCATTTCCCAGGAACAGGCTGGGACTTGCCAGGTGGCTCACTGATCGGAATAATCCGCTTACTGCAAGAGTATATGTAAATCGCTTGTGGAGCATGATATTCGGACAAGGTATCGTAAAAACTTCCGAGGATTTTGGAAGTCAGGGTGCGCTGCCGACACATCCTGAACTCCTGGATTGGTTGGCTGTGGATTTTATGGAGCATGACTGGGATGTTAAATATGCCCTGAAACAAATCGTGTTAAGTGCGACTTACCGGCAATCTTCCGCGATTGATCCCGGGAAGAAAAAAATCGATCCTGAAAATATTTATCTGGCCCGGGGGGCCAGATTTAGGCTGGGCGCCGAAGAGATACGGGATTATATCCTGACAACAAGTGGCTTGCTCAACGATGAAATTGGCGGTCCGAGCGTGAAACCTTATCAACCTCCCGGATTATGGGAAGAAACAAATGCCGGAGGAAACCGGGGAACCTTAACCACATATGTGCCCGACACCGGTGAAAAGCTTTATCGCAGATCGCTGTATACGTTCTGGAAGAGAACACTGCCCCCTCCATCCATGACGATTTTTGATGCGCCAAACAGAGACCTGTGCGAAGTCAGAAGACAAAAGACCAATACGCCATTGCAAGCCCTTGCGCTCCAAAACGACGAACAGGTATTGGAAAGCGCCAGGGTACTTGCCAGCGCCACCATGGAACACAATTCTGACGGTTTGGAAGCAATCAAAAGCATGTTCAATACCATTTTACTAAGGGAGCCCATGGAAAGTGAGCTTGACGTCTTATCGGAATATCACGAGATTTTCCTGAACAAGTTCCGGAAAGCATCCGAAGAGGCCGAAAAGTTGGTTTCAATAGGTCAATTTGAATCGAGAAATACGGATGCGATTGGAACGGCCGCCCTTATGATGGTAGCTCAAGTTTTGTACAACCTCGATGAAACCATAACCAAAGAATAACCTATGGAAAGTACAAATAAACATTTGAATGAAAAGCTTAATCTGAACAGAAGACATTTCTTTTCGAAGTTGAGTGTCGGATTAGGTACTGTAGCCCTTGGATCTTTAATGATCCCGGGATTGTTCCAAAGAAGAGGATCGAATGTTGCCGGAGGTTTGTCACAGCTCGGGGTGCCTCACTTTGCTCCGAAAGCAAAACGGATCATCTACCTCTTTCAGGCGGGCGCTCCTTCGCAACTGGAGTCTCTGGATTACAAGCCGCTGCTGAACGAACGCATGGGCGAAGATCTGCCCGCTTCCATCCGAATGGGACAACGCCTTACGGGCATGACGGCAAATCAGGAGCGGTTTCCATTGGTCGGTTCCTATGCCGGTTTCACGCAATATGGTCAGAGCGGTACCTGGGTGAGCGATTATTTTCCACACATAGGTAAGATCGTCGATGAGCTTTGCATTATTAAAAGCATGCATACGGAGGCGATTAATCACGATCCGGCGATTACGTTTTTTCAAACCGGGAACCAGAATTCCGGCCGCCCGAGTATGGGCGCATGGATGAGTTACGGTCTGGGAAGTGAAAATCAAAACCTCCCGGCATTTGTCGTCTTAACCTCCAGAGGCAAAGGGAACAGCCAGGGGTTGTATTCCAAGTTGTGGTCCAGCGGTTTCCTGGATTCAAAGCATCAGGGCGTACTGTTGAGATCAGGCAAAGACCCGGTACTTTATCTCAACGATCCGGAGGGTGTGTCGCGTGAAGATAAACGGGAGATGCTCGATAAAATTGCCGATCTGAATCATCAGCATTACGAAAGGATGCACGATGATGAAATACAGTCGAGGATTGCGCAATATGAGATGGCTTATCGAATGCAAATGTCCGTGCCGGAAGTAATGGATATTAAAAACGAACCTGAATCCGTGATTAAAATGTACGGAGCCGAAGCCCTTATTCCGGGGACTTACGCAGCTAATTGTCTGCAGGCCAGGAGACTGGCTGAAAATGGCGTCCGATTCATCCAACTGTATCATCAGGGTTGGGACCAGCATGGAAATTTGCCAAGTGAATTTTCAAAGCAGGCAAAGGATGTCGATCAGGCCTCAGCCGCGCTGGTTTTGGATTTAAAGCAAAGAGGTATGCTGGACGATACGCTTGTTATCTGGGGAGGAGAATTTGGGCGTACGAATTATTGCCAGGGGCGCTTCAGGCCCGATAATTACGGCCGGGATCATCACCCCAGATGTTTTAGCATCTGGATGGCCGGCGGCGGAATCAAAAAGGGGATCAGCTATGGAGAAACGGATGAGTTCGGCTATAATATTGTCAAAGATCCCGTCCATATTCATGATTTTCATGCCACGCTGATGCATCTTATGGGTGTTGATCACGAGCAATTGACATTTAAGTATCAGGGCCGGAGATTCAGACTGACAGATGTTGCGGGCAACGTGGTAAACGGACTTTTAGCGTAATATATGAATTCGGTATTCATTCGAAAACTTTTTAATTACAGCATTTTTTCACTTGCCGTTTTCTTAATTTTTGTATTGGTATTTGAGCCCTTTCTTGAATTCCCGCGGCTCGTGAGCTGGATCGGTCATTTTCATCCTGTTATTCTGCATTTTCCAATTGTTTTAATACTTATAGCCATTGTACAAAGCTGGAGAAAAGATCCATATGCCGAATGGTATATCGCCTCGACAGCGCTGCTCACTTTACTTTCTGCGATCACCGGATTTATACTCAGCCTGGAGGGAGGGACAAAGGGGAATTTGATCTTGCTTCACCAATGGCTCGGGGTGACGGTTGCGCTCGCCGTGGTATTCTGGTATTATTGGCAAAGCCGGTTGTCCAAAAACTTTGGGGGGGTGTTGCATGGGGTTTTAGCCGCGTTGATCGTGCTCACCGGTCATTATGGTGGGATGGTGACTCATGGCAAGGATTTTTTATCCTTTTCAGAAAATGCAAACGCCGAATCGAAGGTATTGCCGGAAGACCCGAACGTTTACAAGGATATTGTCCAGCCGATATTCGATAATAAGTGCGTCGCCTGTCATAATCCTAATAAATCGAAAGGCGGATTGGTATTAACGGATTTTGCTTCTTTATCAAAGGGAGGTGAATCCGGTTCGGTATTTGATCGTGAGCGCGGCCTGATCCATCGGCTTGGCTTGCCGATAGATCACGAAGATCATATGCCTCCGGCCGATGAGGATCAACTGAATGATGACGAGCTTGAAATTATAAAGGGATGGTTTAAAAGAGGAGCCCGGGAAGATTTGTTTTACAGTCAAATTGGAAGTGATGAGCCTTCCTTTGGAATTATCGGGCAAATGATTGCGCAAAGTGATTTGAAGGCCTGGAATAAACTTCCGGAGATTTCAAACGATAAGATAGAAGATCTGACTTCCGAATATTGTACCATAAGAAGGCTGTACCATAAATCGAATGCGCTGCAGGTACTTGTTTTTCCGCACGGGGATTTTGGCATGAAAGATCTGAAACATCTGGACCCCATTGCGAAAAATATTGTGGAACTGAAACTAAGTAATCTGCCGATCGGAGTACAGGAAATGAATTATATCGGCAGATTTGAAAATATTGAATGGCTCGATCTAAGCAATAGCTCCATCGGAAATGCTTCGTTGGCATCGCTTCAAAAATTGGGAAATTTGGAAAAACTAAAGGTTTACAATACTCAGTTGGATGACGGGGCGTTGGCTCACCTGTCCCGGCTCGACCGCCTTTCGGAGTTGTACATCTACGGCACAAACTTCACTGAGCAAGGAATCGAACAACTGAAAAATGCCGGGCCGGGCTTGTCGGTAATTGATTATGCCATTGAAGCTTTGCAGTTTAAATCGGTGTTGCCTCCACCGGTTCTTGATCCTCACCGGTATTTTTTTAGAGATCCTTTTTATGTGAAAATAGAACACCCGCTAACAGGAATTAATATCAAGTATTCGCTGGATCTCAGCGATCCCGGAAATGGGTCTTCTTTTGCAAAGGACAGCTTTTTGATTGACCGAAATTATACGATCAAGTATATGGCCACAAAAGAGGGCTGGGAGTCCAGCCCGGTGGATTCGGTACGGTTCTTAAGGTCGGAAATTGAGCCCGCCCGTTTTGAGTTGGAAAATCTTCCGGATGAAAAATATTTGGGCACTGGCAAGTCGCTGTTATTCGATTTGGAAAAAGGATCCGGTGATTTTGGAGATGACGCCTGGATGGCGTTTAAAAACAATGCTTTCATTCTCAATTGTACCCTGGAGCGCGAAACGACGCTGAGCGAGATTGTTCTTAGCTCACTTGTGAATACGGACCCTTACATATTCCCTCCGTCGACCATCGAGATCTATGGAGGCATGAGGTCCGGGGAATTGAGTAAACTGAACCGGACAGTCCCTGAGGTCCTGAAGGAACGAAGCGAATTACACTTCGAGTATTATCGTTGTAAGCTCAGGTCGACTCCCGTAAAATATCTGAAAATTGTCGTAAAACCTTTGGACAAAATACCGGTCTGGCATCAGGGCAAAGGTGAAAGAGGATGGTTTTTTATCGATGAAGTAGTTCTGATTGAAAAGGAACAGGCTTGAATATCCGAGGTTTGTAATGAGAGCCTTGATGGCGCTCCCGACTAAAATCGCTTCCGGGCGTTCATTGTTCATAACTAAGTGGATAAACAAAATTTTATGTGTATAAGACCCTGTTTTTAGCGCGTTTGTTTGTGCATAAATTGTGGGGAAAACTCAGTGAAAATAATTTGCTTAGAATGATATTAGAACTACCTTAGACATACCAAGTGAGAGATAAAAGATCGGCGGTAAAATGCCGGACGATGATCCAAGGCTTGAAAACAGGATATGAAGGAGCGGAAACCTTCGGGTTTGCGTTTGAAATGGGTCACCACAGAAATATCCGGTTTGGCGTTCAAAGCTGAAAAGCGATGAAGGGAGAGTTTTTGATCTAAGGTTATGATCTCGGGCAACTGAGGGAAAAGTCACAATAACTGTAACTTGGCACGATTTGAAGACTACGGTCCTCTTTTCGTGAAGCGGGAAAACATTTGAATAAAATGTCTTCCCGCTTTTGTTTTATGTAGGGTTGTTTCCTTGAATGCAGCAAATACGGGATCAAGTGCAATATCTGAGGAATTCGGGGATCAACCGGTATTCCTGGAAGATTTGGGAAATCATACGAAAATACTCGTTCGAGCGTCTCGCCTTTTCTCGTTCTCTCACTCGGACTTCTCCTCTCGCTCGGATTCCAACCATTCACGGTTAGACCTACAAGGTTTGAATACGATTGGTGCCAATGAGGAGCCATTGGTCGTTATTGACGGAATACCTGGCGGGGAACTCGATGCTGTGGATCCAACAAGTATTTCCCATCCGGCAGTTATCGACGGGAAGGATCTTCGAGGTTCGGATCAAATAATCGCTGGGGTAACTTCCGGGCATTTGATCGGGGCGTTGATGTGGCAAATTTGCTTGATCTGTCCTATTTCCAAGGGCTTAAGTTAAGGGCAGGGTACGGAGTAAATGATAATCTGCCAATTGAGTTTACCCCATACTTAACCCGGATTATTCATCTCCATCCGTTAAATTCGAGAGCCATTATTGTAGGGCATTGATTTTAAATGACATACGGAAGGATGAATCCCGATAAGGCATAAAACATAGTAGCTCAAATTTAGGGAATCCCGGATTGGATACTTCCAGAACAAAGAGATGGTCATGTCCGATTTTGACTGTTTTATGCTTTACAGGCCCGGATTGTTCGCGCTGAGTAGGATATTTTTATGATATGAGATCTGGGAAAAAGCTTATCTATTTTACTTATATGCATTGTAAGAGATTTAAAACCTTTTTTAATTTGTATTGGAATGAGCGTAATTCTTAAATCATGTACTACATTAGTTTGAATTTTCTTTAATGGATTCAGTAAGACTGAGACATCTGTTAACTCGCATTGTTGAGTCTGATGATGATAAGGCTTTTTCAGAGTTCTTTGATTGCTATTATACCCGGCTCATGAATTTCGCTATGATATTTATTCCTCAATATGATCAAGCAGAAGAGGTCGTGTCTGAAGTATTTTTAAAATTATTAAATATGAAAGGCGAGCTTTTAAAAATTGATCGTTTTGAAGGATATATGTTTATGATGGTAAAGAATCATGCTTTAAATTTCTTGAATTTAATGAAAAGGGAGCAAGCGAACATTTTAATTGATGACATCAAGGATCATATGACCTCGGATTTTATTGACCCGGACAAAAGATTGATTAATAATGATTTACAAAGAATATTGACCAACGCAATTGAACAATTACCACCAAAACGAAGACTTGTTTTTAAAATGGTCAAAGATGAAGGGATGTCACATAAAGAAACAGCAGAGTTACTTGAACTTTCGGTAAGAACCGTGGAAGTACATCTAAAATTGGCGATCAAGGATTTGCGGAGGATTTTGCTCTCATTTTATGAAGAACATAAAGATGAAATTGGCGTAAGCAATCAAAGATTTCTTTCCTTCTTTCTATCGTTCTGAAAAAATAACTGATTCGATTACGGGTTTTTTGTTTCGCCTTTGTTTTTATCTATGAAAACAATCAAAGTTTTCATGAATAAATTCGAAGACATAGATCAGAAAATAGCCAACTTGCTAAGTGGGAAGTACACCGAGCAAGAAAAAAAAGATGTTGAGGAGTGGGTCAAGATTTCAAAGGACAATCATTATCAATTTCATAAGCTTCAGGAATTTTGGCAAAATCGAATTCTTGATCCTAAGTTGATCAATCATGAAAGCCTGAAGCTTAAAATATGGACATCTTTCCAAAACGAAGAGAAAAAGCCCAAACCGGCGGAACGAAGATTTTTGTTTAAAAGAAAAATATGGAGAGCTGCTGCAATAATTCTATTATTAGTATTACCGTCTATATTATTTGTTGTTAAACACAATTTTGATAATTCTACACGCGAAGTAATTGTCAACCATAAGGTTGTAAAACGAAATCCATCAGGGCAAAAAACTCAAATTCAATTACCAGATGGTTCCAAGGTATGGCTCAATGCTGAAAGTACCCTGACATATTTTGAGAATTTTTCTACTACCACACGCAGTGTAAAACTAGAGGGCGAAGCCTTTTTTGAGATAAATCGCGATACACTGCGCCCGTTCTTTGTTGAAACTGATAAGATAAAGGTCGGTGTATTTGGGACGGAATTCAATGTAAATGCATATGAAGATGATCCTGAAATTGTCGTAGCATTGGTTCATGGATCGGTAAAGGTATCCATGATCTCTAAAGACCATAATGACAACAAAGAAATTTTATTGTCGCCTGGTTATGCAATTTCTATTTCTAGGGACACGGAATCATATAGCATGTTTTCATTGCTCGATGATACACTATCGTATGAAAGAATTACGTCATGGAGAACTGGAACACTAGTCTTCAATGGAGTAAATTTTAAAGAGTTTATTAATGAGATAAGCCGGTGGTACGGTGTGGAAGTCTCAGTACATGGAATTCCACCCAAGGATTGGCACATTAGAGCATCATTCAAAAATGAGTATTTGAACAATATACTTGATGCGATCTCATTTAATAAGGATTTTGAATACGAATTGAAAAATAAAAAATTAAAATTAATGTTTCACTAAAATTTAAAGTATGGAGTATCCAAAAGAATTTACCTAACCTACATGAAAATACCGCAAAGATCTGCCAATCAATGCGGTACATTAAGAAGTGTTTAATTATAACTAAATAAACGATCTAAAATATGAAAAAAAGAATAATAAAACTATTGCTAGTGGGAATATCCTATTCGGCTATTTGCCTGTTTTACCAAGTGTTTTTTGTGAGTATAATGCTTGCTTCTGGTTTGGAGGCGCAACAAATCAAAAGTGTAAAAGAGGTTCCCGTTAAGATCGAGTTAAATCATGAAAGACTGATCGATGTATTTCATTATCTCGAGAAAAATACGGATTTCATTTTTGTGTATGATAAAGAAGACAATTTTTTGAATCAGAGGATTAACCTTCAAGGTGGGAAAACAACGGTAGAAAATGTACTCCTTGAGATTTCGAAGCATACTAAATTGAGGTTTAAGCAAATCAATAATAGTATTAGTGTAAAAAAGGTCGATAAAAGAAACAATTCAGTTGAGATTATCATACAGGGCATTACGATCACAGGTAAAGTTACATCTTTTGAGGATAATCAAGGTTTGCCCGGAGTGAATGTAATAGTGAAAGGGACAGATCAAGGTACAGTCACGGATATCGAAGGTAATTATTCGGTTCATGTGCCGGATGAAGAGTCAATCCTGATTTTCAGCTCCGTAGGTTATGTGCAGGAAAAAGTCGTTGTAGGAAATCAAACTGTTATAAATTTTGCCCTGGCCTCGGACATCGCCGCACTGGAGGAGATTGTGATTGTAGGATATGGAACTCAGCAAAAAGAGAATTTGACAGGCGCTGTTGGGGTTGTTGATATGAAGGTAATGGATGCTCGTCCCGTACGAAATGCGACTCAAATGCTTCAAGGAACTGTTCCTGGTCTGAATATTAAGAATAAAGGAGGCGGACTTGATTCGAATCCGGATATCAACATCAGAGGAATTGCTACCATCGGTCAGGGGTCTACGGGATCTCCTTTGATCTTAATTGATGGAATGGAGGGAAATATAAACGCTATAAATCCTCAGGATATTGATAATATTTCAGTGCTAAAAGATGCTGCAGCCTCGTCAATTTATGGTTCCCGCGCTCCTTTTGGAGTAATTTTAATTACGACAAAAAAGGGGAAAAGAGGTAAAGTAAGCGTGAATTACAACAATAATTTCCGTTGGAGCAGACCCATTGAAATTCCGGATATGATGAATTCATTTCAATTTGCCACATATTTTAATGATGCGCAATTCAACGGCGGGGCAGGACCGCATTTTACCGATGAAAGATTGCAGCGAATTAAGGATTTCATGGATGGTAAAATTACAGAGACCACCATTGTTGATGATAGAAATGGGATACGGTGGGACCCAGGATACAGAAATGGTAATGATAATGTAGATTGGTATGAAGCCTTGTTCGAGGAGTCATTTGGACATGAGCACAATATTAGTGCTAATGGAGGTAGCGATGCCATCCAGTATTACATTTCGGGCAATTATCTTGATCAAGATGGTTTTATGGTTTTTAACAAAGACAATTTTAAAAGGTATGCAACAACGATAAGGGTTAGTGCGGATCTGGGCAAATATGTAAAACTAAATTTTACCAACAGGTTTATCCGGGAGGATAATGAAAAACCTACCAAGCTTACCAACACTATGTTTAGAGATCTTGCCAGACAGGGCTGGCCAGTACTACCACTTTATGATCCTAACGGCTTCTTATTTGATTCCCCTGCACCTGCGCTGGGTTTGCGTGATGGAGGAGATAATAGACGTCAGGTTGACCGGTCGTATTCCCAGGGTCAATTGGTTGTTGAACCTGTCAAAAACTGGAAAACATTTGTAGAGTTGAATTATCGAACGAGGAATACTTTTCAACGTGTCGATATGCAGCAAACCTACAATCATGATATTTACGGGAATCCATATTTATATGATAGGGAATCCCGAGTTTACGAATACGCGCGTCGCGCGAATTATTACAGTACAAACATCTACTCGGAATATTCAAAAAACCTAACTGGCGGACATTATTTTAAAGCCATGATTGGATTTCAAGCTGAACTAAATAAGTTTCGTGATTTATCTGCTCGAAGACAGGGAATTATTTTGCCGGGAATGCCCGTGTTAGACCTAACGACCGGTACTGATTTTTATGGAGACCCAGTGGTGCCTGAAGTGACCGGTCAGTATCAGAACTGGGCGACAACCGGATACTTTGGCCGTATTAATTATAACTTTAAAGAGCGATATCTATTTGAGTTGAACATGCGCTATGATGGGACCTCTCGCTTTCGCTCGGATAAGCGTTGGCAATTATTCCCTTCTTTTTCAGCAGGATGGAACGTAGCAAATGAAGCATTTTTTGATCAATTGAGTGATAAAATAAGTGTATTAAAGGTTCGAGGTTCTTATGGTGAACTTGGAAATCAAAATACCCGGAATTTTTATCCGACCTATGTAACGTTGCCCACAGGCACATCCGATGGTATTTGGTTATTGAATGGTTTAAGACCAAATACGAGCAATGCACCTGGATTAGTCAGTCAGTTTTTAACATGGGAAAGAGTTAAAAGTTGGAACATTGGCGTTGATGTACGGATGTTGGAGGGAAGGTTGAGTACGACATTTGATTATTTTACTCGAATTACAAATGATATGGTAGGGCCTGCTCCTGAGTTACCAGTGATTCTCGGGACTAGCGTTCCTAAGGTAAATAATACAGATCTTAAAACTACCGGATTTGAATTTGATGTTACTTGGAACGATCGACTTAGTAACGGCTTGGGTTATAATGTTAGATTTTTACTATCAGATTCTAAGACCAAAATTACTAAATATCCTAATCCTACTGGTGCTCTCAATACCTACCGTGAAGGACAAATGATGGGTGAAATCTGGGGGCTTGAAACTATTGGTATTGCAAAGACTCAGGAAGAAATGGATAGCCATTTAGCGGGATTGCCGAATGGAGATCAAACAGCTATTGGCAGTCAGTGGGGGCCTGGAGACCTAATGTGGGCAGATTTGAACGGAGATGGTAAGATTGACAAGGGGGCTCAGACAGAGGATGACCATGGCGACCTGAAAATAATCGGAAACAACACACCCAGATATAGCCTTGGATTTAACATAGGCGCAGATTGGAAAGGATTTGATATAAGCGCTTTTTTCCAAGGTATTTTGAAACGTGATTACTTCCAGGGAGGATACTATTTTTGGGGCGCACAACCGAATAAATGGTGGTCGACAGGATTTGTACAGCACTTGGATTATTTTAGAGCAGATCCCGACCATCCGCTTGGACAAAACCTTGATTCATATTATCCACGACCTATTTTTGGAGGAGTTGGATCGAAAAATCCGCAAACACAGTCCAGGTATGTTCAAGATGCTTCCTATATGCGTCTCAAAAACTTGCAAATCGGATATACCTTACCCACATCTTTAATGGATAAAATAAGGGTTCAGAATATGAGGGTTTATTTCTCAGGAGAGAATCTATGGACAATGACGAATATGACAAAGATATTCGATCCAGAGACCATAGGAGAAGGTTGGGGAGGAAATGTTTACCCACTTTCATCAATATACTCTATGGGATTATCTATTACTCTATAGTGTATGCTATTTTAATCAATTTTAAATAATGGAATCATGAATAATTTTAATAAAGATATATCTGTATTAATAATAGTGGGGTTGACAATGACCATCGTATCGTGTAGCGATGATTTCTTAGATCGTCCTCCACCATCGGATATAACTCCGGAACAATACCTTTGGGAAGAATCTCAGTTAGCTGCCTACACTATAAAACAGTATGAAATTTTTCCAACTCATAGTAATTGGACGTATGGTACGCATGGTTTTGATCAACATACTGACAATATGGCGCATAAAGATTATAATAAAAGATTTGTGCCTGGTGAATGGAGAGTGCCGCAAGGTGGAGGAAGTTGGAATTTTACCAACATTTATAGATTTAACTATTTTCTTAATACAGTGGTCCCGCGGTGGAATGCAGGTGAAATACAGGGCAATTCGGACTTGATAGATCATTACATCGGTGAGATGTACTTTTTAAGGGCGTTTGAATACTTTAAGAAAGTTCAGAGCCTGGGAGATTTTCCTATTGTGAAAACGGTTCTCCCAGACGAAATGGCAGCTCTGACCGAGGCAAGTAAACGTGCCCCAAGATCTGAAGTAGTTCGTTTCATTATATCTGATCTTGATTCTTCAATTGTTTTGATGTCTGAAGTTTCACCCGACGGTAAAAGAAATAGATTGTCGAAAAGTGCAGCGCAGCTTTTTAAATCCAGAGTTGCTTTGTACGAAGCTACTTGGTTAAAGTATTTCAGCGGAACTGCTTTTGTCCCGAATGGTCCGGGATGGCCCGGGGCTGAAAAAGATTATAATAACGGCTACCAGTTTCAGGCAGGAAGTATTGATGCTGAGATTGATTGGCTGCTCGATCAAGCTATGAATGCTGCAAGCGCTGTTGCCGACAATATATCACTAACAGAAAATAACGGTATTTTACAACAGTCTCCTTCTGAATCGATCAACCCTTACCTCGATATGTTTGGTAATGTCGATCTGTCTTCATATAGCGAAGTTTTATTGTGGAGAAGATATGATAGGGGCCTTGGACTTGTTCACAATGTTCCAAAAGCCGCTGCTGAATCGAACTATTCAAATGGTATGACAAAAGGATTTGTAGAGACTTTCTTGATGGCTAATGGCTTACCTATTTACGATCCGGCTTCAGGTTATCATGGAGATGATTCAATTTCACTTGTACGAAAAGAAAGAGATGGTAGATTATGGTTGTTCTTAAAAGAGCCAGGTCAAAAAAACCTTCTGTACAATACGCACTTGGGAACACATGCCGTCCCTGTTGAATCAATACCAAATTTAGTACAACCTGATGTCGCGCTTCATTACACAACAGGTTATGCTTTGAGAAAAGGGATAAACTATGACGGCATTCATTTTGATAACGGACAGGGATTTACCGCTTCCATAGTGTTTAGGGCAGTTGAAGCATATCTCAATTATATCGAAGCTAGCTATGAAAAAAATGGATCTCTAGATGGTAAGGCCCAGCAATATTGGGCTGCAATTCGTAAACGTGCAGGAATAGATCCGGATTTCAATAAAACCATTGCAGCAACTGATATAACCAAAGAAGCAAAAGGGGATTGGGGCGCTTATTCAGCAGGGGTAATGCTCAGTGATCCGGTTCTTTACAATATTCGCCGTGAACGTCGCTGTGAATTGGTGGCTGAAGGTTTTCGTGAAATGGACTTAAAACGTTGGCGCGCTATGGATCAATTGGTTACAACTCCATATCATATCGAAGGATTTAAACTCTGGGGACCCATGCAAGAATGGTATAAAGATGACGATGGGAACTGGCTTATTACATGGGGGTGGGGGGATCCGACTTCAATAGTATCCCCTCCGGAATTGAGCGATTACGTCCGCCCTTATGAAATCACTGGAAACGAATTGGTTGTAGATGGTTACAGATGGCATATGGCACACTATCTCAATCCTATTGCCATTCAGCATTTTTTGATAACATCTGAAAATAATGATGTGTCAACTTCACCGATTTATCAAAATCCAAGTTGGCCGACAATTCCAAATCAGGGACCCATAGGTTCTTAAGAGGTTTGTTTTCGTAGCCAGGCATCAAATCCAAGGGCAAACGCATTTAAAGTGTTTTTTATGACACCTTTAATCGCACCATAGTGGAATTGAAATTGTGGGAGATCAACGCCGATATGAAGTTTAAAGACTAAAGGAGGAAGATTGATTGCCTAACTAAAATATAAAGGGGCCATTTTCAGATGCTGCAAAATGGCCCTTTCAGTGGTTTGTAGCTT
>JAKSDO010000279.1 GCA_022360055.1 Cytophagales bacterium | reverse complement strand
TGGGTCAGCCAATCTGAAGTGGAAAAGCTACTTCAAAAGGGTGAGGGGTGGTTGGGTAATCATCCCGAAAAAGAACAAATAACCAAGCGATATTTAAAAGGTATTGGGGGGCTGACAAGGAATGCTTTGGATAGATTGTTGGAAGATGATGGCGATGAAAGTTCTCCTGAGCATGGTGAGTCAAATGCCAAAGTGGATAAAGTAAAAGAAACATTGCACCAGCAAAGGCTGAGGAAAGCATTACAAGAATTGAAAACATCCGGGGCTAAAAGCGTAGTTGATCTTGGTTGTGGTGAAGGAAAACTATTGAAGATTTTATTAAAAGAAAAACAATTTGAAAGGATACTAGGAATGGATGTGTCTTACAGGACACTTGAAAAAGCAATTGAAAGACTTCATTACGATGAAATGCCTCCGAAACAGAAAGAAAGAATTAACCTGATTCAGGGAGCCTTAACCTATCGGGACAAAAGATTGGAGGGCTTTGATGCTGCGGCAATTATTGAAGTGATAGAACATCTCGATCTCAATCGACTAAAGGCATTTGAGAGAGTTGTTTTTCAATTTGCCAAGCCAAAGATCATAGTGTTGACCACACCAAACAAAGAGTACAATCAATTATTTGAAACGCTGGCTTCGGATTCTTTCAGACATGTTGATCACAGGTTTGAATGGACCAGAAAGGAGTTTATAGATTGGGCTAAGAATGTAGCAGATTCCAATGACTATTTGGTGGAAATCAAACCAGTAGGAGAAGAGAAAAAGAATGTTGGGGCGCCATCGCAAATGGCAATATTTAAATTGAAGGACAATGAATAATGAAATAAAAATACCAGAGTTATCATTGGTAGTTTTAGTTGGAATTTCAGGCTCCGGAAAATCGACTTTTGCTAAACGGCTTTTTAAGGAGACAGAGATTTTATCTTCTGACAGGTGTCGTGCCATTGTTTCTGATGATGAAAATGATCAGGCTGCCAGTAATGACGCTTTTGAGTTGCTCCACTACATTGCTTCGAAAAGATTAAAGAACGGTTTGGTGACGGTTATCGATGCCACAAATGTTCAAACTGAAGCACGAAAACCGCTTATTCAATTGGCACGGGATCATCACTGCCTTCCAGTTGCTATTGTTTTGGATGTACCAGAAAAAATCTGTCAATCCAGAAATGACCAAAGATCAGATCGGGATTTTGGAAAGCATGTAATCAGGCAGCAACGGTCTCAACTTAAAAGAACCACCAGAAATCTTAAAAGAGAAGGTTTCAGGCATATTTACATTTTAAATTCGCCTGAGGAAATTGATGCCATTCAAGTCATCAAAAGGGATAAACTTTACAATAATAAAAAGGAGATTTTAGGCCCCTTTGACATTATCGGTGATATTCATGGCTGCTTTGATGAGCTCAAGGAGCTTTTAGTTAATCTGGGATATGAAATCGAGCAATGTAAATATGATCACAAAGGTTTTGGGTATCAGGTAACGAATGGGAATGACCGAAAAGCCGTATTCCTTGGGGATCTGGTTGATCGAGGCCCCAATTCGCCTGAGGTTTTGAAGTTGGTGATGAGCATGGTTAACTCAGGAGTTGCTTATTGTGTACCTGGGAACCACGATATGAAGCTTCAAAAGTATTTGAATGGAAAAAATGTTCAGATAAGGCACGGACTGGAAAAGACGATTGACCAACTCAAAGGCGAATCCGAAGAGTTTTTAAACGTGATGAAAGAGTTCTTGTATGGATTGGTAAGTCATTATGTTTTTGACAACGGAAAATTGGTAGTGGCTCATGCTGGATTAAAGGAAGAAATGCAAGGCAGGGGAAGTGGAGCGGTCAGGTCTTTCTGCATGTATGGAGAAACGACAGGTGAAATTGATGAGTTTGGACTGCCGGTTCGCTACAATTGGGCTGCTGAATACAGAGGAAAAGCAATGGTAGTTTATGGACATACGCCGGTCCCGGAAGCACAGTGGTTAAACAGAACCATTGATATAGATACCGGTTGTGTTTTTGGTGGGAAACTCACAGCCTTGAGGTACCCGGAGGAAGAACTTGTTGAGGTAAAGGCAAAAAAAATTTATACCGAACCGGTAAGACCCCTGGAGTTGGAGAGTGATTCGCTGCTATCTCATCAGCAGGAATTAGATGACCTATTGGATATAGATGATGTAGTTGGTAAAAGAATAATAAGCACCAAACTGAGAAACAATATCACACTGCGTGAGGAGAATTCAATAGCAGCACTTGAGGTTATGAGCAGATTTGCAATGAATCCGAAGTGGTTGATTTATCTTCCTCCGACAATGTCACCTTCGGAAACCAGTGATTTGAATGGATATTTGGAACATCCCAATGAAGCTTTAAAGTATTTCAAAAGCCAGGGGATTGACAAAGTAATATGTGAAGAAAAGCATATGGGGTCTAGGGCAATAATTGTGGTTTGCAAAGATGAAAACGCAGCTATTGAAAGGTTCGGCATTAATAATGAGGGAATTGGCGCTTGCTACACCAGAACAGGTAGAAACTTTTTTAATAATGCAGCACTTGAAAAGGAATTTTTGGATCGTGTACAGTTAGCTTTAAAAAAATCAGGATTTTGGGAAAAATTCAATACTAATTGGGTTTGCCTGGATACTGAATTGATGCCATGGTCTGCAAAAGCACAGACGCTGTTGAAAGATCAGTATGCCTCAGTTGGCGCTTCTGCGTCAGTGGCCTTAAAAGATGCGATTACGCAATTAGCAAAGACACATAATCGACAAATAGAGGGTGTAGATGAACTAATAGAAAGTTACCAGGCTAAAAATGATATGATTGCCGGCTATTCCACAGCCTACAGAAACTATTGCTGGCCGGTGGAAAAAGTCGATGATTTCAAATTAGCACCTTTTCACGTTTTGGCTACCGAAGGAGAGGTACATACTGACAAAGATCATAAGTGGCAC
>JAKSDO010000178.1 GCA_022360055.1 Cytophagales bacterium | reverse complement strand
TGGGCAAAGGATTTTCAATGAATAATCACGGGGTGCTGAATGTCAATCTCGATTATACTTCCTCCTACCCCGATGTTCGAAAGAAATATAAAGGCTACAAGCGACTTACCACCAATCTCGGGTATTCCAATACATTCTTTCAGAAAAATAAGCCTCTTTTGTTCAACCTAAGGCTGGCATTGTTCACCACAGTGGATGATGAGAAATCAGATCCTCAGTTAAAAAATAATGAAGTGATCACCGCTAATAAAGATGGTCTTAGGGCTGCCATTAACGGCAAGTGGTTGCTCAACTCCAAATGGATAACAAATCTCTCGTATAACTTTTCTGCCAATTATGCCCATCAGCACGACTACCTCAAAAAATTAAAGACCATCACTGCAGGGACTATGCCCCTAGCAACATCCTTGAAGCATGGGGAACATACCGCACAATTCTTACCGGCAGAATACTATTCAGAGCTGACAGTCGATGGCAAACCGTTTGACATATTTGCCCGGGTCATGGGAAACTTGTCACTTACCAAATCGCAAGTGAACAATAATATAGTTTATGGGGCTGAATGGCGGGCAAATGGCAATAAGGGTGATGGTAGGATTTTTGATCTAAATTATCCTCCTGAAATCAACTCAATTAGCACTATCAGAGAAAGATCTTATAAAGAGAGACCAACACTACATTCACTGGCACTATTTGTCGAAGACAATGTAGGCAACGATTTACTTCGAATTCAGGCTGGCTTGCGGTATAATAACTTTCAGCCCGTAAATATTTTTGACAGCGAAAAAAAAACTATCGAACCTCGCATTAACATAAAGTATTCATTTATTAGGTATGAAGAAAAAAAACTGTTTAGCGAACTATCGGTATTTGGTGGTTATGGTATTCAATCTAAATCGCCCACATTGGCCCACCTCTATCCCGATAATGCTTATTTCGATTTAAACAGTTTCAATTACTTTTCAAATAATGCAGACGAGAGGTTACTTTTAGTAAGCACAAGAATAATTGATCCTACCGACAAGCTTGAACCTATTGAGGTGAGTAAGATTGAGATCGGCTTTGACGGAAAAGTGAAAGGGATGAAATTTATATTTACAGGCTATTATGAAAAGTCGGACAACGGATTGACTTTTACCACACATCACAATTTTATTGAGTTCGGCAAATGGAATACCGATGACACTAACATAATTTACAGGGAGGAGGCTCCACCTATAATAGATTTAAATGCCCTAACCGAAGTAGATACATTTACAGCAAAGTACGCTAAACCACAAAACACTCATATAATAATAAAGAAAGGTTTAGAGTACCGATTTGATTTTGATAAAATCAAGTTTCTAAATACCTCGTTTAACAATAGCAGGGCATACCTCTACACAAAGAATTATAATGGTTCGGAAACATATATGCTCCTATATGGCGATGGAGCCAATCAGCCACCTTATGTAGGTATTTATGCTGCCTGTGAAGGAAGAGAAAGACAAAGGTTTAATACAAATTTTGTTGCCATAACCC
Organism: Cytophagales bacterium; assembly: GCA_022360055.1. GTDB lineage: Bacteria > Bacteroidota > Bacteroidia > Cytophagales > Cyclobacteriaceae > JAAUQL01. The sequence goes on along the minus strand of JAKSDO010000178.1, from coordinate 34,684 downwards.
ACTTGCCAAAATTACGGCTGGCGTTTTCAACTACTTTACAGGTTTTATGGAAAAGTAGATACAGATATTTTCTGGGAGGAAGACAGCTTTGGGAATATAGCACAGACAATACCAATTATTTGATTGAAGCACCTATTGCCCTAATTGATAAGGAAGGAGTTAGAAGAGAGATCTCGAAAGATGAAATATTCTCTCAGGAGTATGATTATTATATTTCTAAGTACAGGGAAGAGTACTATCAAGTAGAGAATCAGCCAATTCATTACCAGTTAAACCCTAAGGTTACTAGCGAAATAGGAGAAAAAGCAAAGTTCGCATTCTTTGCCAACAACTTTACCATGCTCAACCCAACTTACAAATCAAAAAGAACTAATAGTGTATTTACTTTAAACAGTCCGGTCTACTATTGATTGGAACATCATTCATATTATAAATTTAAACTTTAAACAAATGAAAAAAACCGGAATTATTTTTACAGCCTTATTAATGCTGTTTATCACATCTTGTGTGAAGGATTTTCAGGAAGGTATTAAGGAAAATCCAAACAGTCAAATTCAAAACGAAAAAATCGTTTTAAAGGAACGTGATCCCAATTCACCCCTTGTTTTATCCCAAAGAACAACGAAGAACAAAACAAGTAGCCGCATATCTGAAAATGCATCATTTAAAAGCTTTTTAGGAAATTCTATTAAATTAGACGAGTTACCTTTAACGGATTACAAAAACTTTGGGTGGTCTGTAATTGATATTGACAATTATTTAGAAGACTATCCCAATAGTTATAATAATCCCGGAATAGGTACTACAAGTAACAATTCTTTTGCATACACCAGTTTCGAAAAATATGTGGAAAAATCGGGTGTCACTGAAAAAATAAAAGGAGGGTTTGATCTAAACCTAGGTGTCTTTAAAGTTGCAGCTAAAAGTAGTATGGAAAAAACCTTCAGTACGACCAATATCATTGAAAGTAACCGGGTTTTTGGAGAAATGTATTATCAATATATGGGTTCAAGGTATTTATTGAAAAATTCGTCCAATGATATCAAGATAATGAAGTCCTATGTGTCGCAAAGCTTTAAAGACGACTTGTATAATATCCCACCTGGTGAATTGTTTGAGTTATATGGAGGATTTGTTTTGAGCGATTTTATTGTAGGCGGTAAGGCTACAGCACTTTATTCTGGTGTTTACCAAGGTAATGAATCAAGTGAAACAAGAGAAAACAAAATGCAGAATGATATCGAAGCATCTTTTGGCGAAAAGGCATCAGGTGATTTTGGTTTTGGGACGGAATATTCAAGTGGAAAAGAGTTGTCGAATAAGTTCACAGATTTGAAAACATCTATAAAAACACTTGGAGGAGTAGGAGCAATCATCGATTTTATGAATCCAGAAGAAGTGAGTAGCATCAAATTGAATCTTACTACATGGTTGTCTTCATTAAACGATACAAATAATCATAGTATTATAGATATATCTGATAATGGACTGTTACCAATTACTGAATTTGTAAGAGAGGATAACCTGAAAGAACCTTTAATAAAGATGTTGAACAATGGTCATCCTATGTCTACTAAACTTTATGAGCCTATCCTTGTGTATGGTTATATAAATGAATTGGATACAGAGGTTATATGTCTTGTTACTAGGTATGCTGATCCTATTGTTTTATACGAGAATACATATATAAATAGTGCAAACACAAATGCAATTATAGATCAATATAGTTCTATGTATAAAACAAAATTGGTAGATATGAGTGAGGATTATTCTTTAGGTTATGAATTAACTGCAGATCTTTATTCGGCAGTGCATATATATCATGGAGGATTTATTCCATTGCATACTATCGGAGATGAAATGAGAAAATTCGTTCACAATAATACAACCTATCTAATTTCACAGAAGTCTGGTATCAAGTTTGCTTTTTCTATACACGATGATTACATTTTTGATACCTACGCCATAAGAGAGTGGGTAAATAACATGCAATCAACCCAATTGACACCAAGCCAATTGGATGAATACACAATTGTAGCATTATAGAAATTAAAGCACGGCCTTAGCAGAATAATTTGCTAAGGCTTTTTATTATCTCATTATATCCTTGTGAGGCATATTACGCAAATACTTTACGAAAAGATGGATTGAATACCGTTATCGTGGTCAATCGTTGACATCATCCTGATTCCATTAAAAAGCAGTTGGTCCGCTTATACAATAACACCGTTTCTCTAATAATATGGGCAGTATTTATTGGTAATATTCCCATACCAATGATCCGTGATGCACAGCACCTGACAAGTGCTTTTAAAATGGATAAGAAAAGGTTCCCCTGGCAGCGTTCTTCAGTGCCATCGGACCGCTTTTATGATGATTTCGATCTCCGGTTTGATTATCTAAAACAGGACTCAATTAATCAAAACTATTACTATTATTCCCTGAGAGCAGATTCACCGCAGCGGCTTCAGCCCGAGATATATACTGGTCGCATTAAACCATTTGAAAATTCAGATAAATACACTGAGCTCAAAATTTATCTCCGGAAGGTCGTGGACTCTGTGAGCTATGATAAAAAGATAAGCAGCAGTGATGAAGTGCGTAGCTACCTGTTTCCTGCCACACTGACTTTTACTTCTTACCATACAAATTATCTAAGGCCCGCAGTCACATTTTCAGGTTTTAATTTTCTGTATATCAATGCATTGCTTGCAGTTCTTTATGTCCTCTATACCAGAATCAGAAAGCAGAAATTATCTTTCGTCGCCTTGGCCGGCACAGGTCTTGCAGGAATATATGGTTTCATACCAGCCCTTGTAATAAACTTATCTCAATAATATCAATAACCATCAAATACATATATCATGAAAAAAATTAGTTTTCTTTTGCTGGCCTCGCTTCTGGCCGTAGCATGTAACAGACCGGTACAGACAACCGAGGAAAACGCAGTCGCAGGGCAGGAAAAGGTCATGGCAATCGGTGACTTCATGGAAATAGCCATCGATAGCCTCGAAAAAGAAGTGAAAATAAAAGGGACGGTGAGTCATGTGTGCTCCCACTCGGGCCGTCGGTGTTTTATTGTCGACAGCGCCGGCAATCATTCTGTACGCGTGGAGGCCAAAGGCAATATTCAGGCATTTAACAGAGAACTGTCAGGAATGGACATCGTGGTGAGCGGAACCGTAAAGGAAAAACGGCTCTATACCGACTTTCTTGATGAATGGGAGGCAAAGGTCAAAGCAAAAGAAAAGGACATCGAAGATGGGGGCAAGCACTGCTCGGCCGAACTGGAAAACATACAGTCAATGCGCAACTGGATGGCTAAAAACAATAAGGATTATTATTCCATCATCTATCTGGATGGTATGGATTACGACGTTGTTTACGATTCCCTTGCCAATTAGCGGCTTTAAATCAAGTTAAGGCCTAAGCACCACATAGATGCCTAAATTTACTTAGGCTTTAACCGGCGGTCACATTATTTATGAAATTCAGAAAAATATTTCGCATTCTTCACAGGGATTTAGGTTACTTCTTTATAGGTCTGACCTGTATATACAGCATTTCCGGCATCATACTGATATATAAAAAGGATGGTAAGGATCCGGCATTTCGCGAAGTGAAGGCTGAAAAGATAATTCAGGTGGATCTTACACCGGATGAGCTCAAAAAGTTATGGTCTGAGGTAATGGCTGACATGCCTCGGCTGAATCGTGTAATACCTGTTAAAGATCAGTACAGGCTGTTTATTGCCGGAGGTTTGGGCCAGTATACCCCGGCCGATGGGCACCTGTCGTGCACGGTGTATGAGAAGAAGACATTTGTGAAGTTCATCAATGACATTCATTATAACTCTGGTAAGCGGTATACCTGGCTTGGAAATATCGCTGCCGGCAGTTTGATTTTTTTGGCCATCTCCGGAGCAATAATCATTAAAGGAAGGAAAGGATTTGGAAAACGGGGGGTATGGCTTATGCTTGGAGGGATTCTATTACCACTGATCTGGTATCTGATTATCGTAATCTAATGACGATAGTTACAAAGTTTAACAGAACCTTGTGTGTCGTCATAATTATAGGGTCTAATATTATGATAATGGTCAGCTATCATGGCAAGGGAATTCTTTGCAGCCCGGAATCGGGTGAAGAATGTCAGCATCTTTCGATTCATTTCTCATAAATGTCAGTTTCATTTAATTTGCGAAGCAGATGCAATGCTCGCGGGGTTTACTGCGCAGATGAAAACCACGTGATATGGTATGTTGCCTATTCTCTGCAAATCGAAATTAATGCTGATATAGGCATTTCCGGTGGTCAGGGAATCTGTTGGCTTGTATCTTTAAAGCCTTTAAACCTAAAGAACCAAAGGCAAAATACCTTTGGCTCTTCTGAGGATTCTTACTGATAGATTAAATTTGAGGTATACCAAATTTGGGAACCAAGCGCCGGTAAGGTTTCTTTCCGGACCTATCAATATCCATCATTTTGACTCAGGTTTGGATTTACGTCCCTTTCGCCTTGTGGAATTGGGTATTTCAGTTGGTTGGCTGATGTGACGTTCGGCAGGACATCGATCGCTCTTCCCGATCTGATAAGATCGTACCACCTGAATCCTTCAACGGCGAGCTCTATTCTGCGCTCATGGAGCAATATATCCGTAAACTCGGCTTCACTGGAAGGTGCAATACTGCCCAGTCCTCTACTGGCTCTGAGGGTATTTATGTATGATGTACCTTCGGGATACCCCGCGGCTTCGGCAGCTACGAGATACATCTCTGCGATTCGGGATACCGGCCAGTTATCGGTACCGGAGCCTGAATTCGGATATTTACCACAAACTTTCTGTCCCATAAATGTCGAAACAGTCACCGGCATTCTTTCATCACCCTCCTCAAAAGCCTCCACAAGGCTTGGATCAAGTACAAGCTCAAGTCTGTTGACAAGCCAGTATCCAAAATAAGCAGGATCGTTTGTGGTGTTTCGCCATTGCAAAAGAAATTCTCTCGACGATCCGGAACCATCAAATACACTTGAGTAACTATCCAGCCCAAAAGTGTTATCACCGATCAGTTCGCCGGCCAACGTTAGAGCCTCTGATTTGTTATTCCGGTATAGATATACTCTAGCCAACAAGGCCTTTGAAGATTGCCTGGAAACAGTATAAGAAGATTTGAACTCCGGAGCATGCTCGGTGGCATATTCAAGATCTGTCTCTACCTGATCCCATATCTTTTCTGCCTGATCGCGCTCGGGATGTTCCTCCGGATCACCTTCCAGCATGAGTGGGATATCTCCCCATCGTGTCACCAAATTAAAATAACACCATGCCCTCAAGAATCTGGCTTCAGCGAGAATCTCATTTTTACGCGTTGAGGGCATAAATGTATCTTCATCCACATTGGCTATGGCGCCAATCAGATTGTTGGCCCGGTTAATACTTACATAATAACCACTCCACCACCTGCTGATCAGGCTATTGTTCGTCTGAATGTCATTATCATCTATTTCCTGATGCTGATACCAGAACCTCTTCCATACCAGATTATCTGATGAGTTATCATCCGTCAGATATGAGAGGTAGAAATGTCTGTACCCGCCTCCCTGAACACCGTCATAGCATCCGGTGAGTATGGCTTCGGCATCTTTAGCAGTGATGTCATCCGGAGAAAGAGATGATCTGGGAGATATATCCAGCTTATCTTCACATGATATCAGGGACATAACAATGATGGTTAAACCAATTATATATTTCAGAATATTCATTTTTTCAATCTTTAGGTAATAAAATATAATTTAGAAGGTAACGGATGCTCCCAGCATAAATGTCCTTAGCTGAGGTATGGCCGCAATATCATGACCGGAGTTTCTGACACCACCTCTGTTAAACGAGTTTACCTCGGGATCGTATCCCGTATAGTTGTTAATGCTATACAGGTTTTGAACCGTAGCATATACTCTCAGCTTATTGATCACAGAGGTAAACACATGATCGGGAATGGTATATCCTACCGTCAGGGTTTTAAACCTGAAGTAAGAAGCACTTTCGAGGAATCGTGTAGACACCTGAGTATTATATGTGCCCTGTGGGCCTATAATCGCCCTTGGGGTCGTCGTGCTGGAACCTTCATCTGTCCATCGTTCATTGAATGCCTTGAGCGAAGAAGTATTGAGCGAATAACCGAGGTTCCCCGCCCCATTCCCCTGCCGCCACATGGCGTAGATTTTATTTCCAAACGAATATTCACAGAACAGGTTAACATCAAAACCTTTATAACTCAGGGTATTGTCTAAACCTCCAAATACCTTAGGATATGGTACTCCAACGAATTGCCTGTCATCCTGATTGATGATGCCATCTTCGGTAAGGTCTTCATACTTCATATCTCCCGGTTTCACACCACTTGCTTTCAGTGACTCCGGGATCTCTGTTTCGTTCTGATAAACCCCCAATGCCTTGATCATATAAAAACTTGCAAATGGTTGGCCTTCTTCAACTCTTCCGGCAAACCCGGCAGGAAAGCCTTCGTCATTGTAGAGCTCAAGAACTTCGTTTTTTAATGTGGCTATATTAAACTCCGTTTCCCATCTAAAGTCCTCTGTAAAGTTTTTGGAGTTGATTGCCAGCTCTATTCCGCTGTTTCTGATCGATCCTACATTGTCGTACACTGAGGTATAACCAAGGGTAGATGGGGTGCTTTTTGTAATCAGCAGATTGTCGGTCACATTGTCATAATACTCCATGAATATTTCAATACGGTCACTGAATAAATTGAAATCAAGACCTGCATTAAATTGCTTGCTCTTCTCCCAGGTCAGATCCGGATTACCGACAGATGATCTCTGCGGTGACAGCCCTGGTGCTTCGTTGTAATCACTACCCGATGAGATGAGTACCTTGGAAGCAAAATTACCAATACCTTCCTGGTTGCCTGTAAGGCCATAGCTGACCCTGAGCTTTAGAAAGCTGACCAGATCGGTCACAGAGAAGAACCGCTCGTTGGATATCACCCAGCCGACCGAGCCGGCGGGAAAGTAACCCCATTTGTTATCACCTGAAAATTTGGAAGAACCATCCCGGCGAAAAGAGACAGAGAGTAAATATCTATCGCTGTAGTTGAGATTTGCTCTTCCGAAATAAGACTCAAGGGCGTTCTGCGTCCATGAAGTAGAACCATTGGTGATCCTGGCCGCTGAATTGAGATAGCCAAGCGAAGGAGAGGGAAAATTCTCTCCCATCACGTATGCCCTTTCCACTGTCGAATTCTGAAAACCGTATCCGGCCAATACATCTAAATTCAGTCCGCCCAATGTCTTGTCGTAGCTAAGGGTTGTTTCAGTAATGACATCGGAGCGGGTATTGTTGTCAGCTCCACCCGAGCCATTAGTACTTGCACCCTGAAGAGAGAGGGCAGATTTATAGACGTGCTCTTTGGTATGTATGTAGTTGCCCCCCAACGAAGTATTTAACACCAGTCCATCAATAATTGTAGCCCTCATATATCCGTTCCCCAGCACACTATATATGGATGATCTATATACAGGTTCTTTATAGCATTGTACGGGATTACTTCGGCTGGTTAGGTAGTAGCTTCCATCCTCATTGTACACGGGCTCATCAGGTCTGTTGCCCATGGCACTGCTCCATGGCCCATATATGTTATTATCTCCCATAATCCGGTTATTCTCACTTTTGGAAAATGAGGAATTAAACCCTATGTCCAGCCAGTTCCTCGCCTTGTTGGACACATTGAGTCTTGCGGAATACCTGTCATAGCTATTGGTTTTCACTATTCCCTCCTGAGATACATAATTAGCTGAAAGATAAAGTGAGTTCTTATCTGTTCCTTTTGAGTAGGTGATCTGATGATTCATCGAATTGGCACTGCTACGCGTGATCTCATCAATCCAGTCCGTTTCAGCTAGCGGATCGCCTGGATCACCAATGGGCTGCTGAAAGCCCGGATCACCTTCACTCAGCCCCTTGTCATTGTTGTAGTTGGCTCTGGCTTCATTTTGCAGCGTGAGATATTGGCTCGCGTTTACAAAGTCGATACGGTTGGGAATGTTACTCCACCCGTAGTACGTATTGTATTCCAGTTTTCCGCCACTTCTTTTACCTGATTTTGTAGTAATGAGAATAACTCCATTGGAAGCCCTGGAGCCATATAATGCTGCTGCCGAAGCATCTTTCAGCACATCTACTGACGCTATATCCAACGGATTGATATCCATAAGGGGATTAAGCTCCTGACCGTTGTACATAGATGCATCACTTACTGATGACACCGGTACGCCGTCAATAACCACAAGAGGTGCGTTTGACGCATTCACTGAGCCGGCCCCTCTTATCAGAATCGAGTTGGCCATACCGGGCATACCTGATGAGCTGGCTATTCGCACACCAGCTAATTTACCCTGGAGGACCCTGGACAGATCGGCAGTCGGTACATCCTGCATCCTGTCTGATTTAACAGAGGCGACCGAGGCAGTTATATCCCTTTTGCGTTGTGTACCATAGGCCACAGTCACAATTTCCTGAAGCATATTGGTTTGAACGGACAAGACCACATCGATGCGTGAACTTGCCCCCACCTTTATAATTTTCTTCTCCATACCTACAAAGGAGAATGACAAACTGTCCTGAGGTGATGCTTCTATCGAATACATACCATTGGTATTTGTTAAGGTTCCTCTGTTGGTGCCTATCAGCGAAATAGAAACTCCCGGCAGGATCACACCGGTTTCATCTGTTACCTTACCTGTTATTTTATTTGATTGTGCCATTACTATCGTTGTTATGAACAAGCACATCGAAGTGATTAAAGGTTTTTTAAAATTCATTCCTTTTTAGTGTTTATGTGAATAATCAGTTTAAGCGGTGCTGGTGTAACTATTCACAGATTATCAGACAAAATTGTCAATGAAAGATTCTGATCGTAAGGCGCTTAAACTTTATTTAGAATGACTCAAAATTACCCCGCGACGGGGGATGGAACAATCCTAAAAATTTATGATTTTATATTTATTCTTATAGGGTATTGTACTATATCGGCCATGGGAGGAGGTAAAATTTGCATTTTGTAAAGCACTGACAGAGTGGCTGATAAGTTGATATTAGGATATGTAATAATTTGATTCACCCAAATGAGTCATAAGAAGTTATTAATCTCTTTTAAGGATTGATTCAGGAGTGGTATCACTCAATATTTGAAATACCATATTAAATTGATCCGAAAAATTCATGGAATTTCTCGCCCTCCGGGCCCAGAAGGTGTTGAACCGGAAGTTCGCTCTACTTGCGCCGGTCTTATCCGGTACGTTTTTTTTCACCACATCTCAGACATCTATATGCTCTTTATGCCTCCCCATCAATCCGCTGATATTGTTTTGATGAATTTATATTGGGATGTGGAGTCTGCCTTCATTTCTTTCGCAAAGCCTAACATTAACAAAATCTAACCAGGCGGTCGGACATACACCGGCGATTACCGGTACCGGCTGCTTTCTCAACCGGCGTTTACATCCTCAGGATTAATGATATTATTGGTAATGGCATACACAGTTAAACCGGCTATTGTTTTGATACCCAGTTTATCTGTGAGATTTTTTCGATGCGTTATAACCGTATTCGTGCTGATATGTAATTTATATGCTATTTCCTTATTGGAGAGACCATGAGCTACGGATTTTAAAACTTCAATTTCACGTTCGCTCAAATTAACAAAAGGCTTGGTGTTACTGTTCCGTATGGAATTAAAGAAGAAATCCTGGAACCTTTTAACTATTTCCTTCTGACTCTCCATATTCGTCACAAAATCCGAACACGGACAATTTTCAACATCCTTGCCTCCCAAAACCATTAATTTGCAACAGAAACAGTCATTGAGCATATCATCTTCCAAAAGCATTACATCCATAGCCGGACGTTTTTTTCTGATTTCGTCCAGATGGTATTTTTTCGGCATTGGAATCAGATCTTCATTGATTATCAGAAAATCAACATCCTCATGCTGAAATAGGCTATTTAAAGTATTTTCATAGCTGTTGGCTTCTAACAGCTCGGTTTCGACACCGATTACATTGACAATGGTTTTTATACCAAGTCTGTACAAAAACTGTTTTGCCGCGACAACGACTTTTATCTTTTTGACATTATTCGATTCTGCTTGCAACATAAACCAATTAATCAATGCGCCAAATTCCAAGTCAATCTTTAACTGGTATAAAAAATATCATACCGGTTCTGTTTCAGAATTTTCGGTTTTTACCGGGATATGACCAGTTGATGTAAAGTACGCTCATTGCAAATTGTAAAAACATCTGACCATGAGTAGTATTGCCGTACCATCTCTATCTTTCAATCCTCTGGCAGTAGTGTGACCAGTTCCTCGGTTCAGTCTTCGGAAGGATTATTTCCAAACCCCAGAAAAAAATTCCTTAAACTATATCCACCTCCTCATACAACTATGCTATTTACACTTATATTCCATAGCGTTATAAGCTCGGTATACATAAACAATAATACTTAATGACATTTTCCCCTTCTTTATACTAACATTCCCCAAATGATATTCTTAATACTCCTTATATAAAATGTCATAAAAATGTATTTTAATACAAACTACAAAAAATTAAGGATTGCTTGTAGAAAACAAAGTTAGTTATTTTGAATGATTATAAATAACAAATAATAATACAAATTAATAATAGATAAATGATATCCCGGGTGGTTGGATGGTATATGTAATTGAGTATTCATATGTCGGCGTTTCCCAAATTTCTTCATGTAGCTTCAGGCAAATTCACGAGCTGATATCATACGAATCTGTTGTGTACAAAATTTGAAGATTCGTATCTAAAAACCACCTCAAGTACTCATCAGCCCGGATCCCCAAAATTGATTACGATTGGATCTCATTTATTTACAAAATATCCCAACATATTGGGATTGACATTGGATTAATGAGAAGTTACCTTTAGTCGTTATTTATAATTATTCTAAATAACACAAGAGTAAGCGTTGTAATACGTAGGTCAAGACATCGGTTTTAGGTCTTCAAAATGGTTAATAAAGTTTAGATTTTCTAATTCAATTTGCTGTCTAAACAAGTCGTGTTTAGGTTTATTATAACTGAGTAAGTCCTTGATGGTCCCTATACCCGCCAATGGAAAAGGGATCATCCAAGGCATTACTTCACAACTGTTAAAATATTGTTCAGCAATGTATTTATCATAAGTTAAAATGAACTGCAGTACAAAAATTCTAATCCAAAGTGATTTTTTCTATGTCGCTCAGTGCAAAGAATGTAAGAAGATAAGTCTTCGGTATAATAACATTCTGGTAAAATTCACATCTGAGTATTTTCTTGGCTTTTGCAACGCGATGGAAAACATTGAGTTCAAAACCATGTCTGTTCTGTCGCCAAACGGAAGCCGACAAATTGTGCTCAACACCGGTCATCACGATACTCAGTTCACCTTTAGCTATTTTGAATTTGAAGAATTAAAAGATGTATTGCAGCAAGTAAAAATCATATTGGATGCGGAAAAAGTATTGAAACAGGCTATAAAATAATTACGGCCAAATGTATCCATACAAAAGAGAGCTGAATTTAATCTGATCAATAAAACTTTTCAATCATGAAGTTATCGTCTTGGAAATGCTTTATTATCGTTTTAAGGATAATCATTGGTGGTGTCTTGCTGTATTCCGGATTGTTTAAGATAAATCAGACTTTTACACAAAACGCATCTCCGTCTGTAATCGTGCATTCCGGTCAATCTTCACAATACATTCAATTGATTGATGATTTGAAGCGGACCAATTATTTCTGGCCGTTTCTTGGAGCTGTCGAGGTAACTTGCGGACTTCTAATCGCCAGTCAATACTTGTCTCTTCTGGGGGCTGTTCTACTAATGCCTGTCTCGGTTAATTTTTTGATGTTTCAATTCTTTGTCGGTCATGATAGTCCATCGCAATTGATTATGACACTGTTTTTCTTTATCGGTAACATTCTGCTGTTAACGTACAATTACAAATCGTTAAAATCAGCTTTTTTGCAATTTCGGTTTATTTAGGATGATCTTAAAAGTTACATGCTCCGGCCATGATCTTCAAATCTCCTAACCGTAAGGTCCATATCTCCAGTATCCGTGTATTTGCTCCTCCTTCACAAATCAACTTTTTAGAATATGATTTCAACTCAATTTTTATGGACTGTATCGGTCTCAAAAATAGACCCTTAAATTTCTTTATTTCTTTCGTAACCGATCTAAAGATATCTTCTGAAATGTCATGTGGGCCTGGCTGCCTTCGTACAGAATACCAATGGTATTTTCGTCTATGGATGTAATACAGGAATAACCCGCTCCACGACCTTCATCGAGCAATATCCAGTACTCTTCGGGCCAGGTTTCACCGTTGTCAAAACTCACTTTTATCGTCTGACGGATACGCGAGTACTTGTTATTGGGATTTGAGAACAGCAGCATGCTTTTTTTCTCTCCATTTTCGGTATAAACGTGCTTGTGCAGGCTGGCCATGCACACCGATTCGATCAGGGCTCCGTGCGAGGTAGAATGTTCTGTCCACGTCTCTCCCATATCGGAGGTTACCGCAATGGCGCGACCATTCGTTTCGCCCTTGTTGTTCCTATTGCGGTTGTCGCGCATGTTGAGCATCAGGCTTTCGTCGTCCAACTGTGCTACCATGGATTCGGTGGTATTCAGATAGGCCCGAGCGGATGCCTTCCATGTTTTTCCGCCATCTTGGCTGTATGTGATGTTGGAAAAAGTACCGCCGTCCTTATCCCTGCCCTGGGTTGGGAAGACCAGCGTGCCGTCTTCCATAGTGATACCGTGTCCGGGGGCAGGAGCATAGAGCCATTCTTCTTCTTTCTTCACCATTTTGGTAATATTAACAGGAGCGCCCCAGGAAACACCATCGTCTTTACTTTTAGCGATCAGGAACTGGCTTGTTTGTTTTACACCGTAGCCCGCTTGAGAACCTTTGTTCCTCCATTGGTGGTTCCACGCCGTGCTGTCTTTCGTCAGGCCTTCCAGCCATTTACCTTCGGAATTGATCACGCCGTACATCCACAGGCCTGCTACATAGACCTCCCCGGTACGGGTATCGGCCAGCAGGCAGGCATCACTTACACCATTGAATTTTTGCGGCAATCCTCCCCATTCTCCCATATCCAGAGCGATGTGCATGGGTTCCCAGGTCTGGCCATCATCGGTACTCCTGCTGATGCCGATATCGATATCGCCCTGCAAGTCGCGGCCATTCGCTCTTCTTACATCGTAGCAGGCCAGCAGGGTGCCTTGGGAGGTAGTAGTCAGTCCGGGTATGCGGTAGGTATGCACCCCGTCCTGTCTGTGCTGTCGTACAGCCACCCCCAGTTGTTGTGTTACGTTTACGGCAGTTGAGTCGGCACGGACTGCCGCGCTGCCCGCAGTGGTCGTAAGGTCTGTCAATGTCGCATCAACGGAGTTGAACAGGTTGGCCTGCGCTTTGAGTTTATAGGACACCCAAAAATACGAGGTATCGTGCTCAATAGGCTGGTTGCCTTTAAATACCATCTCGTTTAACGGCGAGTCGGCTGTTGAAAAGGTAACATCGGTAGAAAACCGTTCTTTATCTCCGGTATAAAAGACGCTGACGCTCTCCAGGTCTTCCAGGCTGGTAGTGCCTTCGGAGGAAATTCGGATGCGCTCAACGACAGCCGGTAAGTTGTCGGTTCTAACCACCTCGAGTTTGAGTATTTCATTGGCTTCCTTTCCCGTTAATACCGGGACTTGCCTCTGGCTGGCCGTTACGAACATGTGCTCTGCTTTCTTCACGCATGCGCTTATGGCCGTCACAAGTAACAGCGTATAAATAAGGTTTTGTTTCATCGTATTGTTTGTTTCGTATTTAATATCGCGCAGGAGCGCAGTTCATTGTTTAATGTTTGAAGTTCAAATTTGGTCAACTCCGATTCGTCAATTTCAATTCTGCGATTAAACGTTGGAAGAACGACCGACATGCTTCAACGGAGCGTTAGAAAAACCTACGAACGATTAATCCGACAATGCATAAAATAACCGCTAAAATCATTATCCGTATGGCTTTCTTTATTTTGAGATGGTTTACCGGCTTTCATTTTTTTCATCTTCGGAAAATAAAAAGCTTGCCATATATCCGATTGCCACACATGCTACCAGGCCTGTCATGGTAAATAACAATAGATTGAGGTCGGTATATCGGACCACCGCCCATTGCACGATTCCACTACCTGTAATCCCAATCACTGCGCCTTTACCATTGGCTCGATTAAACAGCATACCAAGCAGAAATACCCCGCCTAATCCGCCTGTGAACAATCCCAGCACTTTCTGAAATTCATCCCAGAGGGATTTTACATCGGAAGAAGCCATCCACAGCCCGAATAATGTGCCGGCAATACCGATCACCAGGGTCATCCATTTGGCTGCAACCAGCAATTGGGCGTCATTTCGCCCCGGGTTGAAGCGTTGGTAAAAATCCTTGCAAAAGGCCGTTGCGCCCGAGTTCATGCTGCTGCTGAGGCTGGACATGGCCGCTGAAAATATAGCAGCAATCATCAAGCCTGCCACCCCGATTGGTAATTGGGATACAATATACCAGGGAAAGATAGCATCATTGTTTGTGAGCAATGGGGGCAGGTCACCAGGGTTTGCTTTAAAAAAAACATAGAGGGCTGTACCCATGCCAAAGAACAGTATGGAAGCCGGGAAAACCAATACAGCATTGGTGTACAGCGTTTTCCTGGAATTTTTGAGGTCAGGGTTGGTAATATAGCGCTGTACGATCGACTGGTCGGTACCCTGGGTAATGATGTTAGTGCCAACCCCGCCTATGACAACCACCCAAAATGTGGGCTGAGTGAAATCAAAAGAGAAATTGAATATTTCGAATTTGTTATCCTGAGCGGCCACGGTCATCAACGCTCCAAACCCTTCCTCCAATGATGAAACAATCAGGAAAAAAGAAAGCAATGCCCCGCCAAGCAGTACTATTACCTGGACGACGTCGGTCCAGATCACTGCTTCGATTCCTCCTATCACGGTATAGATCACACTCAATATTCCCATGACCAGGATGCAAACCCGAACATCCACTCCGGTAACAATGGAAATAGCTATGGAGGGTAAGAAGAGCACAATCCCTATTCGCCCCAATTGAAAGATAAGGAAGGAAGCACTGCCCAGCAGCCGCGTTAACACGTTGAACCGTAATTCCAGGTATTCATAAGCGCTGGTGATATTTAGCTTGTTGTAAAAAGGAATAAACAGCCATGAAATCAAGGGAGCTACCAGTATGATGGTCATATTGAGCATAAAATAGGCCCAATCGGTAGCATAGGTTTTGGCTGGAATGGCCATGAACGTGATGGCGCTCAGCATGGTACCGAAAATACTGAGTCCTGCCGCCCACCAGGGGACCCTGCCTCCTCCTTTAAAATAATCAGTGGTGGATTTTTGTCTCATAGAAAAGAACACACCGATCAATACCATGGCGATCAGGTAAATGAACACAATGATATAATTGGTAGTCCCAAAGGAAGCATTTACCTTCTTCCATTTGATTTGAAGCATTTCTTTGGTCCTGATACCGGGAGAGATTTCACCCGATGCGATTACCGTACACCCCCTGTGCGTAAACGCGTTGGTGGTTACCGGGCTTCCTTTCGGCAGCTCCCCTATTTTTGTCCATGTCCCTGTAATGGTATTGTAGGACAACACATTGCGACTGAAACCGGGATGGTTTTCCAAAACATCAATTTCCTGATCTTTGAGGGCCTGAATTTCTTCTTCACTTTTGGCAGTATCCCGGTAAGCTTCTTTGAGCGCCAGGAGCTTGCGCAGGATGCGAGCATCAGAACCTCCGAAAAACACGATATGATGGGAACCCTTGGCCACAGCCGTACCGGCCATCAACGTGGTGGTCTTATGCCCTGTGCCCATCTCTTCAAGGGCTTTCCATTCTTTGGCCGACGGGCTATAAGCATACGCATCCGACAGAATGCTCATTTTTTTTCCCGGTTGCACATCCCTGCCCCCAAAGAGGAACAATACGTTTTCTTTTCCATCGGATTGGGCCACCGTAACTCCCAGCATCCTGGCGGGTCCGGGCCAAGGCGGTAATTCTTCCCATTCAAAATCACTGCTTCCCTTTTTGGTGAGGTCCAGCGCAAAAAAGTTTCTGGTCGAAGCGTCTTTTTCCAGCCCCCCGGTCACATAAATTACATCGCCCAGCCTGTCGCCTGACATAAACCCCAGCGGCCTGGGCAATGACGGTAGGTCTTCAAAGCTTATCTCCTCTTTGGCATTGTCCCACTTCAGCAAAAATACCTCCTTGGATTTGGACACGCCATTATCACCGCCAATGCATACAATACCTTCATCTGTCTGTATCGAAACGCCGTAAGCAAGCGTTTCGGGAAGCTTGAAATCAGCCCTCACCAACCATTCATATTCATCCGGCGCTTTTTCCCGGAGAATATAAATATCGTCCCACCAGACTTTCTGTCCGTTTTCCCAGGGCTTCAATCCCGGGAAGTTTGCTCCTCCGGCAACAATTATTGCCCCGTCCGACATACCTGAAAACGCCCCGGCCAATCCGTATTGTTCTTCCTGGCCTGCTGCATGGGGCAGTTCGGGGAAGTAACCGATTTCAAAAATTTGACGGTCGGCGTTTGACGGTTGCGCAAGAATCCCCTTCACAATCGAAGTGCAAATGAGTAAAATAAAAAAGATGTGCCCGATCATAGAAGAAATCGTTTAGGTTTGGCAAATGAGTTGACGGCTTATTTACGGATACCGACCAACCGGTCCTGCCAGCTAAAGAATTTTGTTCTTTCCAGATCCTTGAAAAGTTGTGTTTCCTTTGCCGGAGAAAGTGGCTCAAGGGGTCGTCGGACCGTACCGCAGTCCAGGCCTATCATTTTCATAATGGATTTTTGAGCGGCCATGGGACCATATTCCAACAACAGGTTGACCACTTCAACCGCTTCGTATTGAAGCGCTCTGGCATGCTCCATATTTCCACCTACAAACGCTTCCTGAATGCGGTGGTAAGCCTGCGCCATGAAATTATACGTACTGCCTACCATCAATTTGCTTCCGGCAGCCAGGCCGCTCAAAAACATTTCATCTACCCCAAAACCCAACTGATATTCTCCTTTGAACATTTCCATGCACGTCTGAAATTCATACAGGGTGGGTGCGGTGTATTTAATTCCCGCCAACGACGGGATAATTTCCTTGCCTTCCTGCAAAAACCTGACCATGTTGAAGTTGAGACCTGTCTTGGACGGTATATGATAATAAAAGAATGGAATATCCGTAACGCAACCTATCCCTTCGGCCAATACCTCGGCCAAATGGATTTCGGAAGAAATACCATAATACTTGGGGACGGTCGCTGAGATGGCATCTGCGCCATGCTCACGGGCATGAGAAGACAAATCAGCCATGTCTTTGACACTGCAATGCCCCACGTGCACAAAGACCTTCAACCTTCCGTTTGAAGCATCCAAAAAAGCTTCGGTAACATCCTTTCTTTCCGAAGTGGTCAATGAGAACCCTTCTCCAGTGCTACCGCAAACAAAAATGCCCTGTACATTTTGGGTTATAAGGTGTTTTACTACAGGAGCAATCAATCCGGTCTTGATGGAACCGTCGTAACCGATCGGTGTAAATGTGGCAGCTATCAGCCCTGAAAAATTTGTTTTCATTTATTTGGGTTTAAAATATTCATACATAAAAAGAAATCATGTTCTTTTATTCTACATATTTAATTTTACAAATATATCGACTCCTAAGCACTTTTCGTAGTGTTTACTTAAAATCAAAAAGTCAGGACTTGCGGAGGATCAAAAGGTGCTTCTAACTACACGATCACCTGTTGAACTTTTAAGCATTCTGCTATTGTGCTGCCTTTATATGGTTCAAATGAGGTTCCAAGTGTTTAGCCATTGCCTCTCTAAACTCTTCGGGAGAACCATTTCTTAAGATATCCAGAAGATCCGGATGTGATACCGTACCTCTATCCGAGATGCCATGTTCGCCTTCATATTCAACAACATGCTCAAAAACAGGTAAAAGTAGCTTTTGGAATTTAATCAAAGTTTTGTTACCTGTCATTTTATAAAGAATGGAATGGAACTCTACATCACATAGTATCCGCTCCATTTCATTTTCTGCCCGGGCTTCCTTTTCAATTATTTCTTCCAATAAATCCAAATCGGCCTCATTTTTTCTTACAAACAAGACATTTGCCATTCCCAATTCCAGAATTAACCGCAATTCGAATAAGTCATTTTTAGACACCTTATCCAAAAGATAGGGATCAGCTACTTTTTCGAAAGCGACTGTCACTTTCGGTACGGTCAACACCATTCCGCGTTTCTTTTTTGACTCAATGATCCCAAGCATTTTAAAACGACTCAGCGCTTCCCGCACTACGTTCCTGCTAACCCCCAGGGCTTCCGCCAATTCTACTTCTCGGGGCAACAAATCTCCTGCCTTAAAACCCTTTTCCCGAAGATATTTCCCTAAGCTTTCCTCCACTTTATCCGCCATGGTCTGAACTACCAGCGGTTCTATCCCAAGTTCTTCTTTAATCATTAATTTATGCTTACGAAAAGATTATTTTATGTCCTACAAATAACTTAAAATATCCAATAGTAAAAAACCTTTTGATTGTGTTTATCGGGGTACACACAGCGATTCATAGCGATATATTGATTGATAAATTTTAAGATCCTCGAATGCTGTAAATCTTGATTAAGATAACTTTCTTTTGTGTGCTGTCCTATGAATAATTGACAGTTGTTCGTATTTGACGCTCCTTTGCTCAAAACTCTTCCGTAAATATCGGAAGTACTTCAACATCTATCCCGAATTGAATTTAAGACCAAACGGATCCTTGCGTCATGATGTGCCGAGTACTTTTTTCCCGGCTTTCTATAGTATGGCCTCACTCACACCGGATCTCCCCAATGTATATATAGGTTAAATAGCTGGATTTTTCCCATAAACATCCCATAGTTCCTGAAGTGTCATGCCCGTCTGTCTTCCCCAAAATCCTTCCGAATAAATATTGGCACGCATGACATGGTCCAATTGTTTGATAAAACCTGGCCTTATCCTGTTTTCTATCCACAGAAAAAACCTGGCTGTCACACGATAGCCATTATCATAATTTTGATCTTCCGAATAATCAGGCAAATACCAGCCCCCTTTTTCATTATCTACGCCATACACATACCGAACATAGTCGGCAATACCTTCCGTGATCCACCACGGTCCGGTGCCCGGAGGATAATCCTGAACAAGGTGCATTACTTCATGGGTTATAATGTCAAAATCATCCGAATGATCTTTCAGCCACTTTGGATTTATCCTGATTTTTCCTCCCCCGGACTCTGCTATTCCACTATAATCCGGATCGATAAAAAAAGCAACCTCCCGAACAGCCTCTTCATTAAAATTACGAACTAAAACAGGATAGACGATGAAATAGGTATCAATCAAATTGTTGAGTGCTCGTTCATCCAGCGTTTTATCCTTATTCACCAAATTCAGGATATAACCTTTTCTTACATATTTAATGGTATCATACGCAAATATATTCGCATTTCCTGATAAAAACAGGGTTATTGCTATGCCTATTACAGTTTTATTCATAAGAACACTTGAATTAAAAAATTGCCTCCCTTCGGATCATGGACAGACTTCCGAAATACGTTTAACTTGGGTTTGTAAGATGATTGTTACTGTTGTTTATTATTGGCATTATTTCTTTGGTTGTTTGCGACTGCTCTATAAAAAAATAAATAAAAACTGAAGACAGGATGCCCCTGTCTTCATTAATCTAAAGCTCGGAGACATTACTCAGCGCCCTCATACCCTGGGTTTTGCACCAAATTTGGGTTTGCTGCTAATTGTGTATGAGGGATTGGGTAAATCTCTTTTGTCGGATCTCCGGTAGGTTCGTGATCCCACCATGACCCGTTGATAAACTTTCCAAAACGGATTAAATCCGCTCTTCGCTTACCTTCAAAAATGAATTCCCGACCTTTTTCAGCTAAAAACTCATCAAGCGTCAGCGTGCTGGTTGTATATTGCTCATCCGGCCAGTCTTCTTCGGTAAATGCGCGCCTTCTGCAAGCATTTATCAAATCAACAGCTTCTTGGGTGGCAGATCCGCCATTTTTGCGCATGATGGCTTCCGCCTTGTTGAAGTAGATCTCCGTCAATCTGTAAATAATGTAGTGGTTTTCCTGGTAGTTCTCATCATCCAACGTACCTGATTTATATTTATGGAAACGGGCTCCGCTGTTTTCTTCACCTTCTGCCATGCTACCTTCGCTTGTCTGATCTCCTTCACTTTCTCGGCGGATGGAGTTTACATAAACAAATGGCTGACCACTCCATTCTTCCGTACCCAATATTGGTTCATTGGTGCCATACTTATATTGCGGCCCGAAGAGGAACCACTCTTGTTTACGAAGGTCATTTTCCGCATAGGCATCAAATGCAGATGGCACCACCACAAATGCGTTCCATCCGCCGTAACTTACATTGAGTGCTTCCCTGATATTTCCATATCCCATGAAGAAGGCTCCCCAACCAAATGAAAATCCACCTTTTCTGCTAAAGGCAAACTGGAAAAGACTCTCCGAAGCAAACTGGTTGGTGTTGCCGAAGGTTTCAAGGAGATCCTCAGCCAGTCTTGGCCCTCCGCTCAAACCGCCAGCCTGACCGTTGATTATCATATCGCATGCTGCAATACATTCATCCCACATAGACACACCTACCCACTTCTCAGCATTCAAATACAACTCTGAAAGCATAGCATATCCGGCAGTTTGCGCTACCCGGCCAACAAGTTCTTCCGAATAAGGCAGCAACTGCGGCACATACGTCTCCAGTTCTTCCTTGATAAATGCAAACACCTCCTCGCGAGATTTAGTGGGAGGATTCAACGGTTCTCCTACGGTAGTGATGATGGGTACATTTCCCCAAAGATCCATAATCCTCATATAGTGGTATGCCCTGAGTATCCTCAATTCAGCAATGATGGCTGCCATTTCCTTATCCGAGATCCCTAATTCATCATTATCGAGCCCTTCGAGGTCGGCCAATGCCGAATTCACATAACCGAGACCGGTCCACATAAGCGACCACGCACTTCGCATCCTGCCTTCGTTGGCAGTCCAGGTATGATAATGCTGCCGGAAATGGTCACCGCCGTCATATCCGTGTCTTCCTTTCTGGGGCCATGCCAATTGATCAGCGCCCAATTCTGCATGGTAAAAATAACCGTTTTGACCCGTAGGGGCCAACCAGGCCTGCATATGCGTAAAAGGCCTCAATGCGCCTTGTAAAACTTCTGTTTTGTTGTTGTAGAAGTTTCCGGCATTCAATTCACTATATATAGTTTCATCCAGATCGGTACATGCAAAAAAGCTCAGAAAGAACATTGCCATAACCGATACCTTAAATCCTTTTATGTGTTTTTTCATCGTCTTTTCTTTTTAGAATCCAAAATTTAAACCGACTGTCCACGATTTAGTACGAGGATAAAAACCGCGATTATCGACTCCGGTATCGAAACCGGTATCCTGCAATTCCGGATCTATACCGCTATAACCGGTGATCGTCATCAGATTTCTGCCGGTGAAATAAAGTCTGAGATTGTCAATAACTGAACTCTTGATATTGAAATTATATCCCAGCGTAAGATTATCCAGCTTCACAAAATCCCCTTTTTCAAGGTAATAATCAGAGTATTGAGGATCATCATCCAGCTCATTGTGATCAGTGATCGCACTCTTCAGCACGTTGTTTGGCAACCACTTTTTATTGCCAAAATACAGCTCCTTGGCATTGAGGATATCGAAACCAAACTTGCCCCGGAAGAATACGGTCAAATCGAAATTTTTATAGGTGAAGGTATTTCCCAATGCGACATTCACTTTTGGCACGCCATTACCAATTACCGACAGATCATCTTCCGTCATCTCCGATGCCAAACCGGTGGTTCCATCGGCCTTGTAGAATAGCCATTTGCCATCTTCATCGAACCCGGCAAATTTCTTCCCATAAAAATTACCCACTGATCCACCTTCTTCAAGCCTGATGGCCGGACCAAGATTTCCCGGTGAGGGCAAGTTGAAGAATTCTAACCAGTTTGCTTCAAAAACATCGTTGGACAACTGCTCGAGTTTATTCTGCTGATAGCTACCGGTAAGGTCCACCGTCCATTGAAAATCAGATTTTTGTATGGGCACGCCAGATATAAGTACCTCTACCCCACTGTTCCTGATCGATCCGACGTTGGTGTAGATCCTGTCTCGCAGAAAGGGGGGCTGCTGAGCATTGTAATTATAAAGCAAATCGGTGGTCAGCCTGTTGTAAATATCGATTGCTCCGCTAAGTCTGTTTCCAAAAAGTACGTAATCGATACCAAAGTTCCATTCGGATTTTTTCTCCCATCGCAGGTCAGGATTAGGATTTCGCGCACCTCCATAGGTCTGATAATAAACACCGTTTTGAGGATAAACACCTCCGGTGCTTAAAGTGACAAGCGACTGATAGTTAGGAATTCCCTGGTTACCGGTAACACCATAACCAACTCGGATCTTCAAATTATCAACAAATGAACTACCGCTGAAAAAATCCTCTTCACTGATGGTCCAGCCTGCTGAGAAGGCAGGGAAATTACCCCACTTATTGTTAGCGCCAAAACGCGATGAACCTTCGTGACGCAATATCGCCTGCGCAAAATATTTTCCCTTATATGCATAATTCACGCGGCCAAAAAAAGCAATTAATGTGTTGTCTTCTTTAAAGCTGCCCATCCCCGGTCTTGGCAATTGTGTGTTATTGATCGCACTGCCCGCCCCCAGGTTCCAATCGAGAAAACCATCGGTGGAAAAGCCGTTATTGTTGACATTAAATTCCTCCAGGGTGTGATACTGAAAACTATATCCTGCAATAGCAGCCACGGTGTGGTCGCCAATAATCTTGCGGTAGTCCAATGTTGCTTCAAATGTCTTTGTCCAATCGAGGTGGTTCGCTTTCGAAGCATACCCCATACCCTGGTATTCTGAAGTAGGACGCTGATCCCAATCTTCCTTTGACCGGTAATATCTGTTGTTGTAATTATCTCTTACATAAGATCCAAATGCCGAAGCTTTCAATCCTTCGATGATCTCAAAAGACATGCTCACATCTCCTGAAAAAGTTTGTTGATTACGCTGATTAATCCTATTTGCCAACCTCGACATTGGATTGTAATTGTTGTATGCTTCTGTTTCAAGGAACGTGCCATCAGGATTGTAGATAGGCGCGGTCGGATTTCTTTGAACGGCTTGTTCAAAGTCTCCGGTGCCTCCTCCAAGCAGATTTGCCTTGTTGAAATTTGTCGCCATATTTACCTGAAACTCAAGTCTGTCATCCAATCCTTTCTGATTGATGTTCAACCGGCCGCCAAATTGCTCTCTTCCGTTTTGCTTGGCAATACCATTGGCATCGTTATAAGTTAGAGACAATCTGTAGTTTGTATTGTAAGAACCTCCGGAAGCCGCAAAATTATGATATTGGCTAAGGTTCTTTTTGTCGATCAGCTCATCATACAAATCTGTGGATGAACCGTAATCTTCATCGGATGTGATCAATCCTTGCGAGATCAAGCCTCTGAATTCATCCGCATTGAGATAATCAGGTTTTCGATCAACCGTTTCCCTTTGGAAATATGTGGAATATGAAAATTTGGGATCGCCTGCTTTCCCTTTTTTTGTGGTAATGAGCACAACTCCGGCATTGCCGCGCGTACCATAAATTGCTGCGGCAGATCCGTCTTTCAAAACATCTATGGATTCAATATCGTCCTGTTGCAACAGGTCGAGATTCCCTCCGGGGATCCCATCAATTACGATAAGAGGTGACCTCGAGCCGGTGAGCGAAGTGATGCCTCTCAGTTGCATCTCAGCGCTTGAATTTGGATTGTTCCCCTGGGTTCTTGTGATGTTCAGGCCCGCTACCTTGCCCTGGATCAAATCCAGTGGAGATCTGACACCTCCTGCATTGAAATCTTCTTCCTTTACCGATGCCACGGAAGAAGTGACCTCAGCTTTTTTCTGGGTTCCATAACCAATTACTACAATTTCCTCCAAGGCCTGAATATCAGGAACCATATTTACATCGATGACGGCTCGGTTCCCCACAGTAATCTCTTCCATGGTATAACCTACCGAGCTGAATACAAGCACACTTTCTGTTGATGGTACTTCAATTGTATATTTTCCATCTATATCCGTGATGGTTCCTTTTGTTGTGCCCAGCACATAAACATTGACACCGGGCAGGGCTTCGCCTGTTTCTAGCTCGGTAACCTTGCCCGTAACACTTACACCCTGGAACAGTACCTCTACGGTTTCGTTAGCCCTTGCTGCGCTACCCTTTCTGGTTTTTACATTGATCGTATTGTTAATCTGACGGAATGAGAGATCAGCTTCCTTGGATACTTCAAGCAAAATATCGTTGATAGACAGCTCCCCGTTCAGATCAATTCTCACCTTGCGGTCGATATAATCGCGGTCGTACAGAAAATTAAATTCCGTCTGCTTTTCAATTTTTTTGAATATATCCAATACAGTGGCATTCCTTGCCTCAATATTGATATATACTTCTTTGACACTCTTATTTTGTGCTACACTACTATTTGCCATCAACATTCCTGTAAAGAGGATCTGACAGGAAATTCCATAGAGTAATAACTTTGAGCCCATCTTAATTAAAAAATGTAACTTCTT
This sequence comes from Cytophagales bacterium, assembly GCA_022360055.1. Lineage (GTDB taxonomy): Bacteria > Bacteroidota > Bacteroidia > Cytophagales > Cyclobacteriaceae > JAAUQL01. The sequence continues at coordinate 9,834 of JAKSDO010000178.1, read as the reverse complement.
TTTCATAATTTTAAACTGTTTTATAGTTGAAAAACTATTTGACAACAATCCCATACCGAATCGCCAAATTCAAATTGAATGGGATTGAAAAAATCACTTGCCGAAAGTCATCTGATGACTTTCGGTTTTTTTGTCGCGGATGTTTTAAGTCATATCAATTAAATTTTAGTTCGACATCTTTTCCTTTTATCAGAAATTCCAGATCATACGTATAACTCAGACCTTGTAATACTCCCTCCAAAGATTCGTTATCAAAATTTCCATCCGCCCGCCAGGACTTGGCCGGTGTACCTACCAGAGTAATCCTGATATCATACCATCTTTCCAGAGTCTGAATGACCTCATTAAGATCATTGTCCCGGAACACCAGAATGCCATCCTTCCAGCCAAATACTTTCAGCGGATCAAAAGTAATTTTTTCCATAACGCCACTATGATTATCAATAACAAATCCTTCGCCCGGATTGAGTATATTCTCTTTTACAGCTATTTGATCATCAAGCCTGGTCACCTTTACTTTCCCCGAAAGCAGCGATATGCTTTGCAAATCATCTCCGTTAAACGCCCGGACGTTGAAAGAAGTACCGAGGGCTGTTGTGACAACCTCATTGCTGATCACCTGAAAAGGCCTCAGGGTGTCCCGGGTAACTTCAAAAAATGCTTCCCCTTCGAGGTTTACAATCCGACCGGTCGATCCGTAATTGGAATCGTAGGTAAGCCTGCTGAATGAATTGAGTGTTGCCCTGGTGCCGTCGGGCAACATCACCACAGATTTTCTGCCCTTTGGGTTTTCCTTTTCAATAATCGTTATCGCATTGTTAGCTCCCTGACTTCGATCACCAGGTTTATTCCAATAGATCAATCCTGAAAAAATACCTATAAATGCCAGCACTGCGGCAGCTCTGTACATGAAAGAAAAGGGAACCGATCTCCTATGCCGGCTTTTACCGGTATAATCAGCCAATTTTTCTGATGGTCTATTGCCGGTTTGTGAGTAAGAGATGATATTAGAAAGTATCTGGTCTTTTTCCTCTGTGGAAAACCTTAGTGTTTTAAACTTGGCAGACTTTATAAATTCTGCGGCTGTTTTTACCAACTCCCGTTTTTCCGGATGATTCTCCAGCCACTTTTCCCAAAACACTTGTCGCTCATAAGCGGGTTCCAGAATCCACTTTTTAAACTCTTCATTAGTCAAAAGATCCAATAACTCATCGTGTCTTTCTTCACTCATTTTTTCTCGTTTCAATCATATAAGTGAAGCTTGCAAAAAAAGACCTCAGTATTTTCTGACTTTTTTGATTTTTTTATAGTAGAAAATGGAATAAGCCGTGGATGGCAATAATAATACCCCGCAGTTTCTTGACAGCTTTGTACAAAAGACTCCGAACAGATTTTACTTCTTTGTATTCCAACATCTCCGATATTTCCTTATAGGACAGATCTTCAAAATAAAAATAATAGATGATTTCACGCTCTCTTGCAGATAACTGATCGATGGCCAGTTTGAGCTTATTCTCCTTGATCTTCCTCGTTTGCAGATTAATTATGTTTTCTTCAGCAGAAAGTACAGACTGGAAAAATTCATTTTCAAGAACAGACATCTTACTGCCCTTTTGAAGTCTTTTCAAACTATTGAGTAAATTATTCCGGCAACATTTATATAAATAGAGTTTTATATTATCCGTCCCTGAAAGGTTTGATCGCCTACTCCTGATATAAATAAACAAGTCTTGGACGGTGTCCTTAATGAGCTCCTCGTCTTGAGTAAACTGATAACTGAAATTTACCAGGCTATCAAAATATCGCTCGTAGATATAAACAAACGCTCCTTCGTTGCCGGATTTAAACGCAGTCCAAATTTCATTATCAGACAAATGTTCAAAGCTATATTTGCTCTTTCTATCGCTTATATGCGTATGGCTCAACTCATTATTGTATCTCTCCGGCTCTTTGAGATGCATGGGCAGGTTTTAAAATTGTCAGTCGCGCATTCTCGCGCAAATATCAACATTTTTTATTATTCAAGCAATTTGATCAAATTACCGCCTACTACCGGTCTGGCCGGAAAACCGACCTGCTTTGCACCCGGAGGCTCCTACCAGTCCGGTATAGAAACCCCGTCCGGTGTTTCAATAACAAATCGGATCAGTAAATATCTCAAATACCTCCTGATGATCTGCCAATATAGCCGTCCAAACACGATCCAATCTGATTTGATATGCGTTCTGCGATTGTCCGGCGGTGAGCCATCTTTATTCTTTTTGTCGGGGTTAAGAAGTTGCGGACGACTTTCTCGCCCGGATTTATAATTCTCAGATATTTTATATGATAATTCGAAGTAGGATATTAAATTTACTTTGTATTACGCACACTTAAAAAGTGTGGTGATTTGTTTTTTTATATACAATAAACAAGGTGTTACTGTGTATTCGTAATTAGGATTTTTTTGCACAGAATTAATATCTCCCCATGAATTGATTTTTTTCACTAAAAAACAAAACAGACAATGATAGATCAAGGGAATGAGGTCAGTGAATTTGCTGAGAAATTTGACCTGTTAGACATTTTTGAGCTCTTACCTGATGGTGTTTTACTTGTTGATAAATTTGGTAAAATACGAGTTGATAATTCAAAGGTAACAGAGATATTCGGTTATAGGAAACACGAACTATTGGATAAGGATATCGAATCCCTAATACCCGAACAATTCAGATTGGCTCATTCAAAACATCGAGAAAGGTATGCATCTAATCCCGAAAGGAAAATGATGAATACCAGAAAAGTATTAATCGGGCGCAAAAAAGGCGGAGAAGATATAGAGGTTGAAATCAGCTTAGGGCCGATCACTATAAGAAATCAGAAATTAACAATTGCCATTATACGAGACGCCTCCGCAAGAAACCATATTGAATATCTTGAGAGGATCAATAATGAATTGGAACAAATAAGCTATTTTATTGCGCATGACTTAAGCGAACCGTTAAGAACGGTCGATAGTTTTGTGCATCTTATAAATATTGAATTAGCGGATCAATTAAACAACCATACGACAGAATATCTTTCACATATATCGCAAGCATGTCAAAGAATGTCCAATATAATTCAGGATCTGATAAAATTCGCTACAATTGATAAGCAAAATGAATATAAGCGCATCAACTGCTTTCAAATACTGGATGATCTTAAAAAAGATTTGAAATTGAAAATCCAAGAATCCGGAGCGCAAATTGAAATCGGCAACTTACCGTACATTACCGCAGATGAAACCGGGATACGGCTTTTGTTTCAAAACCTGATTTCAAATGCTATCAAGTTTAGCAAAGCAAATGAATCACCTCAAGTCGCAATAACAGCTACGGAGGAAGAAGCGTATTGGAAATTCATGGTGAGAGATCACGGAATCGGCATTTCACCGGAACAGCATTATAAAATCTTTCAAATTTTCCACAGATTACATGATAAAAAACAATTTCAGGGGACTGGGATTGGATTATCTCATTGTAAAAAAATTGTGGAAAAGCACGGCGGTAAAATCTGGGTGGAAAGCGCTCTGCACCAAGGAAGCACCTTTTACTTTACAATTAAAAAACCATCGTCACAGTGCACTAAATAATGTCTTATACGATTCTTTAGCTTACAGATCAACCGAAAGGTTGAAAGGAAGACTTCCGGAATCCGTCTTACTAGTACCCGATAGTCCTTTTGATACAGAGAAACGGTCCGCAGTCCGCGGGTGCCCTGATCTTTGATTTTGGCGCCCTTTCTTTTTCCTTGGGTCAACAAAGAAAAAGGACAAAGGATGTCGCGGTACGTCCGGTATTTTTCAGCTCAAAAAAGCCCGCAGTGCTGAATTCTGCACTTTGCGCTGACGCGCTTATTGCTTTTATCAATAATGCAATCATCAAAAACCAAAAATTCTTTCTAAAATTCATATTTCTATTCAATTTAAACTTTGCCAAATGTAAATCAGGGATGTTTTAATAATGATCCGAACGGGAAATATTGTTTCGCCAATCACTTTCCATTCCGGAATCATCCTTTAAACAGCGGTTATTATTGTTTATCCAGGTCAATTCCCATTTCGGTAAACTGCGCGGCAGCATGCAAAAAATGTGCTGTGATCCAGTACACACTCCAGCTTTCGGAATAACCGCCCCGGAGTTTATAAACATTGCTCATATCGCCATGCTGAGCAAAGTTGGTCTGTTGCAACTGCTCTCCCTGTGAACCAAACGGATCGATCATCTGGCCACAACTGCGGTACATTGTAATTGCCAATCGTTTTAACGGTTCGTTATTGGTATATTGTCCAAGTTTGTACAACATCGGGGTTTCCAACACGCCATAAACATCCAAATGCTGGTTCTGGGCGGAAACATTGGTCCATCCACGTGTTTTCAGGGCATGATCACCCAGACGGCCTGCATTGAACGAAATGTCCCAGACAACCGTAAAACTCAGCACCACGTCTCCGGCATGCCGGGCATAATCCAGGTATTTTTTGTCTTTGGTGTATTCGTACGCGGTCATAAATCCCTGGAAAGCTCCCCAGGCGCCTTCCTTATCCTCGCACGTAGCGTCCAAAGTTCCTCCCCAGTATGGTTCGTCCATATCAAGATGCCGGGCTGCATAATAGTCGGCAATCTTCAAGGCCACCTTTTTGTAGTCCCCATTGTTAAATAGTTCCGAGGAGATTAAAAAAGGTGAAATGTAAAACGCTTCTGCAGTATTTCTCGGATTCCATTCTTCCCTATTCATCCTTGCCAGGTGCAAATCGCATGCTTTTTTAAGGAAGTCTTCCCATTTCTTTGTATTTACCGATTTGTTGTTTCTGCCATACTTAACGGCAAGCGCTATGCTGTTCATTGCCTGCCCTTCGGAAACAGGATCGGTCTGCGACCATTTCTTTGTTTTTGTGTCGAACACCACGCTAAAACCTCTTTCGGTAAATTTCGAGGTACATATATGGTCTGCTGATTTTTGGACCATTTCCGGAATGGCATAATCACCCAATCTTTCCTGCAATATCTGGAGGGCATAAATCGGAGCTTCTGATTGACCGGCCCAACCCAGTACGATTTGAGGAACACGGTGTTCAGGGTACATGTTAAACCCTGAAAATTCATCGCCATCAAGGTAGCGTGATTTGGTAAAACGGTATTTATCCCTTATAATTTCGTCGAATGACGGGAAATCCTCCACATAAAATGGTTTGAAGATATCGATAGATGTATAAAGCGGAGTCTGAAAACCACTGCCTTTTGCCTTTACATCGTAGGCCTCAAGATAAAATGTTTTTTCGATGATCGTACCCGGTTCAATTTTCGTCCAGGTATCGCCATAAGGCATGGCCCTCTGTTGTAAAGCTTTTGCTACACTTGGTTGTCCGTTGTAGGTAATTGGGCCCGAAAGCATGACCAACTCCGAGTGATCTTCAAACGACTCTACCCCTAACGACCACCATTGGTCGAAGTGGTTGCCCCCATAAACCTGGCTTGGTTTTGTGTGAAGCGCCGCACCATTATAAACCCCGTTCTTATTCCATTCGAAACTGGCAAAGGGCATGGGGTAACGGTGCTCTTCGAAAATGGCTTTTTCACCGGCCTCGCCATGAAATACCGGAACTTTATGTACACCATTCTTCTCACCGGAGGGATTTCCGTAATACAAAATACCCGGCAAAAAAGCACTTGGCTTCTGCGCATTTACTCTCCACCGTACTGAAAGTGTCGCTTTTTCCAATGTTTCTCTCCCCTTCCACTCAAACCTTCGAATGCATTTAATGCGGTTACCTTCCGGGCGATATGCGTCTCGTAGAATAAACTTTCCCTCAGGAAGCACCAATTCTCCGGTTACAATTTGCCAATCGCCCGATTGTTCAAGTTTTGAAGGTTTTGCATGTACCCAGTTAGCAGGCCATTGCTTTTCCCAACCTGTTGCTATTGACCACAAGCCCTCGGTGGGAGTGGTTATAAGCGCTTCATTTCCAATACAAAAAGAAGGATTTGAACCGGGAGGCTCAATCTTCATATGGAATTCTTGAGCAGAAAGATTAAAAAAAGTTAAACTGAAAATTAGAAAGGCGATAATTCTTCGCATCACAGATCTTTTAAAAGTAATTGTTTTAGTAAGCGTGTACATTCAATAATATAAAAAACAATGCTCATCTGAAAATCACAGACAAGCACAATCCTTTTTAAACATTTTAATGGTTGTTTTTCACAAGCTTCCGCATCATGCTTTCCTGCTCACCGGTCCGATATCCGGTTGATATGCCTCCGTGTTCCGGGGAATAAGACGGACAGGAAACCAAAACCGTTTACCTCATATGCATAGACCATCCCGTATTTTTTATTTTCGACGATGGCATACTCTTTTAATGCTCCTTCTACTTCTTTAGCCAGATCTGTCAATTCATCAGCCAGCTTAATTCTTTATCCTTTACTCCTTGGTTAAACTCCTCAATCGCTTTTTCAACTGCCTCGCTGGTAAAATTTCTTTGGTCCTGAGGCACCCTCACTACCGGAAAAGATTTCCTGTTCATAAAAGAACTGTTTATTAATAGACCTGCACCCAGCATGCCGGTGCTTTGTATAAAAAACCTTCTATTCATATTCAATTATTTATTGAAAAAAATTATTTTTAATTCAGTAATCCTTCATTTTCCAATAGTGCAATTGCCTCCATCAACATGCAGCCGCTCGATTGCACAGTGAGATCAGTAGCCCCCGAGGGTGGATTTCCCCAAAAAGTGCCAAAGAGTACATTTTGTTTTTTCACGCCCTCCGTCCACAACGTCTCCGCATTGTGTTTCATAAATATGATATATCTTTTCCTTGTGGCTTCAGGAAGATCCTCATGCAAAATTAATTGTGTAAAATACCTGATAAATATACCATTAAAAAGCCCGCCGTCACCAGAACCATTATCCTTCAACACCTGGTTATTGCTATTTACCAGATTGTTCAGGGTATAATCTGCCGCTTTTATTGCATCGTTCAGATAACTTTTTTCACCGGTAATATCATACAGTTCAAGCGCAGAACCTAAAAATGTCCCCTGGTTATAGGAGAAAATCCAATCTGTCTGAATTTTTCCCGTATTGCTATTAATATTGTCATAAACCGCTCCATTGGCCAGATTAAACAAATATTCCTTTTCCCATGCATAGATCTTCAGCGCCCATTCCTTATCATCGACATTCCCGAACTGCCGGTACAGCCTCGCAGCTAATATAGATGCAGGTCCGTTGGAACACGCATTTTTACTATAAAGTTGGTCTTTTTTCCAGGCGATACCGCCATTTGCATTTGAATTCCATCCTGTTTTGATATCATTCCAGACCAGATCAACTGCAGATTTGAACTTTTCGTCATCAGTAGCATTGTATGCTCTCAACATGGCTAAGGCATTCCATTCCATATCGTCATAAAATACATTGAGAAATGTGCTGCCATTCATTGCAGGTACACCATCGTACCATTGACTGATAAATGACAAATAGCTGTTTTTTTCAGTTCTGATATATGCATCCATCATCACATCAAGTGCATGTGCCTGCGGCCAGTAATGAAAATCCTTATTGCCATCACTTCCATAGTTGAAATATTTTCCGGAGCCGTTCCAGAAATTATCTATAAGACTCAGACTACTACTATCGGCGGCCGCATTCCAATCTATTTCATAACCATTATTATCTGAGGAAATTTGATCATCACTACCACTGCATGAACCAATCGTGAGAACTATTACTATTGAGAAAAAGTATCTAAACATCATTTTTTTTTTCTAAACCTACATTTGTCAAGAAAGGACAGGTTTTCCCTGTCCTTTCTAATAAAACCTATTGATCGCCTACTTTAACAACATTATGAGTATATTCATTATCAGCCTGGAAGTACACAGCAACGTCCACTAAAGCCATATCCATTTCAGAGGCAAACTTAAATTTATCATCCCATTGCGATTCCGGCACCTGTGCCAGATGGTAGTAAGAATCAGCTCCGCTAGGAGGTCCATCAGTTGAATTTTTAGTCCCCCACCATTCTTTGACTGTTTCACCGTCGCTGTCGATGGTTGTCATCATAAATTTGTACCGTTCATCCCGACCCCAGGATTCCTGTTTGAAAGTAACCGGCTGACTTGATGCTTTCCATTCACCAAAACCAATATAATCAAGAGAGAAAAGGAATGAATTGGTTGGACAGAAATACAGTTGCAGATCTGTAATCTGAGTGTATACAGCCGATCCTACATTAAAATCAAGTTTTATTCGATAGATACCGGTTTCATCAATAGTATTGGTAGTACTACCTTCTTTGATGATTTCACCATCGATGTAGAAAGTTCGAGGCGAACCGCTAATGGCATCCACAAAATGATATGATTGTCCTGAAGTCAATTTGGTATAAATCTCAAATTCTCCGGGTGCAGTAGCTTTCATATGAACCGCATTAGCAAGATCAGAACCGCCTTCAGAGCCTTCCCCTGTCACATATACATCTACCGGAACCTCCTCAAAACCTGTCAATCTGGTAATTTCCAATACTCTGGATTCTTCACCTTTCATCTCATTGATCCCTTTTGAAGAAAAAACTGTCCAGATAACTCTACCGGTTTCTCCCGAACCAATACCTGCCATCCCTGCTATTTTGTTTAATTGCTTATGCGTTATAGTGGTATTGTTGTATCCGCCGTTATTATCGGAAGCCATCTTATAAATAGGCGCTGAAAAATCTCCGCCTTCTTCATCAAATACCACCTCGTACAATACCATTCCACTATCTTCTGCCCTGGCGGGCTCCCACTCAAAAAACAGGCTTGCTGACGCAGAACTTTGCAGTATAACAGATTTACCTTCAGTAGGTTCATATAACGATTTTACAGATGTGACTGTCGTATCTCTTAAAGAATCTTCTTCATTACATCCGACAACAACTGCTAATAGTGTAAATACAAATAATGCTTTTTTTATGATTGAGTTCATTGTTTTCATATTTAAAGTTTTAAAAATCTTGAAGCCACATGTACAACTTAATCAATTGAATTAGCGGCCTTTAATTGGACTACCAACCAGGATTCTGACCAAGGTTTGGATTCAGGTCCTTTTGTGATTGCGGAACCGCCCAGAGATAATCTCTCTCCGGATTAAATGTCCTCAGATCCAATCGAATATACCCGTCATCGACTCCCGGCTCTCCAAATTTTGCCCCGTGTGGATATCCGTTCAACACGTCTTCGGCAGTTCCCCACCTTCTAATATCAAATATTCGCAATCCTTCAAAAGCCAATTCCGAACGTCGCTCCCTCCTAATAATCTCTCTCAATTCAGTCTGTGTCCATGAGCTATTGTACGTCAGGGCTTCTGCATCTGTAAATCCTGCTCTTTGGCGTAAGGCCCCAAGGGTATTGTCCCAGATCGATTCTGTCATCTGTCCAAGTTCATTCTTTGCTTCAGCATACATCAACAATACATCTGCATATCTGATGAGGATCAAATTGAGCCCGGAGGTAAAGCTGGCCAATGACTCAGGATCATAATATTTCCTCAAGTAATATCCGGTAGAAGTAGAATTGGTTCCCTGACCTTTGTACTCGTCGAGCGCTGCCGATTCGTCAGGGGCGGTGCCCGGCCGAATGTAAATGGTTTGAGATGATCCATCGGGCTTTTCCCACTCATATCTATGGTGAACAACAGTTGCCGACATTCTAGGATCACGATTCTGATAAGGATTGTCCTCATTATAACCCGAACCAGGATCAGAAATTGGTCTCCCGTTCAACATCACATAATCATCAACCAGCTCCTGCGTTGGAGCCAAAGCATTTACCCTC
>JAKSDO010000061.1 GCA_022360055.1 Cytophagales bacterium | reverse complement strand
GAAAATACCATCATACGCATTTATATCGACGATGAGAAAAAACCATCTATTGAAATGAAAATGTCGGAAGGGTTCGCCAATGCATACCATTCTGAAAATCATTATCAGTCATCTGCTATTATAGGCAAAACAGGGCGCAAAGGCGGAATGTATAATACCCTTAAAATACCCTTTGGCACAAAACTAAAGATCACTGCCCAAAATAAGGATACAGGATATTTTTGGTGGATTTTTAGGGGGACAAGCAATTTGCCACTAACCATTAATGGTGTAACCCTTCCGGAAAACGCCAGGATGAAATTGTACAAAGTGGAAGATAAACTGGTAAACGCCTATGATGAATTTAACCTGTGCAACACAAAAAAGGATGGCTTATTGTACATGGTTTATATGCAGGGAGAAGCTGCCGAACCAGGTAAGGTTTATGAGGAAGAGTGGCACAAACTAAGCTTTTTAGAGGCATGCATGAGGGCTTACGTTGGAGGCGCTAAAGAACCGGTGTTTTTATCATCGGGACTGGAAGACTATTTTTTAGGCACTTATTACTTCACTTCGGGACGTTTTGCCAACGATTTGGCGGGTTTAACTTATTTTGATAAAGAGAATGCCAAATTTGCCGCATACAGAATCCATGACAGAGACCCTTTTTATTTTAAAAACGGGTTACGGCTGACCTGTAAAGCAGGCGAAACATGGCCTGAAAGAAACGATGAAAAATTACACGATGCTCCAAATAGCAAATACACAAGCTATACATGGATCTATGAATGGTAAAATAACATAACCTAACTGCACACAGGATGAAACTGATTGCACTGGATTTTCTTTGGAACCCATACTGCCAATGCCTGGGGGGAAAGGCTCCAAGACTTACAGATTGCCTTCTTTAGACCGAGTATACCCAACAACAGGAAGTCAATCTTTTTAAGGTGATGGAGGAATTGATTGAAATAAGAAAGACTTTATAATAATACGCTATTAATAGTCAAGAAAAATGAAACAGAAACAACACATTATTTTATTGCTTTGGGTATTCACACCTCTATTGGTGACTGCCCAAAAAAACACTATGAAGGTAACATTCCAGTCCCTTTTAGAAGAAATGGTCGATCGGGATGCGCTCACCAGACACCCGGACGGACTGTGGACGCTACATCAGGTCAGTAGTTACGACAAACGTGCCGATAACGGTGACATGTTCGCTAATGCAGATTGGAGTAATTTTTACGGGCGGGAGCAGTATAAAGGCAGAGAGGTACAGGTAGTAATGGATGTTAAAGGCCCGGGAGCAATCACCCGCATTTGGATGACGGGTAATCCCAACGCTAAACATGCCTTACGCTTTTTTATTGACGGTGAAGAAGTACCGTTTTGGGAAGCAGACCATATGGGTGCTTTGATCGGGCAAAACAAAGACATTGGCAAACCGCTATCCTTCCGATCTGTGGACTTGGATGAGCTACCGATCAACAAAGGGGCCAAACCTGGTCACAACCTTTACGCGCCTATTCCTTTCGAAAAGAGCATCAAGATAACTTACGAAGGCCCTCATGAGAAAAAAGGTGCATTCCAAGGGCTGTTTTGGAACATCAATTACCGACTGTATCACGGCAAGGTCAAAGTAGAAAGCTTCAATGTGGAAACGACTAAGAAATATGCGGGAATACTTGAAGAGGTGAGCAATCAATTGATCGAATTTCAAGCCAACACCGCCAACAAAACCAAGACTGAAGGGGAAGTACAAAAAAATCAATGGACAGGCACAATCCTGGAAGCAGGTAAGCAAATCGACCTTGATTTTGAAGGAGCAAAAACCATCAACGCTATCAAGTTGGAGCTGGATGCTGAAGACATAAACAAAGCACTGAAGGGTGTCGTGCTAAAAATTAGCTTTGACGGTAACGAAACCGTCACATGCCCCGCAGGATTGTTTTTTGGCACCGGCGATCAACCCGAGGAAGCAAAAGACTATTACCGAAAAGTCGATTCCAAAGGCGTAATGGCTGCCTATTGGCGAATGCCATTCAAAGAAAAAGCTAAAATCAGTTTGGTGAATACCTCCGAAGTACCGGTATTGGCCAAATATTGGATCAATACCATTCCCTACAAATGGACTGAAAACTCCATGTACTTTCATAGTGAACACAAAGAAAGGTTGAACTTGGCAGTACAAGCTAGAAAAGGATTTGATTTGCCTTTTTTACAAGTGGATCAAGGGCAGGGCGTCTTCGTGGGAGACACCTATCAGATATACAAGCCCTACGGCCGTTGGTGGGGCGAAGGTGATGAAAAAATCTATATCGACGGCAGCAAGTTTCCCGATCATTTTGGTACCGGTACAGAAGACTACTACGGCTATGCCTGGGGGCATCCAGAATTGTACAACCATTTGTTCATCACTCAACCGATCGGAGATGCCAATTTGCTTAAAGGACCCGGCGTAACGGTCAATTCTCGAGTTAGATTGCTAGACGGGATTCCATTTAGCAAGTCTTTGGATTTTCAAATGGAAAAATGGGGCTGGGCTGACCGAACAGTCGATATCCGGTGGGCTACCTTTTGGTATCAGAAATGAATCTTGAGAATAAAAATAAATACATAGACCGAGTTATAAATTATGAAAACACAAGTGAGGATACTTTTTTACATGCAGTTGATACTGACTATAATAATGATAGTCTATACACAAGCTATACATGGATCGATGAATGGTAAAATATTAGGTAATCCAACCTAACTGCATGCAAGATGAAACTGGTTGCAGATCAAACGGAGTTGAGGAAGATTATGCGGCAAAAGTTGATGGTGCTCAATAAAATTAGAAAAATCGGCTGACTTTAAATTTATGGGAAAAATAACGGAATGATAACAAGGTATGTGCAAAATTTCAAAAAAGAAAACACCATGTTAACGATAATCAAAAACAATTGCCTGAAATTTTTGCTCTGCGCAGCATTTTTTGGCTTAATAAACTCGGTGTATGCAGGCGAAAACCGGGGACTTTTAAAACAATTTTATAAAAACTCCGAATTTAGAAAATGGATATTACCTCAAAACGAATGGGTGAAGTATCCCGATTATGCCGACCGGGAAGCCTGGAACAAATTACCGGTCAGTTTAAGACAGTCGTATATTCGGCAAGCCGAAAAATATGCTGATTACAATTGGCCTTCCATTCCCGCGAGTACCTACCTCGATTTTGTGCGAACAGGTAGCAGGGAGGTAATGCAAATACCCTACCGGGAGCGACGAAATGTCCTTAATGCACTGCTGTTTGGTGAACTGGCCGAAGGAAAAGGCCGATTCATTGACCAGATTGTCAATGGGGTGTGGGCCTATTGCGAACAAACCTATTGGGGACTGTCTGCCCATTTAACGATGCAACGGGAAAAAGCCGGTTTACCCGATGTAGAAGAACCCATCATAGACCTGGGAGCCGGAAGTGCAGGAGCAACCCTTGCCTGGATACACCATTTCTTCAAAGAAGAATTCGATAAAATAAACCCTTTAATTAATCGGCGAATAAAAAAAGAAATTACCGATAAAATACTCACTCCCTTTTATGCCCGTGACGATTTTTGGTGGATGGGTTTTAAAACCGAATTTGTCAACAACTGGAATCCCTGGTGCAATTATAACGTGCTAAACTGTATTCTTCTGATGGAAGAAGACAAGCAGAAACAAATTTCGGGTATCAGAAAAGTAATGCGCTCCGTAGATGAGTTTATCAATTATTACCACAATGACGGAGGTTGCGAGGAGGGACCCGGTTATTGGGGACACGCCGGGGGAAAGTTATTTGAGGTGTTGGATCTGTTATACCGGGTATCAGGAGAAAAAATCAATGTATTCGATCACGAGTTGATCAAAAATATCGGGCGCTACATTTGCAAAGCCTATATCGCCGATCCGTACTTTATCAATTTTGCGGATGCGGGCGCACGTATCCACAGCCGTCCGGGAGTAATCTATAACTATGGAAAAAGAATCAAAGACCCCGACATGATGGCTTTTGGGGCGTTTCTTGCCCGTGAACAAGACTGGGAAGAATATAACATACCGGCAGGAAAAATAGAGACCACTTTGAACAACATATTTCTTGTTGATGAAGTACTTGATTATAGTCCGAAAGAACCTTTGATTGCTCATTTTTGGCTGCCCGATACTGAAATCATGGGCGCAAGAGATCGGGCAGGTGCCACCGATGGTTTTTATTTTGCGGCAAAGGGCGGATATAATAAGGAAAGCCATAACCATAACGATGCGGGCTCTTTTGTTTTGTATTACAATGGCAAACCGTGTATCGTTGATGCGGGAGTGGGAACCTACACCAAAAGAACCTTTGGCCCGGAACGATACGATATTTGGACCATGCAATCACAGTACCATAACCTGCCTAAAATAAACGGGCATGACCAAAAAGACGGTAAAGAATTCAAAGCAACCGATTGCAGATTTTCCGCCAATTCGAAAACAGTAAATTTTAGTGTTGAAATTGCTACTGCCTATCCTACAAAAGCCGGAGTCAAATCGTGGAGGAGATCGTACCGGTTGAAAAGGGGGAAATCATTTAAAATCTCCGATAAATTTCAACTTGCGTCAAACAACGGGGAAACCTCCATCAATTTTCTAACCTCGTGTAGTGTAGATACCACCACTCCCGGCAAGGTAAAACTGAGCGGAGCGGATTTTACATTGTGGCTGGCCTACAATGCTGCAAGTATGGCCGTGTCGAAAGAACCTATCGATATCCGGGATGACAAGTTGAAAAAATCATGGCCGCAGGGGCTTACACGCCTTGTTTTTTCATTTAAGAAAATGAACTTGTCCGGTGAAAATAGTTTCACCATTTCCCAAGAACCATTCCAATAACAAACATAAACCGCTAAGAATCATGAAATATCTACAAGGTTTGATCGCAGTACTAATCCTGATATCATGTCAGCCAAACAATGACAATCGTTTGATCGAAGATAATTTTCGACTGGCACAGGCACAATACACCAATATGCTAAAAGTAGTTACCGACCCCACCCGGGTGCCAAGAACGACAAAAGACGGCAAACTGCACACCACGGGCATTAAATCGTGGACCAGTGGTTTTTTTGCCGGCAGTCTTTGGTATTTGTATGAATATACACAAGCCGAAAAATGGAGGAAAGAGGCTGAAAAATGGACTCAGGCATTGGAGCCTGTCAAGTTTGTGACCAATAACCACGATGTTGGATTTATGATGTATTGCAGCTATGGTAATGGCTTGCGACTTGTTGGGAATGAAGCCTACCAACCCATATTAGTTCAGGCTGCCGAATCACTGATGACAAGGTTCAATTCAACCGTTGGTTGTACCGAATCATGGGATTACCGCAAGGCATGGGATGGTAAAACCGAATGGTTTTTCCCGGTGATCATTGACAATATGATGAACCTGGAACTGCTGTTTTATGCTTCTAAAGCTACCGGCGACCCAAAATATAAAGATGCTGCCATTGAGCATGCCGAAACAACAATGAAGAACCATTATCGCAAAGACTTTAGTTCCTACCACGTGGTTGACTATGACACACTTAGCGGGGATGTGTTGGATAAAGCAACCTGTCAGGGCTATACCGATGCATCGGCCTGGGCCAGGGGGCAGGCATGGGGGCTGTATGGCTTTACTATGGTGTACCGTGAAACCAACGACCCAAAATTCCTGTCATTTGCCAGGAACATCGCTGATTATATCATCAACCACCCGAGCCTGCCTGCCGATAAGATACCCCTTTGGGATTTTAATGCACTCGACCCCGAATTTAAACCGGAATGGATGATAGACAAATCGAAGTACACGTTGAGGGAGCGAGACGTATCAGCCGGAGCTATCATTGCCTCTGCGCTATACGAACTCAGTACGTACACGGGTGAGGACGGTGAAAAATACCGGGGGTTTGCCGATCAAGTCATTGAAAGCCTCTCATCTCCTGCTTATCGCGCAAAGGAGGGTGAAAACAACAATTTCATTTTAACCCGAAGTGTAGGCAGTATACCTCATGGAGCGGAGATTACTGTGCCGTTGAACTATGCGGACTACTATTTTTTGGAGGCATTACTAAGAAAAAAGGAGCTGGAGGGATAGGTGTTCGCCTTTTTAAAATAATAACTAAAACACTGCTACTTGAGACTGATGCAATCTCAAAACTAAATATTATACTATGCCAAAAAATACTTTAGTAATCGTTGCGTCCTTTAGTGGTTGGATGTAACGCTAATCTTAAATGCTCGAAATCCAATACCGAAAATTGGAAAATTAAAACAGCTAAAATCTGTAAAATGTATTTGTGATTCTGGAATAGGTATACACCGTCTTCCGCTGACCAACATAATTTTACATTACCAAACTAAAAAACAGCATGAAACAGGCCATGCCTGAGCTAATCATTGAGATAAACAAGATCATGATGATCAACGGCACATGGTGAGGTTTCTGCAAATTTTAAACAGATGAAACCGGCAGGGCCGGAGCAAATTCAGGACACATACGAGCATGACTGTATTGATCTGTGTATCAGTAGCTTAAAAAAATATAAACAGATGAAAAAAGTAATTTTAATCACGGGTGCCTCTGCCGGAATAGGTAAAGCCACTGCTCTGCGGCTGATCAATGAAGGTCATATCGTTTATGGTGCTGCCCGAAGAATCGAAAAAATGCACGATCTGGCAGATGTGGGCGGGTACAGGATTAAGCTTGATATAACTGAGGAAGACGATATTGAATCTGCGGTGAAACAGATTATCGACGAGCAGGGCAGGATAGATGTTTTAGTGAACAATGCCGGCTATTCTGTTTATGGCGCCATTGAAGACGTATCAATTGAGGATGCGCGACGTCAGTTTGATGTAAACCTTTTCGGACTGGGATCGCTTACTCAAAAAATTTTGCCTTTTATGCGCAAGCAGAGATCGGGGCACATCATCAACATCACCTCGATAGGAGGAAAGATTTACATAGCTCTCGGCGGTTGGTACCACGCCTCCAAACACGCATTGGAAGGCTGGAGTGACTGCCTGCGGTTGGAAACCAAACAATTTGGTATCAAAGTGAGCATCGTCGAACCCGGAGCCATCGAAACCGAATTTAGTGATGTCATGAACCAGCCCATGGTGGACAGGTCAAGGGGCGGGGCTTACGAACATCTTTCCAATGCCATTATTGAAGCAAATAAAGGAGCATACGATGGTTCACCTTCCACTTCTCCGGACGTAATAGCAAAAACTATTTCAAATGCGATCAAAAGTAAAAGCCCCAAAACGAGATATGCTGCTGGCAAAATGGCCAAACCTATCTTGTTTATGAGAAGATGGCTGAGTGATAAAATGTTTGATAAAATGATCATGATGCAGGTGGATCGTCTGAGGAGATAAATCTATTCGCGAGTAAGATAAGCTATATTTACCGTTAGGTTCTTGTAATATGAAAGAGATCATCGGCGTTAGAACAATTTCGGAAGCACATGAGATGTTCGGTCTGGAAAAACCGAAACATCCTTTGGTAACGGTTTACAATCATAACAACATGGTACAGAAGCCGGAACATATTGGGAAAACGGTAGCTATCGATCTGTACCACGTGATGTATAAAGATTGCAAAGAGGGCTCATTTCAATATGGCCGTAACACCTATGATTTCCAGGAGGGCACTTTATTATTCACCAAACCCGGGCAGGTAGTTACCATACCGGAATGGAAAAAAGATCATGGCACAACAGGGTGGTCCCTTCTTTTCCATCCCGACCTTATCCGAAAATCAGCGCTGGGAAAACATATCGATGATTATTCATTTTTTGCCTACGAGGTCAATGAAGCGCTTCATTTGTCAAATGATGAAAAACGAACCATTGCCGGTCTGCGCAACAAGATCATTGAGGAGTATGGCTTAAACATAGATACGCATAGCCAAAAGCTGATCGTAGCCAATATTGAATTGATGCTGGATTATTGCACCCGCTATTACGATCGTCAGTTTTATACCCGGACCAATATGAACCAGGACACAGTTTCGCGTTTTGAACACTTGCTCAAAGATTACTACAACTCGGATAAGCCACTTTTAGCCGGAATACCTACGGTAAGTTTTTGTGGCAACGCGCTTCATATGTCCTCAAACTACCTCAGTGATCTTTTGAAAAAAGAGACGGGCAGAAATGCCCGGGAGCATATACATTTTTTCTTAATTGACCGGGCCAAGACTTCTCTGCTCGGCTCCAATGAATCCGTCAGTCAAATTGCCTACAGTCTGGGTTTTGAATACCCTCAGCACTTCAGTAAATTATTCAAAAAGAAAACCGGTATGAGTCCGGCGGAATACAGGAGTTTGAATTAGTGCGCAACTTCTTGTACAGCTTGAACTTCGCTTTCATTTTTACCTGCCTTGCACATAAATCGAGCCGGGTTTTTTAGTTCAGCACGTTGCCATATGTATTTTGATCCGGAAAAAGAGCCGCTTTTTGAAAGACTGAAGAATACATAATTCAGTCTTTTGAATGGATTAAAGAGATGCACCCGGAACTCAATTGCACACGATCGATATTTCCTAAAACCGTCCGGAGCTTACTTTTTGTTCGAAAAAAGGAATGATCTCAAAGCGCAAATGATTCGGACAGGCCGTTCGATCAATATTATAATATGATTAAGAAGAGAATATTGTAGGGGATAAACAACATTAATCTGTAATTTCAATTCTACTTTGTAGAAGAATGGCTATGCATAGGTCCTTAATTGTTTGTTTATCGATTATTGTCTTCTTGTCAGCGGAAGCTGTTTCTCAGGACAGGGCCCTGGAAGGATATGTTTTCGATGCCAAAACCAACAAGCCCTTACCTTACGTCAATGTGTATCTTAGAAAGCATGGCTCGGGGGATATTACCGACATAAACGGATATTTCAAGATAAATATATACTCCGATGATATCCTCACCGCATCTTTTATGGGCTACCGAACAGAGGAAACAGCAGTTTCAATTTCCGGCTTAAAAGAAATAAAAATTTTCCTGCATCAGGCGACCAAAGCACTTGCTGAAATCGAAATCAGGGCAATTCCTTATCTGATGGACGACTCATTTAATGATATGTCCAACAGCAAATATATGCTTGTCAAAGAAGCCATTCTGACATTGCCTTCCCTGACCGGAGAAGCGGATTTCATAAAAAATTTGTTGCTGCTACCCGGAGCCACCAAAGGAGTGGAAGGTAGTTCGGACATATTTGTTAGAGGCGGGGATGCCGATCAGAACCTGGTACTTTTCAATGGTGCTACGGTTTATAACACAGGTCATCTTTTTGGATTCCTTTCCGTATTTAATCCATATGCCACGAGCGATGCAACTATGCTTACCGGAGGCTTTACTTCCCAATACGGTGGAAGATTGTCATCTATTATAGATATCACAAGCAGAAAGCCGAGTTACCGTGATTTTGTTGTTGAAGGCAGTATTGGTACGCTGGCATCCAACCTTGCCGTGGAACTGCCGATTGTCAAGGACAGATTGTCTCTGATGGTTGCGGGCAGGAGGACGTACGCCGACCAGGTGGTTCGTCTACTGGGAGAATCACTGCCTTATTACTTTTATGATTTCAATGCTCAGATTGATTTCAAATTAAACGGAGCTCTGAACTTTCAATACCATTTCTATAAAGGTGATGATGATCTGGATTACAGGAGAGAACTCCGTGAAAACCTGAATACCGGAACGAATTTTTTAATAGAAAACAATACCCATTCATTTTTGATTGACAAAACATATAATAGTCGAATATCGAGTACTACCAACCTTCATTACACTCAATTCAGATATCATATCAACAGCTTCTTTGATGAAAATCAATTGCGGGTCAACTCCGAAATTAATGACCTGGGCCTCGAACACCAATTTGTATACAGGCAAAATGAAAATCATGAATTCACCAGCGGACTTAGTGTCATCAGGCATAATGTAGTTCCCAATTTTATTGATTCCAATGGAGAAATAGCTGAATTTATACCTTCCGGAAACGGGAGGATCAGGAACATGTTGGAAAGTGCTATTTATAGCTCGTGGAGGTATAGCAAAGCAAAGATCAGTACGGAGCTGGGCCTTCGACTTTCATCGGCCTATCAGGAAGAGTCGTTCTACATCAATCCGGAGCCGCGTTTGAACGTGCGATGGCAGATCAAGGAAAATGATGCGTTCAAGGTAAGTTACTCGCGAATGTTTCAATACATGAATCGCGCGTCAAGTTCTTCGTTTGCTTTGCCCACAGATATCTGGTATCCTGTTACGTCTCAGGTCAAACCACAGTTTTCTGATCAGGTTACTGCCGGATATCAGCATATCTTTAAGCAACCCGGTATTCTGGCAAGCCTTGATGTGTATTACAAAAGCATGACAAATCAGATTGCCTTCCGAGAAGCGACCAATCTTACGCTCAACAATGAGTTCGAAGAGGCGCTTTTGCAGGGTAAGGGCTCTTCCTACGGCGCAGAAGTATTATTGAGACGAGAGGCAGGAAAATTGAGAGGATGGTTGGCCTATACACTTTCCTGGTCCGACCGGCAGTTTGATGAATTAAACAATGGTCAGCCATTTCGCGCCCGATATGACAGAAGGCATAATCTTTCGTTGGTCACCAATTATACTCCTCATCCCAGATGGACTTTTTCAGCCGTATGGGAGTTCATTTCCGGAGCCAGATTTACACCGGTGATCGGTTACTATGTTATGCCGAATGCTGCTCTTACAGGGGTGGACCTGATTCCTGTTTATCCTGAGCGAAATTCCGTAGGATTAAATGATTCTCACCGGTTGGATTTAAGCATCACACTACACGGTCGACGCAGGCCGGATAAGAAATGGTACGGAGAATGGCAACTGAGTTTTTATAATGCGTATAACCGGGCCACTCCTATAGCCATCAGCTTAAATTATGATGATGAATCGAATCGCTATTTCTATGAACAACCCGGTTTATTTGGCATGTTGCCTTCACTGACCTACCGTTTTACTTTTGAAAAATGAACATACACGAAAAAATACGGATTCTGATCGCTGTTGCGGTATTTTTGAATGCCTGCTTACCGGATCCTTTAGAAGTCGATGGCATACCGGTGCCTGAAGAACAGGTGGTAGTTGGGGCTCAGTTGATTCCCGATCAATTCATTGCCGTTTCATTGAGTAGAAATTTTAATGCACTGGAAGCAGGTCCGGACAGCGATCTGGATTCGATATTACAAGATATTTTAATGCCCGGCATTGATGTAAAGCTTACTGCGAACAATACGGATTACACCATGGCAGAACTTTTTCCCGGGATCTACGGCATCAATGATGTCCCGCAAGAACCGGGGACGCGCTATAGGTTGTCCTTTATCAATCCCGTCAACGGACAGAGCACACATGCCGACGCAATCGCCCTGCCTTTTGTCGGATTTGCAGAGGTTCAGCCAAAGATGCACCTCACATCGTATGATACCTTATTGCGAATTAGTTTCCGCATTCAGGACCCTCCCGGCCCGAACTGGTACATGGTCAATGCACAGCCTATGGGAAGGTCTTTTGATCTTTCCGAACGTCCATTTACACAGGTTTACGATGAAAGTGATGTTGAAGGAAGTATTTTGGAGGATGAATTTACTGTTTTCTTTCGGGATTTTTCCAGCCAGGATACGGTCTTGGTATCTATGGCCAATATCAGCCGGGAATATTTTGAATTTCTTGAATTGAGGGATAACCATCAGCGTCTATGGTTGGATGCATTGGGAGAACCTGTAAACTATCCGACGAACGTCCATAACGGGTTGGGTTTTTTTAATGTTCACGTCCCGGACATTCGATTTTTCCTGCTGGAAGATCTTTAGGCCGTAAAGGCTGCATTGTTTCCATTATTCCGGAAATCAAATCACGAGGTTTAAACCCGATTATGGATCAAACGGTATTTTTTTGGGAAGCTGAATTCAACTTATCAGTGGACCGGATAGTTTTTCTGCCGAATGAAAATTCATGGCCTGTCCTTTTTCTTTGCATGCCCAAAGAAAAAGAACGAAAAAGAAAGGGCACCAAAATCAAAGATCAGGATGCGCTCATGCCGCACGACCCTCCCTTCATAAAATGTTCTGTAAAGGATATTTATGAAGTATAAAGCCAATAAAACGAACATTTTAAAGGCCGGCCAACACACCACCCATCCTGACCCGCGCTGATTTTGGAAATACCCAACCGCACGTTCAGATGGAAGTAATTTTGTCGAGTACTTTATGACCAATGGTAGAAGTTTTTACTTTTCAGGTGATCTTGCAAATAACCGTTTTATTATCCTTCCCCACAGATTTTAGGGTTGATCCCCGATGATTCGTCTCAATCCGTATGCATGGCATGTGGAATAATTCAAATTGGGAGTATTCAATTACCTTCTGATGTATGTCACTAGCCCTTAAGTAAAATTAAAAGCGACATTTTTGTCATTTCGCAGCCCCTACCTTGTCATCTACGTCAGGAGAGATCCGGCTTATTCGTGGCGGCCCGGTGTCGATTGAACCGGATTTCTCACTTCGTTCGAAATGATACTTTTTACTTAACACTTCCAGGAATTATTCCCTATTCTTTTAGCAAAAAAAGAGGCTGTCTAAACAAGAAATTGACAGCCTCCGGGTATAACTTATTATTACTATTTAGTAACCGGGATTTTGCACTAAATAATCTTCTGCATCGGACGCTCCGTCAATTGCTGATTGTGGAATCGGGAACAGACGCTTCTGAACATTATTATCTGTCTTCTCCGTCCAGGTTCCCTCATACTTTCCAAAACGTATCATATCGGTACGCCGCTGGTGTTCCCAGTAAAATTCGAATCCCCGCTCCCGGAAAAGGATATCGAGATCCATTGCCGACAAAGCAGGGGGTGTAACATCCGGCCTGGCTGTTCTTGAAGCGCGCACGATATTGACGTCATCAAGAGCCCCGGCCGCATCCCCTTTTCGGAGTTTAGCCTCGGCGCGCATCATGAACAAATCGGCCAATCTGACAATGACAAGATCTGCCTCTCCTTTGTTTCTTCCTGTATCCGATTGCTTACTCCACTGGTATTTCTCCACTCTGAATCCGGTATTGTAATCACTTCCTTCCGCGGTAAAATTAATTTCCTCAACAAAATCTACATATGCATTTTCTTCTGCTCGTCTCCAGTCACGTAGTCTTCCAATTTTATATCGCCCATCGTCCGTTTGAATAAAAGGGAGTCTTCTTCCGGTGTTTTGCAATCCGTATTGCAGCCCTCTGTAAATACCCCGGTTTACTTCAAAATCCTCCGCGGCAATAGCAGAATCAGACGGTATGACCATTCTTTCCCACCAAAACCTGGCGTCTGCCTCCGCAGGATCCACAGCACCATATGCTTGCACCCATGACTGGTAGAAATCAGAGGTAATGGCCGCACCATCGGTCCCATTTGCTCTTGGGAATAACGGATTTCCATAAAAATTGTCGGACATGGAAAAATATGACATTCGATTATGACCGTTTAGATCGGGGCGCTGATCTACTGCAAATATCAACTCTTTGTTGGTATGATTGTCGTTATCGAAAATTGCGAAGAATTCCTCCGATAACGCATATTGAGGCATACCGATGACCATATCGCTGTACGTGATCACTTTATTCATATCCTCGTCCGTAAAGTTAAAGCTGGTTGCATATGGATCACGCCAAACGGCAGCATTCAAGTGCAGACGCGCCAATAACCCATATACGCCTGCCCTGGTCAATCTTCCGGGCCCGACGTCTTCTCTTAAATCATCGATCACAGCTTCAAATTCGGTTCTGATGTATTCAACAGCATCATTCCTTCTGAGAATAATGGACAGCTCACCCTGATCTTCTTTCTGAAAGGCTATCCCCCAGAGATCCAGCACGATCATGTTATAAAAAGCCCTGAGCCCTCTTACTTCAGCCAGAAAAACCCTGGCTTCAGCATCGGTTTCTGCCAATGGTGTCAGGATACTTATTGCCGTTACTGTTCTAGAAATCATCACGGTGAGATAATCCCAGCATTGTTGTATGTTACTGTGAACCGGAGTATACGTATGCTGATGCAATTCTATGTAAATACCATTGTCACCCCAATCTCTTCCTCCGCGGTACGGAAGGATTGCTTCATCCGAAGAGATTTCCTGAACTGCAAAATATCTCGTATGCCTGTAAAACTCAGGCAACATACCATATGCCGGTGCAACCACTCCTTTTACAAGGTCGTTTTCCGAAGCGCCTCCTGACAGGGACTCGTCCAAAATCTGCTCTTCAAGATCTGTACAACTGCCCATGAGCAATGCGAATGCTAAACAGGCTAATTTTATTATATTTTTCATGTTGAGTTCGAATTTAGATTAATTAAAATGACATGTTGAGTCCAAAAATAAATGTTCTGGCTTTTGGATATCCATTCAAATCAATTCCGGCAGACTGAATCCCATCGATAGACCGGTCCTGGTTTACTTCAGGATCAAAACCTGAATAATCGGTAATAACAAATAAATTCTGTCCGGTGATCGATAATCGCAATCCTTTTGCCCAACTGCCAATTCCAATGGCATTCGTATCGAAATTATATCCCAATGTCATGTTGTTCAAACGAAAGAATGATCCATTTTCAAGATATCGCGTGGATACAGATGAGGAGTTAATGATGCTTTCCTCCGGATATTCAATGGCTTTATCGGTGGTATTCAATGAATTAGCCAATTTCGCTTTGTAAAATTTATTCATGGCCGTATTGTTGTAGATCATATTTCCCGATACTCCATTGAAATTGAAGTTCAGGTCAAAATTTTTGTAACTGAAATTGGCAAAAATATTATAGGTTTTATCCGGTAAAGCACTACCCGTAACCATTCGGCCACCATCTTCGGACGCTTCAAATACGGATAAACCGTCATCACCGATTCCAAGAAATTTCTGCATGTAAAAAGATCCGATTGGGTGGCCGTTAATCAATCCGTTTATCGTGGCGCCGGTAAGTCCCGAACCTGAAGCGCTTCCTGTTGTCAGAATAGTGAATGGGGAATCTTCGACAACATTGTCAATAAAGGTTATATTTCCTCCCAGACCAAATGAAAATCCATCTTCATTTATATATTGATAATCCAGTTCAAGTTCCAATCCCTTATTGGTGATGATCATATCTTCTACATTGGTCCAATAATCTGTTGCCGGTTGAATTGGATCCGGCGGTTTTACTTCAAGCAAAATATTGTCGGATACTTTATGAAAATAATCCAAAGTTCCGGACAATGCGCCTTCGAAAAGCTCAAAATCAAGACCTACGTTTGTTTGTGTGGATACCTCCCACTGCAAGTCCGGGTTCGCCAACCGCACATATGTTGTCCCGGCCGTATAGGGGGGCTCTTCCCCGCCAAGCGGGTAGCTATCTTTATTTGATATCTTTGTTGTAAATGAAGCCTGGGTAATTTTATTGGGGATTTCCTGATTACCGGTCTGTCCCCACCCGGCCCTCAGCTTTAAGTTGCTAATTATGGAAGATTGCATAAATGCTTCTTCCGATATTCTCCATCCGGCCGCAAATGAAGGAAAGGTACCGTATTTATTATTGCCGCCGAATTTTGAAGACCCGTCTGATCGTACGGTCGCAGTGACCATATACTTGTCTTTGTAACTGTAGTTGACCCTTCCGAAAAATGATTGCAACTCATTTATGCGTGCCCATCCGTCGGGATGGTTGTCCACTAAATCGAGCTCCTGTCCTAAACCGGGGTTATAACGCGGCTCGATATCATTATCCGGGAAATTATCTATGCTCCAGATTCTCCATCTGCTGTAGGTTTCCTGATAAGAATGCCCGGCCAAAAGGGTGAAATCATGATCGGTTCCGATAGAAAAATCATAAGTCAAATAATTTTCTATCAGTGTGTTTCGGCCATTGAAATAACTTTGTTCCAGCCTTCCTTCTTCGAAAGGATCCGCATTTGGCATGCTCTGATTATCAGTTTCGATTGAATTGTTATCATAGCCAACATTCAATTTGTAAACCAGACCTTTAATAATTTCAAACGAGGGTGCCATGTTTATGATCGTCCTTCGATGCTCCGAAAAGTCCTTATATAACTCAGCACCTATGAGGGGATTCATCAAATCCGGATATTTTACGGGATCTCCATTTTCGTCCCGAGCCGGATAGGTTGGATTAAAATCCAGCATCTCAGAAACCAGCGTGCCATGTTTTGCATTTTCTCCTAATTGAATACTTGAGTTCAGCGTAAAATCAATATTGAGTCGTCCGTCAATCAATTTTTGAGTGGCATTCACTCTTCCGCTGTATCTTTTATAACCTGTATTAATTATTACCCCTTCCTGATCGAGATACCCAAGAGATGCCCGATAGTTAAAGTTATCACTACCCCCTTGCAAGACCAGGTTGTGGTCATGTGTAATTGCAGTGCGGGTCAATTCATCCTGCCAGTAGGTATCAGCTCCTCGATCTTCCAGCGTGCCGCCCACGGCGACAACCTGCCTGCGGAATTCATCTGCCGAGAAAACAGGGATTTCCCTTGCCATCTTGGATATCCCGACATTTGCGGAGAAATCGATTTTGGAGACTCCGGCTTTTCCTTTTTTTGTAGTAATTATTACGACACCATTCGCACCCCGGGCACCGTAAATGGCCGTAGCGGACGCATCCTTCAAAACATCGATCGATTCAATATCCTCCGGATTTATAAAGTTCATAGGACTTTGTCCCGAACCGGTTCCCGCAAGCCCGAGGGGAAAGCCATCCACAACAAACAATGGTCCTGTGCTTTGCCGGATACTGCCTTGTCCCCGGACTATAATTCGCTGGCCGGCACCCGGAGCTCCGCTCGAAGAAGTGACATGTACCCCTGAGACCTTACCTTGTAACAGTTGACCCGGTGAATTTATAACACCCCTGTTGAAATCTTCACTTTTCACCGTGCCAACGGCTCCTGTAATATCCTTTTTTTGTTGCGTTCCGTATCCGATCACTACAATTTCATTAAGTGCCCGATAATCCGGCAAAAGCAAAACTTCAAAATTGGTCTTTGATGAAATGCTCAATTCCTGAGATTCATACCCCACAAATGAGACTAAAATGGCTTCGGCATCTTCCGGTACGTCAATACTAAATCTTCCGTCCACATCTGTTGTGGTACCAATTGTAACACCTTTAACCAAAACGGTAGCTCCCGGTAAAGGCTCTCCTGTTCCGGCATCTAACACACGACCGGTAATCTCAATATCTTCCTGTATCAAAATCCTTTCAATCGAGCCGGGGTTTTTAATTTTTGTAACTAAAATATTATTATTGACCCGCTTAAATTGCAGATGGGCTTCTCCCGCGATTTCATACAGGATTTCATACAGGTTTTTCTGTTCCGTATTAATCGAGTATCTTTTTTTTGATTGCACTAACCTCGCGTTGTAGCCAAACTGAAAACCGGTACGTTCGGTCAGTTTGGAAAAGATCTCCTCAAGGGTATTGTTGTTAATGGAAACATCAATTTCGATTTGATCCAACTTTTGCCCCTGAGTTTCATTTGCCAGTAATAGTTGCATCGCAACGACCTGAAACAAAAAGATGTATAATAATTGCCTTGATATGTACATCAATAGCTTTTGTATTTTAATATTCATAAATTTGAAATGAAGTAAATAAAACATTGATTTTAGTAAGTCATTGTTTAGTCCGATGCTGGGCCAACAGCTTCGGACTTTTTTATTCCCTGCCTGGCAGGGAATAAAAGCACTCTTTTATCATCTATTCATAAGCATTTTTTAATCATCACATCCAATTCCATATAAAACAATCTGGTTCTTTTCGTTCACTTCGTATTTCACATCAATGATAAATTCCAAACCATCCAGAATATTGGTAAGAGATTCCTCCATATACCGGTTGGTAATCCTGCAGTTCTTAATCGCCGGGTCCCTGATTACTATTTCTTTGTTGTATCTGGCACTGAGGATTACGGATGCGTAACTAAGCGGAGTATTATCGAAATTGATTTCCGGGTTTTTCCAGGCGAGATCGAGTTGCAGGTCTGCTTCCGATTTGGAAAGTGTATTTTTTTGATGATCATACACCACCTTTTCACGGGCGCGTAGAATCGTCCGTCTGTCCTGTGCTTCGTTTGGCATACCAATCATGGAAGAGACAGCCACTTCCCCCGAGGATACCGCGACGGTGATGTTTTTTTGCCTTGCATTTACATTAAATGAAGTCCCCAGTACCACAGTCCGAACGGGTCCGGAAATTACTTCGAAAGGTATGAGTTCATTTCTGGCCACTTCGAAAAAGGCTTCTCCCGATAACTCCAATAGTCTTTTATCTCCTGAAAAAGTTTCCTCAAACCTAATGGAACTGCCGGTATTGAGATGCACAACCGTGCCATCGCTCAATGTAATCGTCGACCGCTGGTCATGTTCCGTGGTTTTTGTTACCAATACCGGTACCGGCGCGGATTGGGTATTATTGTTGTTCACATAGAAAAGATAGGTCAGGCCCGAGATTAAAACTATTGACGCGGCAATGCGTATAAATCGTGCAACAAAAGATTTTCCTGCCTTTATCGGCACATCTGTCCCGATCTTATCCAGTACTACGCTTTTTATCTTCTTGTTGGTTTTTTGTTGATCACTTAGATCCCACTCGAAATCTTTCTGATTTACCTGAAAATTATCCAGAATACGTTCGAATAATTCTTTTTCTTCTTTACTGCATCGGTTGTGTCTGTATTTGTCGGCAAGTTGTATGTACTCTTCCTTGGTCATCAATCCAATCTTTATCAGCAAGTACCGCAATTCGGATGCTGCACGTAAGTGAAGATTCATAATTAACGATTTGGTAATATTCTTAAGAATGAATTAATCACAGAAATACGCCGGATAATTACCGTTCTTTTTTGATCCACGGATTGAATCGCGGTCAGCTTTTTCGTCCGATAATCTCAATACCTGATGTTGAGGTAAAGTTTTCATGTACCAGGGTTGTAACACAATCAAATTGCTTCCCCTACTAATCCGCCACTTTATGTGAATAATTGGAATAAATCCAGGCCATCCGCTTTATTCGGAGAAAGATCCGAAAAGATTAACTCAATAAACCGAGGATGATCGAAATGGATAGTGTAGCCGCGGTATCCCTCAGTGTACGCCGAAGGTTTTTCAATGCATTGCTGATGTGGGTTTCTACGGTACGAATCGATAAGTTGAGTTTTGTGGCAATTTGCTGATTATTTAGCCGCTCAAACCGACTTAAGTAAAACACCTCGCGACAGCGCACGGGAAGCTGCTCAATGGCCGAATGGATGAAGTGCTCCGTCTCTCGATAGGCAATGATGTTTTCGGTTGAATTGTCAGTAAGGGAAGCACTACTTATAACATCAAGATGGTCCCGGGTAAACTTTGTTCGCCGGACATGATTGGCGATCTTATTTTTTACAGATTGAAACAGGAATCCTTTTAGGTTGGAGATTTCCAGTTTTTCTTTTCTTTCCCAAAGATTAATGAACACTTCCTGCACAGCGTCCTCACACGCTTCCGGATGGTTTAGTGCCTTATAGGCATATACAAACAGCTTTTTCCAATAGCGATCGAACAGCAATTGAAATGCTTCTGGATTCCCGACTTTTATTTGTCCGAAAATTTCCTCGTCTGCTTTAAAGGTGCTATTCATGGCTTAGACCAATTTCGCTATTTGAACGCAAATTAAAAAATTTATTCCTGACCTTATCTTCTGAAAAGATTA
The DNA here is from genome assembly GCA_022360055.1 of Cytophagales bacterium. Classification (GTDB taxonomy): domain Bacteria; phylum Bacteroidota; class Bacteroidia; order Cytophagales; family Cyclobacteriaceae; genus JAAUQL01. The sequence goes on along the minus strand of JAKSDO010000061.1, from coordinate 16,967 downwards.
AGGAAGGATTAATAAAGTATTAACCGAAATAATTCGGAGGCCATCGACTCAGCCGCAAGATTAGCGCAGCGTATCTCGATGTTGTAATGACGCGAGTCTGTAACTTGCCAAGAGGAATGGATAGATGTTGTTTACGAGAAACAGCATGGTGTTTTGATGTGTTTCGCAAACAGACCGCCGGTCAGATCTGCGGATCATGCCATTTTTATGGAGAAACTTTTTTTACACCCGGGTTTTCGGATTGATCCGAAATTCGTGTATGGGGTTGCTCCGAATTGTAAATGACCAGGTGTTTCCGGTTCCGGAACATAAAAAATCGCTGTTTTGTGTTTCATCAATTTGAACGTGTTTCATTCTTTATAATGTACATGGCAATCGCAAGAGTATCCTTTGTAAGCTTGGGAGAAATCATTTCGTTGGAGCCAATTAATGGAGTTCTTTTTGTGCTGGTGTGTTCAATGAGATATTGGTCACACTGCACCACGGTCTTAGCGACCGGATTTTGTTGATCATTGCTGAACATATAATGGAATGCTTTCCTGTAAAGCCAGTAATGATACCAGTTTGTAGACAGTTGGTTGATCGACAGGAAATATCTCGATAATGATTTTTCATCTCCGTCGGAGACGGTGAAATCTTTTCGATCAAGACCGGATAGACTTGTATTTGCGTAGAGCGCCCACATTTTTAATATTTCTTTGTTTCTGGGTTTTTCCGTATTGTAAAATAAATCCGAGCGAAATTTTGTTGAGATGATCATCACTCTTCCGGATGTGACCGTCCTCATCAATGATTTGAAATCAGAGATATATTGTCGCTCCAAGTAGAAATTTTTCGCGCTCTTACCTACAACTGTTATCAAGTGTATCATTCAAAATTGCTTAGCGATAAGAGAAGGCAGAGCGCTTCTTTTGAAGCGCCCTGTCCTTTCATTATATATAAGCATTAAAGATCAGAAATTGTTTGGGCTACACGCGCTCTACATCGCGAAGGTATTTTTTTCTGCGTTTAAAGATAAATTAGGGAGAAATGCTCCATCTGAGCGAAAGGATGCCTCATCTATCCCATCATGTATAGCTACGTCTGTCTTTGCGAGCAAATTCCATTTTAATACTTCTCATCACCCTGAACTCAGACCAGGTCGAAACGGTCGAGGTTCATCACTTTGGTCCATGCAGCCACAAAGTCGTGCACGAATTTCTCTTGCGCGTCGGTGCATCCGTAGACTTCGGCAAGGGCCCGAAGTTCTGAGTTGGAACCGAAAATGAGATCGACACGGGTACCGGTCCACAGAAGTTCGTCCGTCGCACGATCATGGCCCTTAAATATTTCGTCGGATCCGGAAGCCGCCTCCCACTTCGTGCCCAAATCGAGCAGATTGACGAAGAAGTCGTTGGTGAGCGTCTCCGGACGCCTGGTGAAGACGCCGAGTTGGGACTGATCAAAATTCGTGTTAAGGACACGCATGCCGCCAATGAGAACCGTCATTTCAGGTGCAGTCAGCGTCAAAAGTTGAGCCCGGTCTACCAGCATTTCCTCCGCCGATGCGCCGTATTGTCCCCTCAGGTAGTTGCGGAAACCATCTGCAGCCGGTTCTAAGACGGCGAATGATTCTACATCGGTTTGTTCTTGCGAGGCATCGGAACGACCTGCCGTGAAGGGCACCGTCACATTGTAGCCGGCGTTTTTCGCAGCCTGCTCGATCCCTGCGCATCCGCCCAAAACAATCAGGTCTGCAAGTGAAACCTTCTTATCCCCTGCCTGAGCGCTATTAAATGCGTTCCGGATACCTTCAAGGGTTTCCAATACCATCTCCAGTTGAGGCGGATTGTTGACTTCCCAATCTTTCTGCGGAGAAAGACGAATACGCGCGCCGTTTGCGCCTCCTCGTTTATCGGAACCACGGAACGTAGAAGCCGATGCCCAGGCAGCGGATACCAGTTGGGATACAGACAGTCCCGAACCGAGTATCTTAACTTTCAACGCAGTGACGTCCTGATCGTTAATGAGTTCATGAGTCACTGTTGGGATCGGATCTTGCCAGATCAAATCCTCGGCAGGGACCTCAGGACCTAAATAGCGCGCTCGCGGCCCCATGTCGCGGTGTGTCAGTTTGAACCAGGCACGAGCAAATGCCTCTGCAAATTCATCCGGATGCTCGTAAAACCGCCTGGAAATTTTTTCATATGCAGGATCCATCCGCAAAGTAAGGTCTGTCGTGAGCATGAATGGCGCATGCCACTTTGACGGGTCGTGTGCATCCGGTACCGTACCGGAGCCTGCGCCATCTTTCGGTTTCCATTGATGCGCACCTGCCGGGCTCTTTGTCAGCTCCCATTCGTAACCAAACAAGTTCTCAAAGTAGTTATTGCTCCACTTGGTAGGTGTTTTGGTCCATGCTCCCTCTAAGCCACTGGTAATTGTATCACCCGCATTGCCACGGCCATAGGTATTCTTCCAGCCCAGGCCTTGTTCCTCAATACCGGCACCGGCAGGTTCCCTGCCAACATACTTGCTCGCATCTGCGGCACCATGTGTTTTGCCAAATGTGTGCCCGCCAGCAATAAGCGCGACGGTTTCTTCATCATTCATAGCCATGCGGCCGAAGGTTTCACGAATGTCACGGGCTGCCGCGAGCGGATCGGGATTGCCGTTCGGCCCTTCCGGATTTACGTAGATCAGTCCCATTTGAACAGCACCCAGAGGATTCTCAAGTTCCCGGTCACCGGAGTAACGCTTGTCTCCGAGCCACTCGCTTTCCAAACCCCAGTAAATGTCCTCCTCAGGCTCCCAGACATCCTCACGGCCGCCACCGAAACCAAAGGTTTTGAAGCCCATCGACTCGAGGGCACAGTTCCCTGCAAGGATCATCAGGTCGGCCCAGGAGATTTTCTTGCCATATTTCTGTTTGATCGGCCAGAGCAGCAAGCGTGCCTTGTCGAGGTTTGCATTGTCAGGCCAACTGTTGAGCGGAGCAAAGCGCTGGGTTCCCGATCCCCCGCCTCCGCGGCCATCGGCGATACGATAAGTACCGGCACTGTGCCATGCCATTCGGATAAACAACGGTCCGTAATGGCCATAATCTGCCGGCCACCAGTCCTGGGACGTGATCATCAGATCGTAAATGTCTTTCTTCACTTCGTCCAGATTGAGGGTTTTGAACTCCTCAGCATAATTAAACACCCCGCCCATCGGATCGGACAAGGAGGAATGTTGGCGCAAAATGTTCAAATTCAACTGATTGGGCCACCAGTCACGGTTTGACCTACCGCCACCGGCGCCATGTTTCAGAATTCCACTTGAAAACGGGCATTTGCTTTCGCCGTTATTACTGTTATTGCTCATAGTATGATGTATTTTTATTATTAACTAAAACTGACAAAATATTTATTATTATTCAAATCAATAATTTTTATATTTGTATAAATAAAAATTATATGACATTACAACAACTCGAGTACATAGTGGCATTGGATGAATACAGACATTATGTAACGGCTGCTGAACATTGTTTTGTATCCCAACCCAATCTTACCATGCAGGTAAAAAAACTGGAGGAAGAAATTGGTGTTCGAATTTTCGATCGTGATAAAAAGCCCCTTCAACCGACTGTGATAGGCAAGGAAGTAATTGTCCGCGCCCGGCAAATTATTCGGGAATCCAGGCAGCTCAAGGAATTTGTCAACCATGAAAAAGAATCAATGGAAGGAGAATTTACAATAGGTATTATTCCGACGCTCGCTCCATATTTACTTCCCCGCTTCCTGCCACTATTTATGAGCGAAAATTCAAGAGTTCATTTAAAAATACAGGAACTTCAAACAGAGCAGATTATTTCCCAACTTGAAAACGGAATGATTGATATCGGTTTTCTGGTCACACCGCTCAATGAGGCCTCCATCAGAGAGATACCGGTATTTTACGAACCGTTTCTCCTTTATCTACCCAAAGATCACCGGTTTTTCAATGAAAAATTCATGCTGGCGGAAGACCTTGATCCGAGTGAAGTTTTAGTTTTGGATGAAGGGCATTGTTTTAGAGCGCAAACGCTTTCGATCTGCAAGCGTGCGGAGCTTGGTTCGTCAATAGGTTTTGATTACCAAAGCGGCTCCATCGAAGCTCTGAAAAGCCTGGTTCAAAACGGTGTAGGTTATACGCTTGTGCCGGAGCTTTCTGTGATTAATGAACCGGATGCCGTTCATATTAGAAGATTTACCAACCCGGAACCTGTTCGGGAAGTGAGTATTGTAGTGCACAGCAGTTACTTTAAGGAATCGGTGATCGACAGGCTAAAAGATACCATTCAAAAAGTCATTCCAAAAAGGTTTTTGGAAAGACAATCGATTGTGGAATTTGAGTGGAATAGATGACAGGAATTTGCTGAAATATACTTTGTTTAATAAAGCGCCGGAGTACCGGTTTATCACCCGATCGGTCTAAAGCGTACAATATATGGTAAAAAGACATGCGTTACGGGAACATTGTTTGTATTTTTTGATTTTTAAAGATGGTTCATCATTTTTTGTAAACACGCTTTCCCTTTTGAAATCCCTTGCCTATGTTCGGGAGAACTTTGAGACATGCTATGACAACACCGTTACATGCAGAAACTCTTGATATGTTATGGAAACTATAATTGATAAAATCAGAGAAGATCTTAGGGATAACATCGATGAAAAAACCAGGACGACCGGTCAGAATTTCTTCAAAGAAAAGATAAAATCCTATGGGGTAAGGGTTCCGGTTGTAAACAAGATTAGTAAGAGGTTTTTCAAACAAATTGATTCAAAAACCAAATCCGAGATATTCGACCTATGTGAACGATTATGGCAATCGGGCTACATTGAAGAATCATTCATAGCGTGTCACTGGTCCCATTACATTCATGAAAGATACGAACCTGGAGATTTTCAGATATTCGGGAACTGGATCGACAATTATGTGAATAATTGGGCTTCTTGTGATACCCTTTGTAATCACACGGTGGGGAAATTTATTGTAATGTATCCTGAGAGCATTACAGCGTTAAAAGACTTCGCAAAGTCGGAGAATCGGTGGATGCGCAGAGCCTCTGCTGTGTCATTGATCGTACCTGCGAGAAAGGGTAGGTTCCTGAGTGACATATTGGAAATTGCGGATATTTTGCTTTTGGATAAAGATGATTTGGTTCAAAAGGGGTATGGATGGATGCTAAAAGCTGCCGGCGAAGCAAATCAACAAGAGATTTTTAACTATGTGATCAAGAACAAAACTGTGATGCCCCGCACGTCATTGAGATATGCAATAGAAAAAATGCCAAAAGATCTGAAAGCTGCTGCTATGGCGAAATGACCAATATTGAAACATTGGGTTTAGCATGATTTGAATCGTGCGCAACGGCACAACGGTGTATAAAAAAGGGGTTGACGGCAGTAACCCGGAGAGCAATCAAAGAAGTGAACTTTCAAATAAAACAGGAGTTAGTAAGATTGAGCTTATGAAGCTTACTAAATTAACCGACCTTTCCAGAATAAGATGGGTGAATCATACATTTGCCTATGTTTTGTTAGAAGCCGGCTATGATACCGCTGAAAAAGTTGCAAACGCCGACCCTCAAGTGTTATATGAGACGGTCAAACAACTTAACAAAGAAAGGGAAATATATAATGCCCATATCGGTGTCCGTGACATGAAAATGTGCATCGATGCTGCCAATGGTTTGGATTTTGAAATAGAATATTAGTAAAATAATAAAGTACGAACGCACGACGATGCCTATAGCTTTTGGCGGCTAATGCGGTAAATTCAAGGTTTTTTGGGCATCTAAAGAGTTTTTTTTGGACGTGGGACGGCGTGCTCTGAAAACCGCCACGCGCTATAGGCGAGGCCGTTGTAGCAATTATGATAATGAAGGAGCTTAAAATTCCAAATGCACCGAGTGCCATTCAAAAGGGAGTACCTTTAAAAATGGTGCTGGACAAAGCCGCTATTCAACAGCTTGGGGAAAACCTGCGACATGTTTATAAACCATTCGACAAAGCCGCTTTTGCCCGGGATGCTTTGGATGGCATTGAGCCACTTAGCATCACCCGAAGAAGCGAACACATAGCGGTAATTCTGCGAAAACATTTGCCGGGTACCTATTCCGAAGCTATTGGTATTATGTTAAAGTCACTCACCCCACCTTTGGAAAAGACCGAAGACAACGGGTTGGCCGTGTTCTTCTATATGCCGCATTGCCATTACATTGCCAAATATGGTATTGATAAGAAATACAATAATGATGAAGACCCTTTCGATATTTCCATGCACGCACAATATGAGTTGACTAAAAGGTTCTCCTGCGAGTTTTCCATTCGTCCTTTTATCATCAAGGATGAAGATCGAACCATGAAGGTGCTTTATGAATGGATGAAGGACGCCAATCCTCATGTGCGCAGGTTGTGTTCGGAAGGCACCCGGCCAAGATTACCCTGGGCCATAAGGATTCCGTCTTTCATCAGTGATCCCAGCCCAGCCATCCCTATTCTGGAAAAGTTGAAGAACGATCCTGATCTTTATGTGAGGAGAAGTGTCGCCAACCATATCGGAGATATGGCAAAGGATAATCTAAAGTTAGCCTTAACGCTTTGTGACCATTGGTTAACAGATGCATCCGCTGAACTGAAATGGGTCATAAGACATGCATTGAGACATCCGGCAAAAAAAGGAGACTCGGCTGCTCTTAAAATTCGAAAGGCTGCCAAATGAGAAAAAAGCCGGGAAGACGGGCAAGTATGTCCTCGAAAAAGCGCCTCATCACCGGCATCGTTCAACTCGCAGGCCATGCTATCTTTCCTTTATTGATGGAGGCCGCATATTTTACTTCCGGTTTTTAACCATACATTATTACAACCGTCCGTTGAAGAAATATTCACCCCCCTTTGGAATAGGGTTGCATCAAACGCAACGGAATGCGTGAGGTGAACAAAGATGAATTTGCCCTTCCGGTCTTGTAATGTTTGTAGCAATGTGACAGAACGATCTGTTTGTTTCTCGACATAAGTCAATGCTATTTTTTGTATTATCCCATTATTTTATTAAATTATTTTCTGATTTTATCAGCACGCAAAGGAGTCTTGCAAACCATCAATAATAAAATTTTAAGAAGCTAATATCATCACCAAAAGCATGGACACGGGTTTTACAAAGCCCGATGGTGTGCAAAATGAGCACCAGGGCATGGTTTACTATGGAATTCCATTGATATGAAGCTGTTGTAGCCTGTAAACTTTTGCTCAGTCATTGATAATTCTTGTAATTATGTTTTTTGATATTACAATTTTCTCTTATTAATTTTTTTTAATGAATCATAATTAAATAACCAATGCGATCAATTATAACATTGATTTGATAAACTTTACATTTCATATGTAACTAATTTTCAGTAATTCAGATGCTATGTATTTAAGCTTGAATATATATTTGATCATCCTTAATCATGGATTGGATCGTTCGCTTTTAGACCGTTTTAAAAGAAGCTGACAGTTCAATCGGGTGAAGGGATTATAGAAGATTTGTAGAATTTTAAAATGAAGGTTGCAGTTCAGGGAGGTTTCGTGTAAAACGTTCATGAATATTTGAATATTCGTGTTTTTTGTTGATACATTGTTAATTGACCGATTATTATCCTAACCATCTCCATCGATTGTGGTCGATTTTTGAACGTAGCGTAGGTCTGTCAAACAAGCGGTGCGACACGCCACATTGATCGTTCATAGCACACCGGAATAGCCACTATAGCAGCTTAATAAGAAAGCTTATTAAGAAGGTTAACTTTTGTTCGGAAATTTTTTTAAACAGAAATACTTAAAATCATGAAATGGAGGAATTTTAAATTAGGCAAAAAGTTTACAATTGCTTTTGCAATTGTAATCACTTTGTTGGCATTTGTTGCTTTTGAAAGCATTGTGGGTATCGGAGATATTATTTCCGGGGCCAAAAACATTAATTACAGCCATAGAAACAGGGATGAAATAACGCAAAGACACGTAGATCATCTTCAATGGACTAAAAAGCTGAACGCCTTTATTACCAATTCGGATGTAACCGAACTGAACATTCAATTGGATCCGACAAAATGTGCTTTGGGAAAATGGTACTACAGTGCATCAAGAACACAGGCCGAATCCAAATACCCGGAACTAAAATCATTATTCCTGGAGCTGGAAGAACCTCATATCAAGTTGCATGAATCTGCCGCCAAAATTCAAAAAGAATTTACCCTTGGTGACCGCAAAATGAGCAACAAACTGCGGGAAGCTAAGGAGGATCATTTGATTTGGTCTATGAATGTAAAGGAATACCTCGTGCAAGGCAAGCAAACTGTTGCCGTGGATGTTGAAAAGGACGCGCGAAAATGCAATTTTGGGGTCTGGTTTAACTCGGATGAACTGAGGCAATTTAAAAATGAAAATCCTGAATTTGCCACAATCGCCGACCGGGTCGAAGAACCTCACAAAAAACTTCATGAAAGTGTTAAAACGGTTGAAAAGTATCTTCAACAGGGGAACATTGCCCTGGCAAAGCAGTATTATCTTGAAAATACGGAACCGATATCTTTCGAGGTACTGGATAGATTGGATGCGATGATCGATTGGAACGATCATAATTTAAATAATATGGATAGGGCAATAGACATATACTACACCGAAACGGAAAAGTACCTTGGAGAAGTTGGGGCTTTATTCACTAAAATCGCAAATACCTATAATACCAGTATTAGCGATGAGGAACAATTCGTTGAAGCGAGCCAGGTGAAAACTACGATCACGGTTCTGACTGTGAGCCTGGTTGTAATTGTCATCGCTGTCCTTATTGCTGTTTGGTTTACCAGAGACATTACCAAAGGCATTAAGAATAGTGTTGACATGGCCGAAAGGATTTCCAAAGGACAACTGGCTATCGAAATGGACAACGAAATCCTGCAGCAAAAAGATGAGATCGGACAATTGAACAATGCCTTCCACGATATGGTTGCCAAACTGAAGGAGATTGTTCAAAATATTCAGCTTGGATCAGATAATATCGCTGCGGCCAGCCAACAGCTAAGTTCAAGTTCCCAGCAAATTTCCGAAGGGGCCACAGAGCAGGCATCCTCAGTGGAGGAGGTATCCTCCTCAATGGAACAAATGGTCAGCAATATTCAGCAGAACAATGACAATGCCCAGCAAACCGAGCAAATCTCAAAGAAGGCTACCGTAAGTATGGACAATATGAACCAAACAGGCAAAGAGAGTTTTGGTTCCATAAAAACGATCGCTGAAAAGATTACTATTATCAATGATATCGCTTTTCAGACCAATCTCCTGGCGCTTAATGCGGCGGTAGAAGCGGCGAGGGCCGGCGAACATGGTAAAGGATTTGCCGTGGTGGCCCAGGAAGTTAGAAAACTTGCCGAAAGAAGTAAACTGGCGGCTGAAGAGATTGAAAACCTTTCAAAAACCAGCTTGTCCATTACGCAAGAATCCAGCAAAATGCTCGATGCGCTGGTCCCCGAAATCCAAAAAACATCCTTGTTGGTTCAGGAAATAGCTGCGGCGAGTATGGAACAAAACTCCGGTGTGGACCAAATCAATACGGCGGTTCAGCAACTCAACGTGGTAACGCAACAAAATGCTTCTTTTTCGGAAGAAATGGCGTCGAGTGCGGAAGAACTGTCTGCGCAGGCACAAAGCCTGCTTGATACGGTAGCTTTTTTTCAAATAAACGATACGAAAGACAGCAAAGCCACCCATAAAAAAATGAAAGCGGACAGGGAAGGGCGCAAAAGCAGCCGGCAGCGAAAAACGAGAAAAGGGTCCGAAAACACAACATCGAAATCTAACGGACAACGCCACAGTTTGCAGACATCGGATTTTGAGAATTTTTAGCGTTCGCTGACTGCAATCCGTCTCAGGAATAATTTTTATGTCATGGAGGAAAATAGAAAAAAGAGGATTGTTGTCATTGAAGACTTCAATACCTCAAGACAGATTATTAAAAAAACCCTCGAAAACATGGGTTTTATCGTTGATGAGGCCAGTGATGGCAGAGAAGCATTGATGTATTTCAACGGCTCGAGGATCGATATGGTCATCACAGACTATAATATGCCAAACATGAATGGCGCGGAGTTGGTTCAGTATGTGCGTCAGAAAGAGCGGTATAAGTACATCCCCATATTTGTGCTGTCGACAGAAACAAGTACGAATAAACAGCAAAAGGCAAAGGAAGCCAAAATCACGGCATGGGTCAAGAAACCATTTGATATTCAGGATTTTAAAAAACTTGTTAAAAGAGCATTGGATTGATGGACGAATACATTAACAGTTTTATTGATGAGACCCGGGAAATGTTGCTGGCGCTCGAGGAAGACTTATTGAATCTTGAGAAAGGAGGTGATGAGGACGAAATTATTCAAAATGTTTTCAGGACGATGCACACCTTGAAGGGAGCTGCGAGAATGTATGGGTTTGAAAATATGGAAAGCCTGACGCACGAATTCGAGACACTGTATGATCAAATCAGAAACCGTCAAATTGCCTTGTCCGATGAAATAATAGATACCACCCTTCGAGGAAAAGATGTGCTTGCAGGCATGCTTGAAAATAAGGAATCCGGTAAGCAGGAAAAGGAAATCATCGAATCAGTTGAAAGGTATTTGACTCAAGGGCAGGAGAAACCCGTCAAAGCTCCGGTCAACAAAGACAGTGAATCGAGTAGTTTCCTTATTTTATTGTCGCCGGATAAGTCGGTGTTTGAACGCGGCCTTGATCCGAATAAAATCCTGGATGAACTCAAGGAAATGGGGAGGCATAAAATTATTATCCACGAACCGGAACAAAGCTGGGATGCACAAAAAGCGAACAAAATATGCGAAACGTCCTGGGAGATATACCTTCAGGGCAAACACAAATTGGAGGAGGTGAAAGACGTATTCCTCTTCTATGATGAGGAGGAATACACGGTATTGGATGCGGATGTTCCGTCATCGTTTTCGGAAGCTTTTATCCGTTCATTTTTCCAAAAGAATTATCGGGAAGCGGTTGATATCGAGAGACATACTCTGGAAAATTTCCGGGAACTGGCCGATCTTCGGACCGATGACGGACAAATGCAGCGTTCGACCGAAGTCTTGGTAAAGGAAGAAAATACCGGCAGTGAAAATCAGGCTGCCGTACGCAGCAAAAACAGTTCAAATTCCACGATCAATGTAGCTTCAAAAAAAATTGATGATCTGATGAATCTTGTAAGCAGCCTGGTTTCATCCACAGCGGAATTAAAGGTTTTAGCAGAAGTGCATAAAGATTATAAATTGAACAATGCGATCGAGAACATTGATAAAATTACCAAGCAATTCAGGAATAATGCACTGGATTTGAGATTGGTTCCCATAGGAACACTGCTAAACAAGTTCAACAGGCACGTAAGGGATCTGTCCGTAGAGCTGAACAAAAGTGTAAGTGTGATCATCGAAGGACAGGAGACGGAAATTGATAAGACCATTCTCAGCGCGATAGAAAAACCCTTACTTCACATCATTCGGAACAGTATTGATCACGGAATTGAATCCGGTGAAGAGCGCATCGGAAAGGGAAAATCAGAACAGGGCGTACTTAAGATTACGGCTTTTTATACGGGGGCCAATGTCGTAATTCAAGTCCAGGATGACGGTCGCGGATTTGATCTGGGAAAAATAAAGAAAACAGCTATCGAAAAGGGATACCTGGAACATGATCAACAGGTTTCGGAAAAAGAATTATTATCCTTTGTGATGGAGCCGGGATTTACGACCAGCGATGCAATAAGTAAAGTTTCGGGGCGTGGCTTTGGAATGGATATTGTGAAAAAAGAGCTGAACGCCGTAAGCGGAAGTATCGAAATTGAAACTGAAAAGGATCTCGGAACTTTTATTACCCTGAAACTCCCCGCAACACTTTCGATCATTGATACATTGATGATAGGAGTGGGGAAATCAACGCTGCTTCTCCCCCTGCCTGAAATTGAATATTGCTATCAGGAGACATGGGAAAACATTTATTCAGGCGAAAATGACTACCTGAAGTATCACGATATGATGCTGCCTTTTATTTCGCTGAGCAGCAAATTTAATAGTGAGAGCGATCGGGAAAAGGATGAAATGGTGGTAGTTATCAATAAGTATGACAAAAAATACGGGATAATTGCAGACAGAGTCATCGGCGAACACCAGGCGGTTATTAAACCGCTTGGTGAGCTATTTATCAATCAACCTTATTTCTCAGGCGGTAGCGTCATGGTGGATGGGGAATTGGCCCTTATGTTGGATACAAATTATTTATTCAGTCAATTGGCAATGAATTAAAACACGAAAAAAAATGAAAGAGATCATCGACATCGATAAAAAATCAAGTTTTATCACCTTTATACTCGGCAAGGAGAGTTTTGCCGTAAATGTGGATCAGGTACTGGAGATCATACAACTGGAAAAACTGACTGAAATTCCCAATGCCTCCGAATATATTAGGGGCGTCCTGAATTTCAGGGGTTCGATCGTACCGGTAATCAATTTGCATAAACGATTCGGTTTCAAAGCCAGTGGAGCATGTAACATCGCCGTCATCGTCAATCTCAGCGCAGAAGGTAGTGACCGATTGATCGGATTGACCGTGGAGGAAGTGACCGATGTAGTACAATTTGATTACAAAAGTATACGGGCAGTCCCGGAGGTGGGGATAAACATTGATCATGAATACCTTGAAGGTATTGTGGAAATCAGTAAAGAATTTGTCTTTGTGCTTAATATGAATAAAGCATTCGACACCTCCGAGCTATCCAAACTTGAGCATCCTGATTTCATAGCAACATCTACAAAAACGGAAGAATCGGAGGAACAACCGGGTTAATGTGTTCAATATACGCAGGCCCTGAAGTTTTAATGAGTATGCAATAAATGGAATTGATTAATTACAAAAACAAGGCGGATGGATTTACTCCTATTCGCCTTACGAATCATGAATTCAACAGATTAAGTGTCTTCATAGAAAACAAATACGGTATTCGGATGCCCATTTCAAAAAAATCCATGCTTCAGGGCAGGCTCCAGAAGCGATTAAAAGCTTTGAATATCAGTGATTTTAAAACTTACAACGACTACCTCTTTTCCGTGGAGGGCCTTTCAAACGAACTGTCGAATATGATCGACGAGGTAAGCACGAATAAAACGGACTTTTTCCGGGAGAAAATTCATTTTGATTTTTTGACATCCGACGGATTGAAGCAATACCTGAACGACAACAGGAAGAACAACTTGTCCGTTTGGAGCGCAGCCTGTTCCAGTGGAGAAGAGCCCTATTCCATTTCCATAACGCTGAATGAATACAAAGCTATTCACAGAAATATTGATTTTCAGATCCTGGGCACAGACATCTCCAACAAAATGATCTCTTTTGCGCAAAAGGGCATCTACGGCATGGATAAAGCTTCGGCAATCCCACAAAACCTGTTGAAGAAATATTTTTTACGCGGAAAGAATCAATACACCAATAAAGTTAAAGTTAAAGATATACTTAAAAACAATGTCGTGTTTAAAGATTTTAATCTATTGTCTGCCAACTACCATAAAGCAGGTAAACATGATATTATTTTTTGCAGAAATGTGCTGATTTATTTTGATCAAAACCTTCAGTACAGAGTACTCAGAAATCTCTGCCAGCAATTGCGTCCCGGAGGATATTTGTTTCTGGGGCATACCGAATCCATCATTGGCTTTTCGCTGCCTTTAATCCAGGTAAAACCATCGATTTTCATAAGAACGGCATAGAATAATCCGTTTACTTTACAAACAACATCCATTTTTTCGCATGAATAAAAAAATAAATGTCCTGGTGGTAGATGATTCGGCGATGGTACGACAAACCCTCTCCAAGATCCTTAATTCCGATTCGGGAATCCATGTGCTGGATACGGCCGCAGATCCGATTTTCGCTGCCAAGAAAATTGTAAAAAATCCGCCTGATGTGATTACGCTCGACATCGAAATGCCGAGAATGAACGGTTTGACCTTTTTAAAAAAATTAATGGTTCAGTTTCCTTTGCCGGTAGTGATCATTTCAAGTCTCACGGACCGGGCAACGGATGTTTCATTACAAGCCCTGGAAATGGGAGCTGTGGAAGTCATTACAAAACCAAGAATTGCCACCCGGGAATTTTTTGAAGAATCCGGGATTTTGATCTGTGATGCTATAAAAGCCGCCGCCGCTACAAAGATTAAAAAAACGAGTACAACCGGCACAAAAAGTTTGGATTGCGCGGCCAATGACCGCAGTGCGAGGAAAAAGAATGATGTGCCGGTAAATCTGAAAAACACGACCGATAAAGTTATTGCTATAGGAGCTTCAACAGGCGGAACCAATGCCCTTTTGAGTTTTCTTCGGGTGATGTCTCCCGATTGTCCGGGAATTGTTATCGTACAGCATATGCCGGAATTGTTTACCAAATCATTTGCCGATCGGTTGAATAATGCCTGTGAGATTACAGTTAAAGAAGGTGTCCAGGGAGAGCCCATTACACCGGGCAAAGCGATTATTGCGCCTGGGAATAAGCATATGCTTATCGGGAAGAGCGGCGCAAAATACTACGTCGATATTAAGGAAGGGCCTTTGGTAAACCGACACCGTCCGAGTGTTAATGTGCTTTTTAGGTCTGTGGCTAAATTTGCTCGAAAAAATGCGTTTGGAATCATTATGACCGGCATGGGCGATGATGGAGCAAAAGGATTGCTGGAAATGAAACAAGCAGGCGCCTATACGATTGCCCAGGATGAACAAAGTTCGGTCGTATTCGGCATGCCAAAAAAAGCCATAGAATTTGGAGCTGTCCATGACATAGTCTCCCTGGACGATATGGCCGGAAAGGTCACGAAGTATTTCTCTTGACGTTACAAACCTGAAATCGGTAACCCGACGACCAACGTTCCCGTCTTAGATTTCTTACCGGATATTCGAGTGGCTTCCAGGCATAATAAATGCCTGTGAAACTCATTTCATGATCCAAATGCATATCCATGTTCAGCAGTATAACTATTGTTTATCTTTGAAAATTTCGAAAAGTCATCATATATTAGTTTATTACCGCTCTATCTTAAGTTTTTTTTATCTTGCCGTGCTAGCTAAAACTAAATGAATTAATTGTTACCGCCACTTTAATGGATCCTAACTATAAAAGCGATAAAATAGTAATCGAGCAAAAAGATATAGATGAAATACTTGCATTTTGTCAACAGATAAAAGATGAACCTCAGCTCGGCTCAACACCCATAAAGGTATCTCGAAGTAATCCGCTTTACGATTTTTCGATGGAATTGGGCAAAATCAAATCGGAAATTAATGGACTTAGGACAAAGGAGAGCGAACAGGCCAACGAATTGAACAAATCAAACATCCAACTGGAAACAATTTCCAGGCAATTAAAGGAAAGTATTGACGAATCAATTCAATTAAACGAAGAACTTTCTTGCTCCAATGAATTGCTTTATCAGAAAAACGAAATGCTCGAAGAAACCCGGGAGGAACTGCTGAAGTTGAATCTCAACCTGGAATCCCTTGTCGATAAACGAACCAAAAAGCTTAACAATACCATTAATAAACTCAACAAAACTGTCAAGGAACTTGACCGGTTTGTCTATAGCGCTTCTCATGAATTAAGTGCTCCATTAAAATCCATGCTTGGTTTAATACACATTTCCAAGAAGGAATATGATCATTCAAAAATCCGGGAGTATCTGTATTATATGGAAAAAACGCTTTACAGGCTCGATGATGTCACTAAACATCTCATGTCATTTTCAAAAAATAACAACCTCAAACTCAAAAAGGAATCGTTTAACCTCCCGGATTTGGTTCAAAGCATTATTGCCGAACTGAATCCGGACCCATTAAAAAGATCAATCAATTTCAAGATTGATATAAAGTCAACTCAGGAATTGTATTCGGACAGATACCGGATCCAAACAATTCTTCATGACCTTATCGATAACAGTATTAAGTATCGGAATGAGAACAACACCATTCAAAACATCGAGATTGGTTTCGCCCAAAATGGAAAGATCAATACTCTGTATGTTAAAGACGATGGCATCGGTATCCGCAAGCAGGAATTACCTCATGTGTTTCAAATGTATTATCGCGGAACTGAAGTTTCGAATGGTTCCGGACTCGGTTTATTTATTGTCAAAGAAATAGCCGATCAGTTGAATGGAGAAATTGCGATTAAATCAAAACCCGGAATAGGCACGGAAATATTCATTCGGCTTCCGCAAGAATAACACATCGATGGTGTTTTACATCTTCGCCGTGTCAAAAAAAAGGCCGGAGGCTTAACCGGAACTGCGGTTTCTTCGGAAGGGTAACACAGCGTTGCGCTCTTGAAGGGGACGACCATAGGCGCCGCCGCTACCTGAAAACCCACGTGTATTTTTTGACCAGGGGGCTGGGGCGGCCAGGCACAAAAGAACAAGACGGCGCCGGCAGACGACCGTGATTTGGAGGCGCGGCCAAAGAAGCGATCTGCAACGAGCTTGTACCGCGACACCCGAACAAGGGATTGACCTGTTTTTGTGGTCAGGCCATAACTACATTACACCTAAAAAGATCCGTATTTTTAAACAAAAATAAGCTGAATATCCGGGGGGAAGTGTACCAAAATCATACAACTTGTAGGTCTGTTTAAATCAATTCCATAAATTGAAACCGGCGCGGCCGGAGCGAATTCAGGACGCACACGAGCGTGATTATATTACTCTTTGTATCGGCAAACTAAAAAAATACAAACAGATGAAACAGGCGATGCCTGAGCTAATTATTGAGATACACAAGATCATGGTGATCAACGGCACATGGTTAGGTTTCTGCAAATTTTAAACACATGAAACCGGCGCGGCCGGAGCGAATTCAGGACGCACACGAGCACGATTATATTGTTCTGTGTAT
>JAKSDO010000064.1 GCA_022360055.1 Cytophagales bacterium | reverse complement strand
TGAATCGTATTTGTGATCAATTCGATTTGACTGGCGCTGCCTCCATTTTTATCTAAGGTCAGATTCCAGAAAGGAACGGTCGAAGCAATTTCGGCGTTTGTATTGTTTCTGTTCTCAACCATCAAATCTCCTCCGGTCACACTGTAATAGCCTTCCCCGCTGTTGATGAAGACGGATCCGCCCCCTCTTTCTCCATACACCTGCAACGTACCGCCCGACATGTTGAATACCGCATCCTGCAGGTGCATACTAAAAAGCGCATAGCTTGTGGCCACATCACCGCTCTGACCGACATTTGAACGTACAATGACCGTTCCGCCGCTTTGGATGTAGCTGTTGGTCCCCGTACCGCCACCTGCCGATCGGAACTGAGAAACATTCACAGTGCCTCCTTCGACGATCACATTTCCTGCTGCGGCATTCCAAAATATAAATCCTGCGCTTGCACGGGTACCGAAAATTCCGTTGGTAATTCTAAATGTGCCATATAGTGAGAGTGCCTGATGGCTCCCGCCGGTATTGATACCGGTGGCTCCTGCCGGTATCTGGCTTGTATTGTCGGCCGTAGAATAAACCTCTACGTTTGCGCCGTCAATCCACAACGCGCCATTTTGACCGATTGGATAATCGCCGTTGCCGCCTATGTCACGTCCTTCGGACAACGTAGGGATACTAATATTCCCGGTAAGGTGCAGCGTTCCGTTGAAAATCCACAGTGCTTTCCGCACCTCAGGATTGGCCGAAGAAAACGGAGCGCTTTCCACACGCCCTACACTGTTGGGGCCGTATAAAGCAATATTGGTAACGTTATCCGAATTAATTTCCAATTCATAGGTCTGATCATTCCCCTTATCGATGATCAGGTTATAAAAATCCGTAGTTCCGAATAGGCTCACCGTATTGTTGGCAGCACCAAAAAACCGCACGGTGGCAGCTCCTGTAGACGTAAACTCATCATAGACCGGTGCCGTTTGATTCGTAAACCGAACACTGCCATTGTTGGTAAAATCACCTCCGAATTTGACCTGGTGAAATATACTGTGATAGTTTCCTGTACCGGGCATCGTGCCTCCCTGGATGGTATAAGAACCGATTGTGTTTCCCTGTCCGACAGACATTGTCGCATTGGTATTTACCAGTGCCGAACCATAGACCGTCAGATTCAATACGGTCGACGAACTGTTATCATTGATCTGGAAGTCTCCCTGCGTAAGTGTGAAATCTCCATTGATGATCATATCATTCAACAACACCACTTCATCCGAAGTATTATCGAGATTTAAGATAAAATTATTAAATTCCCGCTGTGTGCCCAGAGTAAGCGTACCGGTGCCATTGCCGTCGCCATTATATTCGACCGTACCTCCAATTGACGCATCTGAAAAAAGGGTAGCAACCCCGTCCGGAAAATTATCCGTCCCTCCAGATCCTTCCAGAAACATTTTGCCATTTCCGGATATGGTGGTAAAATCGTGTCCTGAAGTTGTGCCAACCTGTAAATTTCCAACCAACTCCAGGCTCGCCACGGTGATGTTATCCGCATCCATTACTACGGTCGCCCCGCTTAAGATGACCACATAGTCGTTGCTTGCCGGCACTCCCCCCGTCGCCGGAATCAAGGTGAGCCCTGAACCATCCTGGGTCCATGTAGTAGCGGTGGACCAGTTTCCTCCACCTCCGTAAGAATACCAAATTGTCGGCGCCGGAGGGGCGCTGCTCACTCCGAGACCAAATTCGGCGGACAGCGAACTCATGCCGGCCCGGTATACCAGAGGATCGGATGCAGCGAGGTGGGTTCCCTCCACCGACCAATCGCTCCCGGCATTCGCACGGGTTAGAATTCGCGTATATTGATCAATGGGATTGGAAGACATGCCGCTTCCGTCAAGTGTCAAATCAAAGGTGCCGACTGAAAATCCATTGGCGACTGCGAACGACCAGTATCCATCTGAAAATGCTGCCGATACGGTCGATAAATCATCTGTCAAAGGTAAACCCGAACTTCCCGGGTCGGAATCGATAAACTCAACGATCAGAGAACCTCCGGAGGTTCCCGGTCCTAAATCTATCGTCGCAATATTTGTATTTGCACTTGTACCTACCGGAAAAGCCAGTGTTTCGGTCGAGCCGTTTGCGATCCATCGCTCAAATGCTCCAATTACAGTACCGGAAGTATAATTGAATATGCCTACGTTTGTAACCGCATCTCCGAGTGTGAGTCGATCTGATCCCATATCAATATCGCCGTCCGTCATGGTAAGCGAACCCGTGACATCAATATCGCCATTTGCGACAAACCCGGCACTGTTGTCAAATACGAGGTCGTAAAATACTTCACCGGAAGCATTCGTAATAGTTTGAGCGTTACTGCCGCTAAAGGTGACGGTTTCCGTACCCTGGCGAAAGGCATCCGCATTTGTGCTCGTATTGGTCCAGTTGCCGCCTATGGTCAAATCATCGTTATTCGTATCCGGATTTAAAGCTGCAGCCCCTTCGATCGTCACATTGCCATTTATTATAAGATCTTCCTGCGTTTCTTTTATACCGGTACCTGAAAGGGTTAAATGCCAGCAGGAATCCTGTGGAGTAACAATGTCCTGGTTGAGGTTGCCGTTGTAGTTGATCGTATTGGCATCGTAATTGGCGTAAAGCAACAACCTGTTATCATAATTATAATCCACATCATCATCGGCAAAATTTGCCGTCGATCCGGCATAATTATACCAACTGGGAGCATCAGCTCCTGTCGAGCCATTTCTAATTTCTTGAGAAAGATTAAATAAACCATGGTTATTAATTCGAAATCGTCTGGTACCTCCACTTAGATTTATCCTTCCTGAAACCGTAATGTTGCCTGTAGCGCTGTTATTAATTATATTATCATCATCGCGATAACCGGAACTGATCCTATCATTAATGATCAAGGTTCCTTGATTATATAGTTTCCCACGGTCTCTGCTTAAGTTTAAATCATTGTTTATAGTAAGATTCCCAACATTTGTAAAAATTGCATCGTTACTCAAATATTCCAACGAATTGTTGATTACAAAATTTGGATGACTGCTAGAAATAGAATCGCCTCCGATTATTTCTAAGTCGTTATTTACATATATTGTACCCATACTTCCTGAAATCGTATATGTTCCGGAGGCGTTATATTGAATTCTATATATCGACAAATCACCGTCAACAATGATGTCACAGTCGGTACCATCATTGAATCGAATCTCCCCCTGTAGCCATGAACTGCTCATACCCACAACCCCTCCGGCCTTAACGTCAATTTTCCCTCCGTTATTGATGTACAGGTCTCTCGATCTGGTCCATTCCAACTCTCCGTCGGCGTAAATTATTACATCTTTAGCCTGCTTATGGTCTCTAATAATAACTTTCATGGTCACCCCGGACCGCTCACCAATATGCACGGTGCTGTTAGCGTCGGGCTCACAGTTACAGGTTGCTCCCCCGGAGGACAACGACCAGGTTGAGCCGTCGTCCCAATCGCCACCGTTATTGATCGCATAAATATTATTCTGTGCACGTACACCGGAAAAACTTACCAGGACTAAAAGCAATCCTATAATAGCAAACCTTAAAAACAGTCTGTAAATCCCAGAAAAATTCCTTTTCATAGATATTCTTTCCAAAATAGATCTCATTCTATTTATTTTTATGGCAATGTCTGTCATCACTGTAATGTAGTTACCCGCATACTTCGAGCATTCATCGATAAATGATGCCATTATGTAGGTATTCTTATCTCCTATAGATAATTATGAAAACTAACTATTCCCGACTACGTTTGCATAGATCGGAAATACATGTTCCGGACTGGTAGAAGGTTTTAAAAATGTCAAAAAATAAATCCTCTCTAATTTATGACCAACAAAACAATTGCCTACCAGTTGATCCATTTGCAGAATACTATCTGCGCGACGTTACTTGATCAGGTTAACTACCTTAGATCAACTATATTGCATTAAAAAAACAACTCGTCTGCTATTAATGTAATTGATCGGATCAATGTAACCTTCTCTACAGACAAAAATGATTGAAAACTGATAGAATTCCAATTAAAAAAAACCGGATTATTGGATTTTTTTACTGTCATATATAATAATGCAAGCAAATGGATTCGACAATTACTTCACCGGGTTAAGAATGGCTTTTTACGATTGTATTCTTCAATAACTGCAGCAGGTAAGCATGCAAAGGGATTTGTTCCCAGGAGCGCGTTTCGGCGAGAGATTCCAATTTTCAGACATTTGTGGCCGAGCACCCGGCAGGCAGATCCGGTTTCCTTCATTCAAGAAGTGAACAACTTCTTATACATTCCCGAAAAATCAGTCTCTTTCATATACTCCTCGGCCATTTTCCTGGCACCACAGCTCAACTGCATATAACTCCCGCAATCCATAGATAGCGCTTCGTTAATTGCAGTTGCCAAACTATTTTCCACGCTTAAATTCACATCCCAGCCGGCCTTTTTACCTTTTAAATCTCGCCAGGGAGTCTGATCGCTGATTATCACCGGCACACCTTGATTGAACGCTTCAAAAATAGAATGTCCGAAGTTTTCACTCTTGCTGGGCTGTATGTAAAAATCAAAGCCTGAAATCACTTCACTTACCTTGTCGGGCAGCAACTCACCAAAATGGTACACCCGAATATTAGACGGCATTCTTTTTCTTATCTCCCGGCATTCCTTCCAATACGACGGATCCTTTATTGGGCCATATAAATGATATTCCAATTCACTTTTTATACCCGAAAGCGCATTGAGCACCAAATGAATATTCTTCATCGGGCTTACTAATGCCACCGTCCCAAACACCCTTTTCTTTTTTATAGCCCTGGTTGCCAAGGTCAAACCCGGATTAAACGACGGAATGTTTCCAATTAAGCTGATCCGGCCTCTGCCTTGTAGAAATTTTAAGAGTTCATCTTTTTCCTGTTCCGTGGTCACGTGCCAATGAACGTTTTGCGGTATTACAAAGGCCTGCAGAAATGTCAGATACAACTTTTTCTTATATGGTTTTATCGAAAGCGATTGAATTTGTAGCATACCTCTCGGGGCGATTACTACCTTTTGATGTCTTTTTCTTCGCAGTACCAGCAGCGGAAAAACTACAAAATGGAGGGAATACATTCCATTGATATAAACAATGTCGGGATCGATATCGCTCATGATTTTTCGAATGATACCATATCCACGGCGCGGGTTGGAAATATAATAAATCTTTGAAAATGCATCGTAGGCAATCCAGCAGTCCGGTTCTACTTTCAATACGGCTCCATCAAGATCCCGATTTGAGGTGAGCATATACAATTTCAATTGGTCATCCATGAAACGAACAAGATTCGCCAGAGATCGTATCGGACCACCTGCTTTGTAGGCAGGATCAAAGTAATCGTAAAGAATAAGTATTTTTTTCATCTGTTTAAAATTTGCAGAAACCTCACCATGTGCCGTTAATAATCATTATCTTGGGTGTCTCAATAATTATCTCAGGCATGGCCGGTTTCATCTGTTTACATTTTTATAGTTAGCTGACAACCAGAGCAATATAATCATGCTTGAGTGTGTCCTGAATTTGCTCCGGTCCTACCGGTTTCATGCGAACAAGTTCAATAAAACCCGAATACCAATTAAAAGTTAAAAATAAAGTATGATCGCGAAGGCACCAATCTGTACGGGGAAACATGTGGGGACATGCTAAAACGAGCATGAAAATATACCGGACCCAGGTGTTGTCGATTGCTGTTTGCTTTGCTTGATGCCGACATGCGAGTGCACCTCGTCAAGGGTTTCCTTGCCAGCTATAGAGATGAGGAAAATATTCTCATTCCCAGAGACACAAAAACCATAATGATCTACCGATAGTAGCAATGTAGACAGCCTCCTCGATCTCTTCCCGGATTTTCGTATGTTGACCTCCCCTTGCTTCCTCTTGAAAAAAATTCCGGGCAAAATAAGACAGGCTGTCCATCAACAGGAATTGGAAAGTTAATGT
>JAKSDO010000122.1 GCA_022360055.1 Cytophagales bacterium | reverse complement strand
TTGAATAAATCCGGAATGATGTGATCCCCGGGTATTTTGAAAAACGGACTGTTGCATCTGGGGCGGAAATTATCCGGAGTGGCACATGGCACAGAGGAACATGGAATAAATTTAACTGTTGAAACATGCATCATAAATTGCTCATACCCCTACTGCTGATCTTAAGCCTTGGAGCCTGCAAAGAAAAGGCCGGGTTTTCGGAGAAACTTTGGTACAATCAACCTGCAAAGGATTGGTTTGAAGCGCTCCCGCTTGGAAATGGCAGGTTGGGCGCTATGGTTTTCGGAAGGACCGATAAAGAACAATTGCAATTGAACGAAGAAAGCTTGTGGGCGGGCCGTCCCGAAGATCCTTATCCGGAAGATATTGAAATGCATTACCCTGAATTTCAGCGGTTGAATCTGGAAGGGAAATTTGAAGAAGCCTATGAGTATGCAAGAAAACATTTGGTGGCATATCCCACAAGCTTTCGATCCTATCAGCCATTTGGTGACCTGTTTTTAAAATTTGATCATAAAACCGTTGAGAACTACACGCGTGCACTTGATTTAGCGACGGCCATAAATCTTGTGGCATACGATTTTGAGGGGAAGAGGTTTATGCGTGAGACATTTATACCTGAGGAGTACGATGTGTTGGTATATCGGTTTGAGAGCCAGGATCGCGTTCCGACAGATTGCGAAATCTCATTTCACAGAGAAAAGGATGTAACGGTTAAAAATCAAGACGACGAGCTATGGATTGATGGTCAGATCTTTGACAATCCCGACGGATATGACGACAACGCCGGAGGGTCCGGCAAAGGGGGGATGCATATGAAGTTTGCGGGTATGGTCAAGGTGTTGCCGGATGACGGGACATGTACGCGTACGGATTCCTCGCTGGTAATAAACGGATCATCTTCATTTACCGTACTTTTTGGCGCTACTACCAATTACGATGTAAAAAAGCTGGATTTTGGAGATCATATAGACTACAGGGAGATTTTAAAACAACAAATAGCCAGAGCTTCCAAAGCCGGGTACGGCACTATGAAACAAGCTCATGTGGAAACAAGCACATCGCGCTACAATCGGTTGAAGCTGGATATTTCCGGTGTTGAAAAAGATACCATTCCCACAGACCGGCGATTGGAGCGTCTGAAGGAAGGCGCCGGGGACCCGTACCTCGCCCAACTACTTTTCCAGTACGGAAGATATTTGCTTTTGTCAAGTTCCGGAGGTAAAGCCGTGTTGCCGGCCAATTTACAGGGGATCTGGAACAAAGACATGTGGGCGGCCTGGGAGTCGGACTTTCATCTGAATATAAACCTCCAGATGAATTACTGGCCGGCCGATGTCTGCAACATCTCCGAGACCGTGGTTCCATTGAGCAATTTCATGCGGCAACTGGCAGACAGAGGAAAAATTACGGCTTCAAAATTCATCAACTCCGGCGGTTGGGTAGCGCATCATGTTACCAATCCGTTTGGACGGACCACGCCATCGGGCTCCAATGAAAATTCCCAGATAACCAACGGATACAGCTTCCCGCTGGCCGGCGCCTGGATGGCGATGACGCTCTGGCGCCATTATGAGTTTACCCGGGATGAGAAATACCTGAGTGAGGTAGCCTATCCTGTCCTGAAAGGCGCTGCCCGCTTCATTCTTGATTTTTTACGGGAAGATAAAACCGGATATTTGGTGACTGCTCCGTCGTATTCTCCGGAAAACACTTATATTCATCCGGAAAGCGGAAAGCGCTTGAGAAATACAGTCGCCGCAAGCATCGATATTCAGATTATCCGCGATGTATTTCAGGCATGCCTGGAGGCGGAAAAGATTATATCGGATGGTGGCCTTTCGGAGGAAATCGAAAATGCCATGGCAAAATTGCCGCCTGTAAAAATCGGTCGTGACGGCACCATCCGGGAATGGATGGAAGACTATGAAGAAGCGGAACCCGGGCACCGTCATATTTCGCATTTGTATGCTTTACATCCTTCGAATCAGATCAACCCGGGCACGCCGCGGTTGTTTGAGGCGGCTAAAAAAACGTTGGAGCGCAGGCTATCCTTTGGCGGCGGGCAAACGGGCTGGAGCAGGGCCTGGATGGTTAACTTTTACGCCCGGCTACTGGACGGCAATCAGTGTCTGTATCATGTAAACCAATTGATGCAAAAGCAGATCACGCCAAATCTGTTTGATCTGCATCCGCCTCATATTTTCCAGATCGATGGGAACCTCGGTGTTACCGCCGGAATTGCGGAAATGCTCATTCAATCTCACGAGCCCGGCGTGATCCGTTTATTACCTGCGCTTCCAGATGACTGGGGACGCGGTAGCGTTGCCGGATTGAAGGCCAGAGGCAATTACGAGGTAAGCATGCAATGGGAAGACGGAAACCTGATTCAGACGGATGTAAAAGCAATTAAGGGTGGGAAAACCCAAATCACCTATCGGGAAAAAGCAATGGATCTTGAATTGAGAGCCGGCGAACGAAAGACGATCAGGTTTGATGGAGGAATAAGCAAAAGTAAATGACAAATAATCCAATTAACAAGCGATCTAAATTATGAAAATGCGTGTAAACCAAATTTTTATGCTTTTCCTGCTTCTTACATTTTTTAGCTGTCAGGAGGTTCGAAAGGAAACCAGGCCAAACATTGTATTTATTCTGGCCGATGATCTGGGATACGGAGATGTTTCATGCTTCAATGAAAATTCCAAAATTCAGACGCCATTTATTGACAAACTGGCCTCCGAAGGCGTCATGTTTACCGATGCACATACCAGCAGCTCGGTTTGTACCCCGACAAGATATGGAATACTTACGGGCAGGTATAACTGGAGGTCTACCTTGAAGCAGGGGGTGTTAGGCGGTTTTAGCAAGGCGCTGATTCCCCCGGACCGTCTTACGGTCGCGGGTTTCTTAAAGCAACATGGATATAGAACAGCCGGCATAGGGAAGTGGCACCTCGGTTGGGATTGGGCCAATATCGATGCAGGGAATGACCAGGTGGATTACTCAACAAAAGTTGAAAACAGCCCGACGACACGGGGGTTTGATTATTTCTATGGATTCAACGGTTCACTTGATATGCCGCCGTACGTCTGGATAGAAAACGATATGCCGACGATGGTTCCGACAAAGGAGACCGAAGACAAGGGAGCGCAGTCGTGGTGGCGTAAGGGACTCACATCTGATGATTTTGTGCATGAGCGGGTATTGCCGGATATCACAAAAAAGACTGTGAAGTTTATAAACGATCATGCAAATGGAGATCGGCCGTTTTTTATTTACATGCCCCTTCCGGCTCCGCACACTCCAATTTTACCCACTGAGGAGTTTCAAGGGAAGAGTGGTTTGGACAATCCGTACGGAGATTTTGTGGTCATGGTAGATTGGGTGGTTGGAGAAGTGATGAGCGCTTTGGAGCGGCAGGGGATATCCGAAAATACCGTATTGATATTTACCAGCGACAACGGGTGTTCTCCGGAAGCGGATTACAGGCAATTGGAAACCAAAGGGCATGACCCGAGCTATGTTTTCCGGGGGCATAAGGCCGATATATTTGAAGGAGGCCATCGGGTGCCGTACGTGGTTCGCTGGCCTGAAAGAGTGAAAGCCGGAAGATCGGATCAACTGGTATGTACGACCGACCTGTTTGCCACCGTTGCCGATATGATTGGCGTTACCTACCCGGATAATGTAGCCGAAGATAGCTACAGCTATTTGCCTGCCCTCGACGTGGCCTCCACCGCCCGGGTGAGAGAAAGCATTATCCATCATTCCATAAACGGATCTTTTGCTTATCGAAAAGGAGATTATAAAGCGATTTTCTGTCCGGGGTCCGGAGGATGGAGCGCACCGAAACCAAAATCGGAGGGCATTGATCAATTGCCGGCTATTCAGCTTTACAATTTGAAAAATGACATAGCGGAAGAAAGCAATTTGCAGGATTCGGCACCTCAAATTGTCGAACAATACAGAAAGGAGTTGTTGCAAATTATCGGAAACGGGAGAAGTACGCCCGGCGAAAATCAGTTGAATGACGAGCCCAGGCATTGGCGACAGTTGAAAATGATTGAAGGAACAAATTGATATCTAAAAGTGAAACGAAGAGATTTTATACAAATAGCAGGCATTTCCAGCATGATGATGGGGGCCGGATTCGGATGTGGAACTTTATCAGACAACAAGGTCAGATTGAAAAATTGGGCCTGGCTCGGCGGAGGGAAAAACAATACGGACGATGATTGGTATAACCTTTTGAAGAAATTGAAAGAAAACCGGATCCATGGGGTGCTTCCCGGCGGAAGCAATGAGCATTATGAGAAGCTGGCAAAGATGACCAAAGAAATTGGCCTCGACCTTCACGCCTGGAGATGGACCATGAACCGGGGAGGGTACATGAAAGAGCGGCCTGAGCTGTACGCGGTGAGCCGGGATGGAAATTCCGTGGTGGATAAGCCTCCGTATGTAGGGTATTATCGATGGATGTGTCCTTCGCATCCCGACGTAAAGGGTATTCTGATCGAGGATTATACCGAACTTTGCAAAATTGACGGATTAAATGCCGTGCATCTTGACTACGTGAGGTATTGCGACGTAATCCTGCCGATAGCTCTTCAGCCAAAGTACAACCTTGTCCAGGACCACGAAATGGCCGAGTTTGATTTTTGCTATTGTGAGCGCTGCCGGTCGAAGTTTAAGGAGAAGCATGACCAGGATCCTTTGGAAATGAAAGACCCTTCTCAAAGTACAGCGTGGCATCAGTTCCGGTTGGATATGTTGGTCGATGTCGTAAATGCTGTGGCAGATGCCGTGCATAAAACCGGAAAACAAATCTCCGCCGCTGTTTTCCCGACTCCGACAATTGCGCGCAGGATTGTTCGCCAGGATTGGGAAAGATTCAATTTGGACGCCTTCTTCCCAATGATGTATTTCAACGATTACAACGGAGATCTGAAATGGGTTGAAGATGTGGTAAAGGAAGATGTCAGGGTTTTAAAAGGAAGGGCTGAGTTGTATGCGGGATTGCATTTGGGGCATGTGAGAAAATACGGTATAAAGCCGGTGGTGGATACCTGCATTAAAAATGGGGCCGACGGTGTATGCTTTTTCACAGGCCAAAGCCTTAATGGTGATGATTTTTCCACATTTAGCAAAACAATTGATGATTTGGAAAATCAACTGAGTAAATAATGCCGTTCGATCGGTAATGAATAATTTGGGAACCATAATTTTAATTGACATAATGATGAAACCGGTTGGACCGGAGCAAATTCAGGAAGCATACGAGCATGATTATATTTCTCTGATTGTCAGCAACCTGAAAAAATATAAACAAATGAAACCGGCAGGACCGGAGCAATTTTAGGACATACAAGAACATGACTATATATCTCAGTGTATCAGCTAACTAAAAAATATAAGCAAATGAAAAGAATATTAGCGATTCTCCTTGTTTTTTGCAGTTTAAGCCTTACTGCCCAGATTGACTACGTAAACGAATCCAGGGAAGATTATCTGAAAAGGATGAAATGGTTTAAGGATGCCAGGTACGGTATGTTCATCCATTTTGGATTGTACAGTCAACTTGGCGGGGTCTGGGAAGAGAAAGTCACCGGCAAATATGCCGAGTGGATCCAGGCAAATGCCGATATTCCCGCCCAGGTGTATGCGATGCTCATTTCTTCGTTCAACCCGAAAGATTTTGATGCCGATTTTATCGCGCGTACCGCCAAGAATGCCGGAATGAAGTACATTGTTATCACCTCCAAGCACCATGAAGGTTTTTGCCTTTGGGACAGCGAATATACCAATTTTGATGTATCGAGCACTCCGTTTGCCGGCAGGGATATCCTGGCGGAATTGAGCGCCGCGTGTAAAAAGCACGGCTTGAAGTTTTGCACATACTATAGCATCATTGATTGGCATCATCCTTCCCAGGAACGGAACATCGACGGGCACAATCCCTGGACACGATGGGGAAATGTCAGGATGAAATCCGGGGAAAAGGGAGCCTACATCACTTATATGAAGAATCAGATCCGCGAATTAATTGAAAAATACGATACGGAGATGCTTTGGTTTGACGGAGACTGGGTGTATTGGTGGGATATGGCTTCCGGGGAAGATTTATACCAATATATCAGATCGCTGAAACCGGAGATTCTGATCAACAACAGGGTCGCAAAACGCGCTATTTTCAAAAGGGATTTTGGCACGCCCGAGCAGGAACATCCCGGAGAATCCATGGATCACGAATGGGAGGCTTGCTACACGTTGAATAATTCCTGGGGCTTTAAAAAGAGCGATACGAATTGGAAAGATGCCCGGACCGTCTACAACAAGCTTAAGGATATAAATGGAAAGGGCGGAAACCTGCTTCTTAATATTGGTCCAGACGGTGATGGGAATGTGCCGGAAGAATCGGTGAAGATCCTGTTGGAAGTTGGAGAGATGATCCAATCAAATGCATCTCAAAAGTGACGATTGTTTGCAGGATGACCCCTGGAAATTGTTTGAAAGAAATAAATTAATTCCGATTAATTTTAGCCCCGGATACAAAATGTCAGCCCGGAATACACAATGGATAAAGAAAGAAATAGAATGGTCGCAATCCGGTCAGGCAAAGGAGGGGCCGCACGGGACAGGGGAGAGCAGGTTGGTGGATCCGTTATATCCTTTCGGGTTTGGCCTTTCTTACACGACATTCGAACATAAAAATCTGAAAATTGAAAATAACCTCACCACCAAATCCGGCGATCTGAAAGTCAGTTTCGATTTAACGAATGTAGGAAATATGGCCGGCGATGAAATTCCTCAATTGTATATCGAGGATGTTCGGAGTTCGGTGATCACCTATCAATATCAATTGCGAGGCTTTGACCGAATTTTCCTTGAGCCGGGTAAGACAAAAAGAGTTGTTTTCACGTTGAAGCCGGAGCATCTGACATTGCTAAACCGGGAAATGGATGAGGTTGTAGAGCCGGGTTTATTTAAGCTCACCGTGGGGGCATCCTCCACGGATATAAGATTGAACGGAGAATTTGAGATAATTAAATAACTACAAATGAATAGACACTATAATCCCGTAGAAAAGAATAATTTGCTCTTCTTGTTGTTTGTGCCGATTATTTTGCTTTCGAGCAACTGTACAAGTGAACGTGTAAAAAATGAAAATCCGCTTGATTTCGTCGATCCGTTCATCGGGACCGGTTTTCATGGCCACACATTCCCCGGGGCTACTTTGCCTTTCGGCATGGTACAGCTCAGTCCGGATACGCACCTCGACGGCTGGGATGCCAGCAGCGGTTATCACTATGACGATACACAGATTTTTGCCTTCAGCCATACACATCTGAGCGGCACCGGGATCGGGGATTTGGGCGATGTCGCATTTCTGCCCTACTCGAATTCCGGCGACCGAATACCGGTTGGAGATTTTGATAAGTCAAGCGAAAGCGCTTCACCGGGCCATTACAAGGTTTATCTCGAGAATTTTGAAGTGGAGGTGGAATTGACAGCCACGTTGCGAGTGGGTTTACACAAATATACGTTTAAAAATCCGGCGGATCGAAATGTCATGCTAAACCTGGCTCATATTCTTCAGCCGAGCTGGGGGGGAAGAGTGGTTGACAACAGTTTTGAGATTCTCGATGAAAAAACAATTCAGGGTGTAAGAAAAACCACCGGATGGGCGCGGGATCATGTTGTGGCGTATCGGGCGGAGTTTTCCGAACCTTTTATCGACACTAAAATTTTTATTGACGGAGCACCGTCAAACAGCAGATCTTTCGTTACCAGGGATGCTCAGGTACATTTTAAGTTTCCGGAGTCCGGAAAAGCGCTCTTCTTAAAAGTTTCGATATCGCCCGTAGATGTGAAAGGAGCGGCAAAAAATATGAAAGCCGAGCTGCCTGGCTGGGATTTTAACGATGTGGTCAACAAGGCTAAAGACGAGTGGAGATCCGCCCTGCGGGGGATAGAAATTGAGACCGCCGATCGCGTGATTAAAACAAATTTTTATACGGCCATGTATCACAGTATGATGGCGCCTTTTATTTGGCAGGATGTGGATGGCCGGTATCGAAGTATTGCAAAAAAGATTGAACAGGCGCCGGAAGGTCACATCAATTATACCGTATTTTCCTTGTGGGATACCTACCGGGCGTTTCATCCTTTAATGACCATCATTCGTCCTGAAAAAGCAGCCGTTTGGAGTGAAGCTTTGGTGCAAAAATATAAGGACGGAGGAATTTTGCCCAAGTGGCCGTTGGCGTCGAACTACACCGGGACCATGGTCGGATATCCGGCCGTCTCGGTGCTCGCAGATGCCGTAGCCAAAGGATTGGCGCCGCAAGATTTGAGTCCTTGGCTTGAAGCTGCGGTTCGGTCCGCCACCTGGAGACCGGATATCGTCGAGAACTTGGAGGGCGTTGGAACACGCGTGATGCCGAGACACATATATTTTAAGGAAACTCTGGGCTGGAGTCCGCACGATTCCATCGCCCAGAGCGTATCGTATGGTCTGGAGATGGCCTACTACGATTGGTGTGTGGCCAAGATCGCCGAGGCTGCCGGAGATGCGGAAACAGCCAGCGAATTCAGGAAAAAGGGAGCATATTTCCGGCATTATTTCGATGCGGAAACCGGATTGATGCGTGGCAAAAACTACGACGGATCCTGGCTTACGCCATTTCGCCCTAAATTTTCAGATCACGACCATGGGGACTATGTAGAAGGAAATGCCTGGCAGTGGAGCTTTTATACACCCCACGCAATGAATGAAATAATAGAATTGTACGGTGGGCCGGATCGCTATGAAGCAATGCTGGACACACTTTTTACTACGAGTTCGGAGATCGAAGGGGAACATGCTTCCGGCGATATCACCGGCTTGATTGGTCAATATGCCCATGGAAATGAGCCCAGTCATCACATGGCTTATTTGTACAATTGGACAAATGCAAAATACAAAGGACAGGAACGCCTGGATCAAATCATGAGGGAATTCTATCTTCCGGAACCGGCGGGAATAATTGGCAACGAGGATTGCGGCCAAATGTCGGCCTGGTATGTATTGAGCGCCATTGGATTTTACCAGGTCTGCCCGGGCGATCCTACATATACCACAGGCCGGCCTATCGTAGACCGGGCTGTAATTACCGTTCCCGGCGGAAAATTTGAGATTATAGCGCATAATAATTCCAGGGAGAATAAATATGTAAAGCAGGTTGTCCTTAATGGGAATGAGTTGGCGCGACCATTCTTTTCGCACGAAGATCTGATGAAAGGAGGTACGCTGGAGTTTTTTATGACGGACCAGAAATTTTGATTCAAAATCGGAATTTAATCTCAACTTGTTTGCCATTAGTCCATAAAAATCCAGTGATGCGGACAGCAAACGGAAAAAATGAACGCCAAGACAAACTCATCGATAAAAGCATTATGAAAACCTTCAACAGACGTGATTTTCTAGAATTATCCGGCCAGGGGTTTATCGGAGCTTCTCTGCTGCCCTTTGTTTTTTCATGTGAAAGAAAAACCGGAGCTCCGCCTTTTATAGACCGGATATTGCCGGCACCGAAAAATGGCGGATTCCAGGATCCCGATTACTGGATTTGGGGGGCTTCCGTGATCAAGGGTGAAGACGGCAGGTACCACATGTTTGCGAGCAGATGGACAAAACAGGTTGGTTTTGGAAATTGGGTTACAAATTCTGAGGTTGTCCGCGCTACCTCAGACACACCGGTCGGACCTTATGAATATCAGGAGGTCGTGTTGCCGATTCGAGGTAAGGCGTATTTCGACGGCATGTGTACACATAATCCGAGAGTAATAAAATACCGGGACAAGTACCTGCTGTACTACTTTGGAACCACCTATGATTTCCCTTTACCGGATGCAGAAAATCCGGAAGTAAGTCAGGAAAACTGGCGCAAAGCCTGGATGAACAAACGCATCGGACTGGCGATAAGCGATGCTGTCACGGGCCCCTGGAAAAGACTTGATCACCCGGTGATTGAACCTCGATCGGAGCATTGGGATGCATCGATTACCTCAAATCCGGCACCTGCCGTGGATCCAAAGACCGGAAAGATTCTATTGATGTACAAATCATCTACGGAAGGATTGACGCCGCCGTTGCTCTTAGGCGTTGCAATGGCAGACAGGCCGGAAGGACCTTACATCCGATTGAGCGACGAGCCGATCCTCAGATTCGAAACAACAGGTAACAACAGGCGCGATGTGGAAGATCCGTACATCTGGTGGAATGGTGAGCACTACGAGGCAATCGTTAAAGACCGGTCCGGTGAAATTTGCGGAGAAGAAGGCGGAGGAGTGCATATGTGGTCCGAAGACGGCGTAAAGTGGAATTTATTTGAACAGATCAAAGCATACTCCAGGGACATCCTTTGGGATGACGGAACCCGCTCGCATCAAAATCACTTCGAGAGACCCTTCCTTCTTATCGAAGATGGTAAACCGACGCACCTGTTTGCCGCCACAGGGACCGGGCCGAAAGCCTGGCAATTCGACCGAACATGGAATATGGTAATTCCTTTAAGAACCGATATTTGATGTGATATGAAGAAGGCATATTTGATTTCACTTTTAATGCTGGTTGCCCATACGCTTTGGTCGCAGAAAAAAACTTTTGCGGACCGCTGGAAATTTGTTGGGATTGCCGTGAACGCGCCTGGCTATACGGTTTGGGGGACATCTCCGATCTATGGGGACGACGGCAAAGTACACCTTTTTGTGGCCCGCTGGCCGGCAGAGTTGAAAGTAGATCCCGGATGGCGATCCCATAGTGAAATTGCACATTATGTCGGGCCGGCTCCCGAAGGCCCGTTTACATACTCCGAGGTGGCGGTAAAAGGAAGCGGAAAAGATACGTGGGATAAATATGGGGCGCATAATCCGGCGGTGCACAAAGTTGGGGATACCTATGTCATCCTGTTCATCGCAAATGACAATCCTGTAAAACCATATCACGGCAGTAACCAGCGCATTGGAATGGTGACTTCCAAAAGCCTCTATGGCCCTTGGAAAAAGGCAGGAAAGAACGGAATGATCCTGGCCCCGCCTTCCAACGAAAAATACTGGAATTTTAAAGCGCGGAACGGTGTAAACAATCCGGCGTTTTTACAACATCCCGACGGCGGTTTTTTTCTATACTTTAAGTCAAGCGACGGCAAAGCCAGCAAGATGGGACTGGCCATTGCCGAGGAATTGGAAGGGCCCTATATTCAGCTTCCCTGGACCGTTACCTACAACGAAAAATCGGTGGAAGATGGCTATGCATTTATGTATAATGGGAAGGTCTGCCTGTTGACAACAGATAATCATGGTATGATCACATTTGGCGGAGGACTGCTTTGGTCGTCGGATGATGGGATTAAATTCACGAACGTTGAGCAAGGTTATCATACCATCGATCACTACGTGCCCTCCGGCAAACTGGAGAAGGCCGTCCGGCACTATGGCCCGGAAGTCCTGAAATTTGAACGCCCTCAGGTGCTCATGAAAGACGGGAAACCCGCCTATTTATATGCGCCGTCGGGACATCATATTTTTGGCGGGAACAGTACGGTAAGCTATGTGTTGAAATTTGAAGATTAGCCCGATGATCGTTCCGTCGACCCGTACAATACCAAACATCATTTTAATCTTTGCCGATGAATTAAGGGCCGGGAATGTTCCTTTTATATCAAAAGGATATAAGCCCCTGGCCGGACAGGGCAGGGGACAAAGCAAATGCTCAAAACTACATAAGTCAGAATAACTAAAAAGAAAAACAATTAAGTCATGATCAGATTTTTCAGAAACGCAATACTCATTTTTTTCGTGATGATTTTTCCTTTCTGTTGTGAAGCGGAAGAATTGAAACTTTGGTTTAAACGGCCGGCATCTGTCTGGGATGAGGCACTCCCCGTGGGCAACGGCAGACTTGGAGCGATGGTGTTTGGAGGTGTGGGAAATGAGCGTCTCCAGCTCAACGAGGAGAGTGTATGGTCAAAGGGGGGCATGCCTGCTGAAAAAAAAGAGGGGTATAAATCCATTCAAAAAATTCGAAAACTGCTTTTTGAAGGCAAGTATGTGGAAGCTGAAAAGCTTTGTTTGGAAAAGCTTATGGCGGATCGCCTGCCGTCGGGCACAAACACCTATCAGACACTGGGCGATCTGAACATCAGTTTTGAAGGATTGAAGTTTTACGGCAATTACAAAAGGGAATTGCTCCTGGATAGCGCATTGGTACGGACCACCTTCTCTGCAAACCGGGCCAAACATACCCGGACCGTATTTTCATCTGCTGTCGATCAGACTTTGATTATGTTAGCGGAAGCCGACAAGCCCAGGCAGATTTCATGCACCATAGAATTGAGCAGGCCGGGAGATGGCGAAGAAGTTTCCATCGTTCAAAATCATACGCTCGTTATGTCTCAACATGTCAATGGGGGCAATGGTGTGAAGTATGAAACACGAATCAAGGTGATCCCTCATGGAGGAAAAATAAAGATTGATGGTTCGAAATTGCTTGTTGAATCGGCGGACAAACTGGAAATCAGAATTGTCGCGGCCACAGACTATCGCGGAAGGGATCCAAAGCAAGCGTGTGTGGAGTATCTTGAATCAATAGAATCCAAAGCATACGACAGAATTTTAGCTGACCATGTTCCGGAATACCAGGAGTATTTCAACCGTGTTTCCCTGGAGCTTCCCCAATCCGAGGCCGCGGGATTTGCTACCGACGAAAGGATCTATGCACAAAAAAACGGGGTTTATGATCCCTCTTTAGCGGCTCTGTATTTCCAGTTTGGCCGTTATTTGTTGATCAGTTCTTCAAGGCCGGGATGCATGCCGTCCAACCTCCAGGGCATTTGGGCGGACGGATTAAAGCCCCCGTGGAATTCTGATTATCACATCAACATCAATATTCAGATGAATTATTGGCCGTCGGAGATTACAAATCTTTCCGAATGCCATATGCCGTTCCTTGAGTTTATCGGAGCGCTAAGAACAAATGGCCGGAAGACCGCCAGGGCGCTTTACGGAGTAAAGGGATTTGTGGCACACCATACGACGGATGCCTGGCATTTTACTACATCGTTTGGAAAGCCTCAATATGGAATGTGGCCCATGGGAGCCGCCTGGGCCTCCACGCACATTTGGGAGCACTATCTTTTTACTGAAGATAAGGCATTTCTTAGAGACTATGGATATCCTGTAATGCGAGAAGCTGCCCTGTTCCTGTCGGAGATGATGGTCAGGAACCCAAAGACCGGAAAATGGGTCACCGGTCCGTCGATGTCACCTGAGAACGTTTTCCTGACACCCGAGGGAGAAAGAGCCTCGGTGAGCATGGGGCCTGCCATGGATCTTCAGATTGTCTGGCATTTATTCAACAATGTCATCGATGCTTCCAGCGTCCTGAATATTGACGAGAAATTTCGAAAGAAGCTGGCAAATCAGTTGGCCGGTCTGACTCCGGTAAAAATTGGGGAAGACGGTCGAATTCTCGAATGGTCGGCCGAAGAATTGAGCGAGGCTATGCCGGGTCACAGGCATATTTCACATTTGTACGGTTTGTATCCGTCCAATGAATACAACTGGAACGATAAGCCGGAATATATGAAAGCTGCGGCTAAAGTGCTTGAAGAACGCCTGAAGCATGGAGGTGGGCATACGGGCTGGAGCCGCGCCTGGATGATCAATTTTTATGCCCGCCTGATGGACGGGGAAAATGCCTGGAAAAATCTCGTGGCCCTCTGGGCAAAATCAACCCATCCCAATATGTTCGATAACCATCCCCCGTTTCAGATCGATGGAAACTATGGAGGAACTGCGGCTATTGCCGAGATGTTGCTTCAATCTCATGCGGGAGAAGTGAATTTGCTCCCGTGCCTCCCGGATCAGTTACCCGATGGCAGGGTTGCGGGACTTATGGCCAGAGGGGGGCATGAAGTGAGCCTGGAGTGGAAAAACGGCAAGCTTGTGCGCGCCACGATCAAATCAAAGTTAGGCAATCCGGTAAAAGTGCGATACGGGGCCAAAGTGGTCGGGTTTGAGATGGACAAAGGGACATCCATTACCCTGGACGGGGCACTGAAAGAGATAATCTGAACACTGAATTTTTAAGAAAATAGTTTAGACATATGAAACCGGTAGGGCCGGAGCAAATTCAGGACACACACGAGTAGGATTATATTGCTCTGTGCGTCAACTAACTAAAAATTATAAACAGATGAGATAGGCCATGTCTGAGATAATTATTGAGATACACAAGATCATGATGATCAACGGCACATGGTGAGGTTTCCGCAAATTTTAAACACATGAAAAAGCTACCGTTTATCATCCTTTTGACACTGAACATGAGTGCCTTTGCACAGCATGACCCGGATAATCTGTTTCTGAGGGAC
Organism: Cytophagales bacterium; assembly: GCA_022360055.1. Classification (GTDB taxonomy): domain Bacteria; phylum Bacteroidota; class Bacteroidia; order Cytophagales; family Cyclobacteriaceae; genus JAAUQL01. The sequence continues at coordinate 19,209 of JAKSDO010000122.1, read as the reverse complement.
CGGCTTGAGCCGGTGGATGAAAAAAATATTTTCAAGACCGACGGTTATTACAATTGGGGAGCTTCGATCATAAAAGGCGGGGATGGCAAATACCACATGTTCTATTCCAGATGGAAGAAGGAATATTCATTCTTAGGTTGGTTGATCTATTCCGAAGTGGCGCATGCCACTTCAAAAAATCCCGCGGGTCCCTGGAAATATAAAGAAACCGTTTTGAAAGGGCGTGGCAAAGACCATTGGGATGCAATTACGGCGCATAATCCAAAAATCAAATTTTTCGAGGGCAAATATTATCTGTATTACATCTCAACGCATCTGGGAGAGATCGAGTATACGGAGGGCGACTTATTGGAGACGGCCCATGTCGGTTATAATCATAAATACTGGAAAATCCTGAGACCCAATCAGCGCACTGGTGTGGCCACATCAAATTCCATCAACGGTCCCTGGGTCCGGCAGGACCAACCGCTCATTGAGCCGTCAGGCCCCATCACCACCCTGACGGTAAACCCGGCAATCGACCGGGGAAAAGATGGTAAATACCATCTTGTTGTAAAGGGAGATAAACCAAATGAAAAGCGTTTTATCCGGGATCAGGCGATTGCCATATCGGATCATCCGGCCGGTCCCTTTGAAATGCAACCGGATCCGGTAATCGATTATATCGATACCGAAGACATGTCGATCTGGTACGATCAGGGGAGGGGCCGGTTTTATGGCGTTTTCCACTCCAATCATGAAGGTAGATTCATCGGCATGGTAACATCCTCCGATGGCAAAAGCTGGAAAAAAGCTGCAGATTACTGGATGATGCCGAAACAGGTGTTGATGAAAGACGGTTCTTATCATATAGCCGACCGGCTTGAAAGACCCTTTGTATATTTCGAGGACGGAGAACCGCGGGTGCTCTCGCTGGCTGCACAAAGGGGAAATGAATCCTACAACATACAGATCCCTATAAGGAATACCGCGTATCCCCTGCCCAACAGAAAGCAGCTTGCCTGGCAGGAAGCGGAAATGGGGGCGGTTTTTCATTACGATCTGCATGTTTTCGACGGTAAAAAATACGGTCAGGGAGGAAATCGCATCGATCCTGTAAAGGATTACCAGATTTTTAATCCAACCGAGCTGGATACGGACCAGTGGATTAAGGCGGCGAAGGATGCGGGATTTACTTTTGCCATACTTACGGCAACGCATGAAACCGGATTTGCGCTCTATCAATCCGAAGTCAACCCGTATTGCATGAAAGCACTCAAATTTCAGGATGGAAAAGGCGATATTGTGCGGGATTTTGTAAAATCCTGCCGCAAATACGGGATAAAACCAGGAATTTACCTGGGAATACGCTGGAATTCATTTTTTGGAGTTCATGATTTTAAGGTAAATGGCGAGGGTAGTTTTAAAGAAAATCGTCAGAAGTATTACAATCAAATGGTAGAAGGGATGGTGGAAGAAATTTGTACGAACTACGGCGAATTATTTGAGATCTGGTTTGACGGGGGTGCCGACCATCCGGATAACGGTGCGCCGGATGTCCTGCCCATTGTCCGCCGGTACCAGCCAAACTGTTTGTTTTATCACAACAAACAGTATGCCGAAGCCCGCTGGGGGGGATCCGAAAGCGGAACGGTACCTTATCCGTGTTTTGCGTCTTTTCCGCATCACTATTCGCATGCCGGAGGTACACCCCAGGACCGTTTTTATACATTGAAACATGGCGATCCGAATGGAAAATACTGGATGCCCGCCATGTCTGACGCGCCGTTGCGGGGGTATAACGGAAGGCATGAATGGTTCTGGGAGCCAGGTGATGAAGCTCATATTTTTCCGTTGGATAAATTAATGGAGATCTATTACGGATCTGTCGGACATAATTCTACCTTGATCATGGGCTTAACACCGGACCCGGACGGTTTATTGCCCGAACCTGACGTGCTTCGCCTGAAAGAGTGGGGAAACGAGATCAAAAAGCGATTTTCAAATCCGGTTGCTTCGACAAATGGTTCGGGGAGCAGAATTGAAGTGAAACTGGAACCCGCCGTTTCCATCGGGCATATTGTACTTCAGGAAGATATCAGATTGGGCGAACGGATCCGCAAATTTACTCTGGAGGTCATGGTGAATAAAAAGTGGGAAAAACTTTTTGAAGGAAGTGCAATCGGTCATAAGCTTATTATTCCCGCAGATATTTCAAATGCCGCCCGAGTTCGTTTGCGTGTCGAAGAATCCATCGATGTGCCCGCGATCAAAAATTTCCAGGTTTTTGGCAGAAATCAGGTGCACCGAATCGGTAAGGATTAGATTATCTTGACACCTTTTTCTTTAAATGGTCGAAGCGACTGGTGGTCGGGATCCAATTCCGTTATGAGGTAATCCAGGCTGTCAATATTACACACCGAATAGGGTTGTCTGGTCATTAGTTTTTGAGAAATAACCAACGATGCGACCTTATTCGATGATTTTATCATTTCCTTTTTTATCATGGTTTCCTCTCGATGCGCTTCCGTCAAACCATATTGGGAATCAATGCTTGTAATTCCCATGATGCACAGATCCGCGTGTATTTCGTGTAAAGCCTGAATCGAATGATATCCGATGGTGCTGTGTCCTTTGCTCAATATACTGCCACCGAGCAGCACGCCGTCAATGTCGCCATTTTCACACAGTTTGGAGGCGACGGGGATAGAGTTTGTAAATATGGTGAGTTTGGTATTCTTCGGCAGCATATTAACGAGCTGCAAATTTGAGGTTCCGCCATCGATAATCAATACCTGGTTTTCCTCGATGAGTCCGAGCGCCTTCCTGGCTATTTCATTTTTTAATTGAATTTCAAGTACCTCACGCTTTTTAAAGCTTGGTATAAAATTAATTGTAATTGCTCCGCCGTGTACCTTTTTCAGGTGTCCGCTGTTTTCCAACTCGATAAGATCCCTCCGTATTGTATCTTCTGAAACCCGCAAAATATCGCATAATCGAGAAGATTTTACTTTTTCGTATAAGTTTAACTCATCAAGTATGTATTTTTGTCGCTCCGCCTTAATCATTTTTTTAAAAAATCTTAAAATCAGCCTAAAAACCTAATTTATGCGCAAATATTTGCCAGCATAAAACTTTTATTTAACTAAATAAACGCAAAAAAATATATTTAGGCAAATGAAAGCTGCAAAAAACTGCATAAAGTTGACAAAATGCTTTGAAAACAGGCAGAATCATTGTAATTTTATACTGATTTTTTACTAAAGCCCATATTGCGTATGATAAAAACCCTTTTGAACAGAATTTTAAACCTTTAATTGAATCTTAACATTTATGAAAAAGTTATTTACTCTTAGTACAGTCTGTCTTATGCTGGTTTCTACGGTATTTGCACAGAACGTAACAATTACGGGAACAGTAACTGACCAAAACAGCGGAGATGCTTTGATTGGTGCGAATGTTCTCGTTAAAGGTACCTCAACAGGTACAATTACGGATGTTGATGGAAAATACTCTATTGAAGCTGCGTCAAACGCAGTGTTGGTATTTTCATATATTGGTTTCATTGATACCGAAATCGAAGTTGGCAACAGGTCTGTTATCGACATTGCCCTGTCTGCCGACGTTACACAACTCAACGAAATCGTTGTCACCGCCATGGGAATTGAGCGGGAAGCAAAAGAGCTCGGTTACGCTACTCAAACGGTAAAGGGCAATGATATCGAGGAAAGGCAGACGCTGAACGTATCCGAAGCTTTGGTAGGTCGCGTTTCAGGACTCCAGGTTACCCAAACAGACGGTCTGCCGGGCGGAACGCAAAGAATTGTAATTCGCGGTGGCAACAATATCGGAACCGACCGAAGTGACCAGCCATTGATTATCGTCGATGGCGTTCAAATCGAGAATGACGATGTAAACATCAGCGGTTCCGGAAGAGACTGGGGTTCGGGATTAAACGATATTAACCCTAATGATATTGAAAACATAAGCGTACTGAAGGGAGCAAATGCAGCGGCATTATACGGTGCAAGAGCGGCAAACGGAGTGATTCTCATTACCACTAAAAAAGGCCGTGCCCAGAAGGGAATCGGTATCAGCTATAACTATACGTACCTGAACGACCAGGTCTACAAGGCGAGAGACGTGCAAAATGAATGGGGAGTCGGTTATACCTATTATTTGCCAAAAGACGAAGCGTTTCCAAAAGATGATGACGGAAACTTCAAAATGCCCGACGTGAGTTTCTGGGGATCAGGTGCTTCCTGGGGACCAAAAATGGATGGAACGGAAGTTATTTATTACGACGGTGAAAAGAGGCCGTTTGAGCCGCAGCCGGATAACCTGCTCGAGCCGTATCAGGACGGTCAGCAGCAAACCCACAACATCGCCTTCTCCGGCGGAAGTGAGTTGGGAGCATATCGCGCTTCAGTTTCGGACATGAGATCTACTTCCATTTATCCCAACACGCATTGGGATCGATTCACCATGAGCTTCAATGGCTCGCTAAACCTTAATTCGAAGGTGCGATCCGACATGGTCCTGAACTATTACAACACCGACCAGAAAAACACCGCGATCATAGGTGATAATGGCAATGGTTTTGGAAAAGCCACACTGTATAACTGGGCGCGAAGTGAGCGGGTACAATTGAGAATGGACAATTATAAGAATGAAGACGGTTCTCGAAATGAGGATTTCAATTACGGTAGGGATGGCAACGTGCTGTGGAATATCCTTGAGGATAATCTTCAATGGGACAATGAGCGCTACATTGGTAGCCTGGCAATTACATGGGACATTCTCGACTGGCTGAACCTGCGATTGCAATCCGGTATTGACAATGAAAATAAGGAATATACGAGAGAATTCAATCCGTGGGATGTCGAAGGGCTGAGAGGCCAGTACAAGAAAGAATTGTACAAGCGAAACATTTATAATCATAAATTCCTGTTTACGGCCAATAAAACCATCACGGATGATATTACATTGGGCGGAACGTTTGGCGGTGAAATCTGGAACAGATACGATTATGCTTTGAAGTCCCCGAATTATAACGGATTTGCAAATCCATGGTTATTCGCCATTGCAAACAATGACGGAGACTTAAGTAATCCGAGCGAGAGTACCTACGAAAAGGAAATTCAAAGTTTATTCGGAGCTGTGGATTTTGGTTATAAGGATTATTTGTTCTTGCAGGTAACCGGCCGAAATGACTGGTCATCTACGTTGCCGGCAAGCAATAATTCATACTTCTACCCATCGGCAAGCGCCAGCTGGGTATTCAGTGAGATGTTTGATTTGAACAGCAGTACGGCCATTTCATTGGGTAAATTGAGAGCGTCTTATGCCTTATCTTCGACAGATGATAATCCGTATCAACTGCTGCCGACATATGGAATCGGTAACTGGTTCGGATACTCATATGCGAGTGTGCCCGGTACGATCCCTCCGTCTAATCTGAAGCCGCAAAAGACAAATTCTCTTGAGTTGGGATTGGATATTGCGTTCTGGAATGACCGGTTGAATATTTATACCACGTATTACGATAAGACATCGGAAGAGCAGATTTTGTCAGGACCTGTTGCAAATTCTTCGGGTTTCTCCGAAAAGAGATTCAACACAGGATCTGTTAAAAACAATGGTATAGAGATCACCCTTGACGCAACGGTGGTACAGGCAGGCGATTTCCGATGGAGAGCCATATTGAACTGGGCAAGAAATACCGGCAAAGTGCTGAACCTCGATGATGAAGGTGGTGTGGACAGGTTGACCATGGGAGGTATCTGGGGCGCAAATGGTCCTTCGATCGAAGCCAGGGCCGGTGAGCCTCTGAATACCATCATGGGATGGGATTACATCTATGACGAGGAAACCGGTCAAAGGCTGGTTGACGAAGACGGGTGGTACCATATTACACATCAAAGAGTACCTGTAGGTAATGCCACACCCGATTTTATCGGCGGTTTGATCAATACGTTCTCGTGGAACGGATTTACGCTAAATACCGTTCTGGATATTAAATGGGGAGGCGACACGTGGTTTGGCAGCTATGGAACGGCAATCGGTTTTGGCCAGGCGCCAAAGACTGTTGAAGGCAGGGACGCCGAACACGGTGGTCTGGCATGGACGGACGATGCGGGAAACGATCGAAATGATGGTATGATCAATCCCGGATTGGTAGCGACGGATGTGATATGGAATGAGGAGACGCAGGAATACGATTACAATATTATAGGTGAGAATACGACGATATTCCCTGCAAGATATTACTGGATCGATCGATCAAGCGGATGGGGAGCCGGTTATCAAACTTCTCCTGCAGTATTTGAAAATTCATGGATTAGAATGGCAGAAATTTCTATTAACTATGATTTCCCGAAGCGATGGTTGGAAAACATCTTTGTTCAGAACCTCGCGATACAGGTCATCACAAGGAATCCGTTCTACATCTACAAGACAGCTCCGGATAACATAAATCCGGCAGGTGAGCTTAACCCGGGTAAAGCTAGTGGTATAGAATTCGGTTCTTTACCTATTACAAGGCAGTATGGTTTGAATCTGAAAGTCGCTTTCTAGGTAGGAGTTGAAACACGAATAAAATTAATTGTCATGAAAAAAATAGTTAAAGCCATAGTAATTCTTGTAATTGGGATTTCAGCGCATTCTTGTACGGACCGATTTGAGGACATGAATGTCCACCCGTCGAAGCCGACGCAAACGATACCTGATTACTTGTTTACCAATTTAGTTCGCAATACTGGTTATAGCGGAAGCTATATATTGTATATGTACAATCCGCAGACGTATAATATGACCAGATTGGCCACAAGTGCGGTGATCGACAACATGTATGATTTGCCGAATAGGTCCGGCATCGATGCCTCGTGGAATGGTTATTATAATAAGCTGAGGGACATCAGCGAGTTATACAAAAACATAGAAGAAGCTGCAGGTTCTCCGGAACGCTATGACAACCTGAAGCATATGTTATCCATTTATCATTCGTATATCGTATTTGTCGCCAATGATAAGTTTGGAGATATGCCCCACAGCGAAGCCGGTAAAGGATTGTCCGAACTGCAGTTTCGTCCGAAGTATGACGATCAGCAGGAGATCTATACCGCGGAGCTTGAAGCGCTTAAAACGGCCGTTAGCGGTATGGTGTTGAGCACCACCACTCCCGAAGACGAAAGTATTTTTGATTATGAAATAAACAATCGTTTGTGGAGAGGGGAATCCAATGCAGTGAGCCATTTTACCGCATGGAAAAAGTTTGGTACGAGCCTGATCCTGAAGTATGCCCTGAGAATGTCTAAAGCAGATCCTTCCAAGGCAGCCGAATACATCAGTTGGGCCCTTTCCAACGGTGAAATGATGAGTGCCCGTGAAGACGGTGCGGCTTTGATCCCGTATCGGATTGACGGATGGAACAATGGAAGCAGGAAAAATGCACACATGTGGGCGTTTTATTATAATCCGACTTTCCGTCCCGGACAATTCATGGTAAGTAAACTGGCCGATGCCGCGGATCTTTCGCTCATTGATTCCACTGAAGTTTTTGATAAGCGATTCTATGCCTATGTATATCCGAATAAGGATGGAGAATATAGGATATTGGCAAACTCTCCGGACGATAACCAAGGCAAGGACATTATTGCTACCACAGATATTTATCCTGGAGGCGAGTGGCAAAAAGAGATGGCACACTGGTCGGAAACCGGGGCCAACTATGCCCTCTGGAACAGAATGTATCCAATGAGTATGTTCCAGGCCAACTGGATGCTTTCTTATGCGGAACACAACTTTGTTCTGGCTGAGATTTACGCAAGTGGTACCGGCACTTCGGTTGATCATACCAAAGCGCAGATGTATTATGAAGAGGGAATTAAGTCTTCCATGGAAGATTTGTTCTACTATGAGCACGTAAACTATCCGGATAACAACCCGGATTGGCTTATTACGGCGGAGCAGGCAGATATCGATGCAGTGATCAATCACCCCTTCAATGCGTACGATCAGGCCAAGGCATTGGATCAAATCCGAACGCAAAGATGGCTTGATTATTTTGCCCGTCCGGATGAAGCCTGGTCGCTGATGCGCCGAACAAATCTTTTTGATGTTGATAATACGGTTCCGCTGTTTACTTCAGGTACCAAAGTGGAGATGGTTTATAAAATTCAGTATCCTGGTAGCGAGATAAGTTACAATACCGAAGAATTTACAGCCCAGTTGAATAAAATGGGTGGTCAGGATGATATTTTTTACAAAACCTGGCTGTGGAAATAATTAGTTTTTTATAATATTCTTAAAATAGGTAGGCATTGTGCCTACCTATTTCTTTATAAACTAAATTTAAAACCATGATAAGAAGTATTGGTATTTCTGTATTTTTTCTACTATTTCTGGCTGCCCCGCTCATTGGCAATGCCCAGTGTAAAGTGTTGCTTGAGGCGATTTCCGGAGAATATGAAGGCGGATGTAAAAAGGGGAAAGCCGACGGCAAAGGACTTGCAAAAGGGACCGATTCATACGAAGGCAATTTTAAAAAAGGGCTGCCCGAAGGACAGGGGATCTACATCTGGGCCGACGGGACCTCCTATGTCGGAACATATAAAAAGGGCAAAAAGAACGGTGCCGGTAAAATGACCTATAAAACTCAGGCCGGGGACAGCGTAGTTACGGGATACTGGGTAAACGACGGCTATATTGGAACAGAGAAGACGCCTTATAAGGTGCTGTTCAAAAGCCCTGAAATCATTTCGACAAGATTCAGCAGGAGTGATGGTAACGATGAGCTGATCTTTGTATTCCAGAAAGGAGGAAAGGTCGAAAATCCGGGCGATATCCAGGTAATTAATATGGAGGGATCGTTTGGTAACATCGTATCCGAAGGATTATCTCAAAAAGTTACGGCAGTCCGTTATCCTTTTCGAGGAAAGATGAGCGTAGGAGATAAGACTATGGAATTTAAAATATCACAGTCCGGTTCCTGGAAAATAACCGTGAACTACAATTGATCAGCATTTAAGAATATTACCCGGAGGGATGAGCGCAGCAGGTTACTCATCCCTTTTTTGTTTCGAAGATTTAAGTATGGGAACCGATCACAGCATTTGACGGATGGGAATAAATTCCCTGAAAATTTGCGCTGCGGCCTTAAGACAGTAAATAGAAATATTAATTTTGTAATCGACAGGATCGTTGTAAAGTGCTTTTTGAAATATTATCTAACGTGCAGCAACCCGTGAATAACAAATGTTTCCGATATTCAATCACTTGTATTTCATATGCGATGTTCTGGGGCTCAATCATATGGATGTTAAGTGCCTGTGCATCAGATCCGACCGAGGATCAAGGATCGGATGGGCCCGTTTTCTCGCTGTTGGGGAATGAGCATACGGGCATCGGATTCCGAAACGACGTAAAACACACCAAAACCGAAAATTTTCTTATCTACGAATCCTTCTATAATGGCGGAGGTGTTGCCGTGGGCGATATTAACAACGACGGATTGCAGGATTTATATTTTTCAGGAAACCAGGTGGAAGATCATCTTTATTTAAATCTGGGGAACCTGAAATTCAAAGAAATAAGTGACCGGGCCGGTATTTTAAAAAGAGGAGGCTGGTCAACCGGAGTGAGTTTTGCCGATGTCAACGGAGACGGTTTCCAGGATATTTATGTTTGTAAGGCGCTGTATGATGAAAGTCCGGAATTGAGGACCAATGAGCTTTACATAAACAATGGCGATCTGACCTTTACAGAATCGGCCAAAGCATATGGCGTGGACAATTTCCGGCGTTCTATGAACACTGCGTTTTTTGATTTTGACAAAGATGAGGACATGGATATGTTCCTTGTAAATCAGCCTCCGACGCCCGGGATGCTTTCTGCCTTGCACGGAAAAGACTGGCTGGACACCCTTTTCAGTTGCCGGCTGTATGAAAATCGAGGCGGGTATTTCACCGATATTTCGGGGAAGGCAGGCGTTAATTTTAAAGGATACGGATTGAGCGCCACCTCGGCCGATTTCAATAACGACGGATGGACGGATATATTCGTTTGCAACGATTACGATGCCCCGGATATGCTTTATATCAACCAGAAAGACGGTACCTTTGAAAACCGGGTTAATGATGCCATGAAGCACATTACCAACTTCAGTATGGGCAGTGATATTGCCGATTTCAACAACGATGGCTGGACCGATTTGATGGTGCTGGACATGCTGGCGGAAGACAATTACCGCCAAAAAGCCAATATGGGAGGGATGGTTCCGGTGAAATTCTGGAACATTGCCAAGGCCGGCGGAAATTATCAGTACATGTTTAATACCCTGCACTTAAATCGCGGTACAAACCGCGAAGGTAATCTGTATTTTAGTGAAATCGGTCAGTTTGCCAACGTGTCGGCAACGGATTGGAGCTGGTCACCTTTATTCGGTGATTTCGACAACGACGGCCTTATCGATCTTTTTGTGTCGAACGGAATTAAAAGAGATCTGAGGAATTTTGATGGCGTCGCCAGCGCCGAACGGTATTTCAAGGTGGTTCTGTCCGAGCATTTCAAAAACAATCCCCAGGATAAAGACGTTGCTTTGCGTGACCTCGTAGATTTTGATCATTTGGAAAACATTTTGCCGACTGAGCCGCTGATGAACTACATGTATCACAACCTGGGTGACCTGAAGTTTCGAAATAAAGCGGAGGCATGGGGGCTTGACAGAAAAACATTTTCAAACGGAGCGGCATACGGCGACCTGGACAATGATGGCGACCTGGATTTAGTGATCAATAATATCAATGATTTCGGGATGATTTATGAGAACAAATCCAATGAGCTGTTCAAGAATAATTATTTGAGGGTGAAATTGCTTCGCGACAAGAAACCCGCTGATTTCTACGGAACCAAAATTAAGATCGATATCCGGGAAACATGTAAACATTATGAATTTTCAAGTGCGAGCGGATTTTATTCGAGCAGCGAACCGATCGCTCATTTCGGACTTGGTTTGGATTCGTTGATCGATCGACTTACTGTTTATTGGTTGGACGGCAGAATTTCACAGTTACATAATGTCAAAGCCAATCAGGAGATTGTAATCGACAAAACAACTGCTGTTGAAATCAATGAATCCGAAATAATTGCGAATGATCTTGTAAAGGAAATCTCCGACGAGCTGGATATAAATTATAAGCACACCGAAAATGAGCTGGATGATTTCAAAAGGGAAATGATGTTGCCTCATCGGATGTCCGCTTTCGGACCCGCACTCGCCGTGGGCGATGTAGACAACAATGGGCTCGATGATTTCTTTATCGGGGCTTCCTTTGGTCGGGCCGGGCAGATATACTTGCAGCAAAGCGACGGAAAATTCAAGCAGTCGTACTCGCTGCCGTGGATCGTGGACGTAAAAAGCGAAGATGTGGGAGCTGTTTTCTTTGACGCTGAGGGAGACCGTGATCTGGACCTATATGTGGTGAGCGGCGGAAACGAAATGCCCGCCGGATCGAATGAATATAAGGATCGACTGTATCTGAATGATGGTACCGGTAATTTCTCCAAGGCGCAGAATGTGTTGCCGGAGATCGCGTATTCCGGATCCAGGGCGATTCCGGCCGACATTGATCGTGACGGGGATGTTGATCTTTTTGTAGGAGGGAGGCAAATCCCAGGACGTTATCCGGAACCGGCGAGCAGCTATATTCTGATAAACGAATCCGGCGAGGTGCCGAAATTTATTGATGCCACTGCAAGATTAGCTCCGGAATTGTTGGAAATAGGACTGGTTACGGATGCGGTATGGAGTGATTTTGATGCGGATCATGATTTGGATCTGATTGTGACGGGAGAATGGATGCCGATAACAGTGTTCGAAAATGTAAATGGAAAGTTCGTGAACGCTACGGAAAAACTTGGCCTCGAAGAAGAGGTCGGCTGGTGGTTCGGTATCGAGAAAGCTGATTTTGATAAGGATGGGGATGATGATTATGTTGTGGGGAATCTCGGAGAAAACTACAAATTCAAGGCCGGTTATGATGCGCCGTTTACCTTGCACTATACCGACTACGACAACAATGGGAAAGGCGATATCATTTTGGGATACTTTAACTTTGGCAGGCATTTTCCGGTAAAGGGGAGGTCAGCTTCCATCCGGCAAATTCCGATACTCCGGGAAAGATATCCGACATACGACCAGTTTGCCAGATCCACGTTGAGCGAAGTATACGGAGAGGAACAGTTGGGTAAGGCTTTAAAGTATAGTGCCAAAACATTCAGTTCAAAGTGTCTGATAAACAAGGGAAATGGCAACTTTGATAGAATTGATTTACCTGTGGAAGCTCAGCTTGCGCCGGTCAACGATTTCATTATTGACGATTTCGACAGCGACGGGAATGAGGATATTCTATTGGCCGGGAATTTATATGGCACCGAGATAGAAACCATGCGCGGAGATGCGGGATTAGGTCTTTTCCTGCTCGGGAGCGGCAGGGGGACTTTTAAAGCGATCGAACCTCACAAATCCGGTTTGTATCTGCATAATGATGTGAAACATCTTGCTCCGATCGTGATTTCGGGCAAGCCGGCTTTTATATCGGCGAACAACAATGATTTTATCAGAGTATTCGAATTCCTGGATCCGTTATAATTGAGAAATCGGCCCGGCGCGGCATAACATTTAAACTTGCGGATCGCTTCGGGGTTGAACGGTGTCGAACGATTAATTTCTGGGACTATAAAAAAAATCGAAGTGAAAAATATCTATGTTTTTATGAGCTGTTTATGGTTTATTGGATGTTTTCAGAAAGGTAAAGAAGAGGTGTTGATCCCGGGGATGCAAAACCTCTATCTTCTTTCCGATGCAAAATCCAGGTCAATCAGCCCGGAAAATCCATCGGGCGAAGCCGACAGGAGAGGTATGACCGAATTGGAAGAGGGAAATGCGGGAAAAGCAGCTTCCGAGTTGGGCAAGGGGTGGAAAGTAAATCCCTACATTTTCATTCAGCCCGGCGAAACGACTGTTTTGGCCGAAGCGCAAGGCCCCGGAATCATAAACCACATTCGGATAACCCCGGCCCGGGGAAAGAAGCGACCGGTTGAGAATTAGCGTGGATGAGATTATAGTTAATGATGTGCGAATCGGGAGCTTATATTTGTCGGACAATTACCACATAGATCTATGAAGGAGAAAACGGAGCTCATTATTATCGGCGGTTTTTTAGGAGCCGGAAAAACAACGACGCTGGAAGTCCTGGCGCAATTGTTTCAGTCCAAAGGCAAGACGGTCGGCCTGATTACAAACGATCAGGCCAGGAACCTGGTAGACACGCAAGTTCTGACGGCAAAATCGGTGGAAGTCCGGGAAATCTCGGGGAGTTGTTTTTGTTGTGATTTCGATGGTTTGATGGAGGCCGCACTTTATTTGCGGGAAACCAAAACATGTGAAATCGTAATCGCCGAACCGGTTGGGAGTTGCACGGATCTTTCCGCAACACTTTTACAACCGGTTAAAGCGTATTACCACCGGTATTTTAAGTTAGCGCCCTTATCCGTATTGATCGACCCTTTGAGGTTGATGGAAATGTTTAAGCAACAAGATAATCGCCCGGAAGGCTCGGCATATATATACCTGAAGCAACTCGAGGAAGCGGATCATCTGGTCGTAAATAAGGTGGATACATTGAGCCGGAACCAGGAGGCGGAGCTAAAGTCATTGCTCGATACGGAGTTCCCGGATTATCCGGTTCACTGGATCTCTGCAATTGATGGGAAAGGTATTTCAAGCTGGCTCGAACAGCTTTCCTCGGATACCGGAGCAGGCGTTCGTATTGCGGAGGTCGACTATGATAAATATGCCCGGGGCGAAGCGATGATGGGATGGCTGAATGCCTCATGCATCATAACCCATACCGAGGGGCTGTCCTTGATGTGGCAGGAGCTCAATCTGAATTTTGTTTGGCTGTTGCAGCAGGTATTTCAACGGGAAAATATTGTAATCGGCCACATTAAAACCTTCTTAAAAAGCGGCCCTTCCCATCTAAGTTGTAATCTTACACATACGGAAGGAAGGCCCAGGATTTCAGGTTCGCCGTTCAGTTCGAGATCCTCAAGATTTGTTCTTAATATTCGGGCGGAGACTTCCCCCGAAACTTTGAAGGAAATTGTCAACGACCTGATTTATGTGTATGAAGAGCGCAAACTGAAATTCGAAATTATTGAATTGAAAAATCTGAGTCCCGGGAGGCCCACACCGACCCACCGGTTTAAGGACGTAATAAATAACGGCAGCTACTAAAAAACGGCGAACAACTATTCAACGAACCGGCCGGTCCGCCTGCTTGTACCATGTGTATACCTGCCTTAGAGAAGGGAAAAGGTACGATCTGCCAGGTTTTGTGATTTTTTATATTATGGTCAGAATTTCCTCCCGATACCAATACCTAGCGTATAGGCCTCGATATCCCCACCCAGGTGATCAAAAATAAACCGGGGTGAAACATACCAATCATTCGAAATCGAGAATCCGTAATCCAAACCGAACCGCATCGCAAAAAGCGTGCGGTTTTTATCGATCTCCATCCCCGGACCGGCAAATACCGACAGGCCTTTCCAAAGGTTCAAGACACCCACGACAGATGTTAAAAACGGATATTCTCTATCCAGGTCCTGATGCGTATCCGAATTAACGACATACGTGCGCACGACCAAATTGTTATACCACCCGATGGCAAATCTCTCATCAAACCAGTACTTATAATTGAAGCCGATATTTGGCAATATCAGGGTAGCGGTCGTATTTCTCCTGCCGCCTTCGGGCACGTGCGTATTGCCGATAAAGCCATCTATTTCGTGATGAAGCAGCGGGATTTCAATTTTAGAGCTGTGCATTTGCTGACCATAGGTAAGCGATGAGCCGGCCAGCAAAAGAATTGTGAAAATAAGTTGAGCTATTGTCACTCTCATACTTAGACTGCTTTAAATCAGATTTGCGATTTGAAATAACCTTATAATGCGGTTACACCGAACAACAATATTAATCATTTTTTGGAGATAAATATAAAACCACAACTTAGTTCTTCTGTTTCACCCCATTGTGATTCCGGATTTCGGAGATTTGAAATATTATAAATTATTATTTTGCTAGGGCAATTATAGCCAGAGTTTATAAAAAGTTTCTTACCTTTGCGACCTTGAAATTAATACTAATGAGGAATTGCCTAATGGAATACGGCAAAATGAACTATCAAATATCGATCAATTCGCTTAGTACATGGAATGTTCGTGTGCGCACCGTCCTCAGGCAAATCCTGCCTGGTATTATTATTTGGTAGCTTGAGTAGTTAGTTAAATCATTTATATACATTTTAAAATCACATTACATTGGCGGGTAAAACATTATTTGACAAAATATGGGATGCGCATGTGGTTCATGAGATCGAAGGCGGGCCAAGCGTACTTTACATAGACAAGCATTTAATCCACGAAGTAACGAGCCCTCAGGCTTTTGCCGGGATTGACGACCGGGGCATAAAGGTCTTCAGGCCTCAAAATACGGTTGCGACACCGGATCATAATGTTCCAACGGTAGATCAGCATTTACCGATCAAAGATCAACTTTCGAGATTCCAGGTAGATAAGCTCACCGAGAATTGTGAGAAGCACGGGGTAACGCTTTACGGACTCAATCACCCTTCGCAGGGAATTGTTCACGTGATCGGGCCTCAGTTGGGAATTACCCAGCCGGGTATGACCATGGTTTGCGGTGATAGTCACACCTCGACGCATGGCGCGTTTGGCAGCGTGGCATTTGGCATCGGTACGAGCGAAGTAGAAATGGTGCTGGCCACTCAATGTATCCTTCAGCCGAAGCCTAAGCGGATGAGAATTAACGTTGAAGGGGAATTGTCGAAAGGAGTAACGGCAAAAGACATTATCCTTTACATTATATCCAAAATTACAGCAAGCGGTGGTACCGGATATTTCATCGAATTTGCAGGGTCTGCTTTCCGGAATCTTTCTATGGAAGGAAGAATGACCGTTTGTAATATGAGTATTGAATGCGGGGCTCGAGGGGGATTAATTGCTCCCGATGAAACTACATTTGAGTATATCAAAGGAAGAGCATTTGCTCCAAAAGGTGATGAATTTGATCAGGCAGTAGAGCGGTGGAAGGAGTTGAAGACCGATGCGGATGCGGTATTTGACAGGGAATTGGATTTTGATGCTGCGGACATTGAGCCCATGATCACCTTCGGCACCAATCCCGGTATGGGCGCCAAGATTTCCGGAAATATTCCGACCGAAGACGAAATAGAAGAAAATAATTTGGCAACTTTTAGGAAATCCATGGAATACATGGGTTTTAATGCCGGCGACCGGCTTGTGGGGAAGGATGTGGATTATGTTTTTGTCGGCAGTTGTACCAACGGGCGAATTGAGGATTTAAGAGCGGTTGCCGAATTTGTAAAGGGAAAGAAAAAAGCCGACAACATTACCGCCTGGATTGTACCCGGTTCAAAGCAAGTAGAAAAGCAAGCCAATGAGGAAGGTATAACCAAAACTCTGGAAGAGGCCGGATTTAAACTTCGTCAACCGGGATGCTCCGCCTGCCTTGCCATGAATGATGATAAAATTCCTGCGGGGAAACTATCGGTATCCACATCAAACCGGAATTTTGAGGGGCGGCAGGGACCTGGAGCAAAGACAATGCTGGCCAGCCCGCTAACTGCAGCCGCTGTTGCCGTCACCGGAAAAATCGTCGATCCCAGAACGCTTTTATAATCACAAGAAAATTTTATTATGGCTACAGATAAATTTGTAACAATAAATTCAACAGCGGTTCCGCTACCCATAGAAAACGTAGATACGGACCAGATCATTCCCGCGAGGTTTTTAAAGGCTACGACAAGAGCAGGTTTTGGGGATAATTTATTTAGAGACTGGAGGTTCGACAAAGAGGATAACCCGAAAGCCGACTTTGTGTTGAACCAGGATGTTTATTCCGGGACCGTGCTGGTTGCGGGAAAAAACTTTGGCAGCGGTTCGAGTAGAGAGCATGCCGCCTGGGCTATTCACGATTATGGATTCAAGGTGGTCGTATCCAGTTTTTTTGCGGACATATTTAAGAATAATGCACTGAATAATGGATTGTTGCCGGTGCAGGTTTCTGAGGAATTCCTCGGCAAAGTATTCAAAGCCGTCGAATACGATCCGTCGACAAAACTGGTGGTCGATCTCGAAAACCAGGAGATTGTCTTGAGCGCTACCGGCGATAAAGAAAGCTTTGAAATAAATCCGTATAAAAAAGAATGTCTGCTCAATGGATACGATGATATCGACTATCTTTTGAGTATCAAGGATAAGATCAAGGAATTTGAAAAGACCAGGGCCTGAAAATACCTCCCAGTATGAAAATAACAATAATGGATACTACGCTCCGGGATGGCGAGCAAACTTCCGGGGTTTCATTTACGGAAACTGAAAAGCTCAATATTGCCAAGCTGCTTCTGGAAGATCTTAAGGTAGATCGAATTGAGGTCGCTTCGGCCCGTGTCTCAGAAGGAGAATTTAAGGGCGCAAAAAATATTTTCGACTGGGCATGGGAACACGGGTACGAAGACCAGGTAGAAGTTCTGGGATTTGTAGACGATAAGGAATCCTTGAATTGGATCGAAAAAGCGGGCGGCAAAGTGATTAATTTGCTTACCAAGGGATCGCTTAAGCATTGCCGGTTGCAGTTGAGAAAGACGCCGGAGCAACATATCGAAGATATCCGGGCCGTATTGGAAAATGCGGAAGAGTCGGGCATCAGGGTCAATATTTATTTTGAGGATTGGTCCAATGGTATGCGCAATTCACCGGAATATATGTATCAAATGCTCGATGCATTGCAGGATACTAATATTGATCGATTTATGCTTCCCGATACCCTGGGGATCTTAAATCATGAAGAGACTTATAATTTCTGTTTGGATATGAAACAGAGGTACCCAAACCTGAATTTTGATTTTCATGCGCATAACGATTACGATTTGTCCACTGCCAATGTTTATTCAGCTATAAAAGCCGGGATTACAGGTATCCATTGTACCCTCAATGGATTGGGCGAAAGAGCGGGTAATGTGTCTTTGTCAAGCGTTATCGGAATTGTCCAGGATCATTTTAAGTACGAAATGAATGTGGACGAAAAGAAGCTTTACAAAGTAAGTAAGTTTGTCGAGTCTTTTTCAGGTATAAGAATACCTGCCAATAAGCCCATAATTGGTGCCAATGTTTTTACCCAAACGAGTGGCATACACGCCGATGGCGATCACAAAGACAATCTGTATTTCAATGACCTGTTGCCGGAGCGGTTTGGCAGAAAGCGACAATATGCATTGGGCAAAATGTCCGGTAAAGCCAGCATCATTAAAAATCTCGAAGATCTGGGTATTGAACTGGACAAAGAAGAGATGAAGAAAATTACGGAACGGGTAATCGAGCTGGGGGATAAAAAGGAGACCGTTACAAAGGAAGATTTGCCATACATCATTTCGGATGTTTTAAAGAGTGAAGTGATCGATGAAAAAATCAAAATAATCAATTACTCACTTTCCGTAGCAGAAGGTTTGCGCTCAATGGCCACCCTTCTGATTGAGATCTACGGAAAAAACTACCAGGAAACCGCCTCCGGGGATGGACAGTACGATGCCTTCATGATTGCATTGTGGAGGATCTATGACCGGCTGGAGAAAGAGCATCCCGTATTGAACGATTATGTCGTAACAATACCACCCGGAGGTAAGACCGATGCCCTGGTGGAATGCTCCATCACCTGGGATTTCAAAGGAAAGACGTTTAAAACGCGCGGATTGGATTCTGACCAGACCGTTGCAGCTATAAAAGGGACCATCAGGATGTTGAATATCATTGAAACTTTTAGTTAATAAATTTTTTATAAATGAAACCGGTAGGACCGGAGCAAATTCAGGACACACAATGGCATGATTATATTTCTCCGTGTGTCAGCAAACTATAAAATATAAACAGATGAAACCGGCGTGGCCGGAGCAATTTTAGGACACAAACGAGCATGATTATATTGCTCTGGGTGCCAGCAAACTATAAAATATAAACAGATGAAACCGGCGTGGCCGGAGCAATTTTAGGACACAAACGAGCATGATTATATTGCTCTGGGTGCCAGCAAACTATAAAACATAAACAGATGAAATATAAGATTGCGGTTTT
>JAKSDO010000213.1 GCA_022360055.1 Cytophagales bacterium | reverse complement strand
GTTATTAACGAAGTGCTTCCCAGGTTTTCCATTATTAGGAGACAAGCAGTTGGCCAATTTGGCCAGGTTCAAATAATAGGTACCAATATCGACTACGCATTTTTGATGCAATCTGTAGACAGAGATCTCAATATCAATAGACTGGAGAGATATCTTACCATTTGTTATTCGTCAAAAGTTAAACCGATTATAGTATTGACGAAAACCGACCTGGTAAGTGAGGAAGAGCTTTCCCGGATATCCGATATGATGAATAAACGATTAGAAAATGTACCTGTTATTGCCATAAGCAACGAGACTAAAAATGGATACGGGGAATTAATACAAATCATTGAAAGAGGAAAAACCTATTGCATGCTTGGTTCTTCCGGGGTGGGTAAGTCCACCTTGTTAAATAATCTTTCGGGGAAAAGTATTATGAAAACCGATGCCATTAGTCAATCCACAAATAAGGGGCGGCATGTTTCGACGCATAGGGAGTTGACAGTGCTTAAAAATGGCGGAATCCTAATTGATAATCCGGGAATGAGAGAAGTAGGGATTGCCGGTGGTGCAACCGGACTGGAAACCACCTACGATAAGATTGCGGTTCTTTCTCAAAAATGCAGGTTCAAGGACTGCTCTCACATTAATGAAATAGGATGTGCAGTAATTGAAGCTGTAGAGCATGGTGAAATAGAGCGAAACTATTACCAAAATTATCTGAAATTAGAAAAAGAAAACGCTCATTTTGAATTAACATCAAAAGAAAGGCGCAATAAAGATAAGAAATTTGGTAAAATGCTAAAAAATCACAAAAAAGACCTGAAACGATTTAAGTACTAAGCAAATGCATAATACGCCATGTGGGAATAGGTGTAATTCAAACTATTGGTTGTTATTCTCTTTAACCCGGTTTGATGAATAAAAACCTTGAAACCCCACATGGCGCATATGCTCAACGTTGGTGGCAATTAAAAAATGGATTCCTCAAATGAAAATTCAAACTGGTTTAATTATTTGAGCTTATAATACCAGAAAAGCAGCTAAGGATTATTTGAAACAGGTTAATACCTATTTTGCCAACGATAAAAAAAGTGAGATTGAACACTTAATGGAGGGTGTAATTTGCTTCTGAGCAACTTATAAATTCCCGCATCGAAAGATTTGGTATTTGAAACTAAGGTTGCATAGTTGTCTGCCTGTTTGATACGCAATCACTGGGCTTGTGGGGTTTTTGAATGCCGCACCGCTCTTGCCGCACGATAGGTCATTGCAGCAATCGGTGCAATCCCTGGCTCGTTGGGCAGTAACATGTACAATAGAATTTTCGCAAATATTGCTATTTTTATTGCCGTAAGAAATAAAATACACGCCACGTAAACAGGCCGTTGTGCCGCATGCCGGCCGACCCGGAAAAATGACAAAAATCTGATGATTTGAATGGCAGATTACGATAAATATTACAAGACTGAGGATCTATTTGGAGAACCATATCCGGAGCTGATTGATTTCTTTAAATCCTACGAACCAAAAGGTAAACTGATTGATTTGGGATGTGGACAAGGCAGAGATTCGATTCCGTTAGCAAGACTTGGATACGAAGTCACGGGAATTGATAATTCAAAAATCGGAATTGCACAAATGATTAATAAATCCGATAATGAACATCTAAATATAACCGGACTGGTCGGAGATATCTACGCATACGACCGCTACCAAGATTTTGATATTGTGCTGCTTGATTCGATGTTCCATTTTGAGAAGCGAGATAAAGAAAAAGAGACTAACTTAATTGATAAAATTGCAAAACGGATAAAGAATGACGGGTTGATTTGTATTTGCATTCAGAACACAGGGACAAAAGTCAAGATGCTTAAAGAGACAATAAAAAACACAAAACTGAATTTTGACATACTAAACGATTCTTACCTGATTTATAGATACGAAGACAAAGAATCAGGACATAAATCGGAAACCGGATATTGTATATATGTTGTAAAAAAGAAATAAATAATGCCAAAATCAAAAATTATTTACCAAGCAGACCAGGAAGTGACAGGAAAACATTATCCGTCCAAAGAATGGGTTATGTATTCCGGAAAGCTAACCATATACGATAGAAAAACCAATCCGATCGTATTAAAATTGACAAGCGAGATTTACGATACATTTATTGGTGAATTTATGGAGGATGAAATGGAATTTAAAGGTGATTCTGTTTCGGATGTATATGGAAAAATGGCTAAATGGTATTATAAAAATGGGATTGTATTTCAAAACTAAGAAATGCAGACAGCACAACAATTAGTTAATTCAGGAAGTAAAATCCCCGGACTATTTCCCGGGAAGTAAAAGAGCTTATTGGGTAAGAGAGGAACGAGGCACGTCCTCTGAAGTGGATGTTATTTGCTCTTTCCATAACATGCTTATCCCTATTGAAGTGAATCCGGAGCAAGCGGTACTTTGAGATCATGTAGGATCCAGTACAATTTATAATACGCGCTCGCCGTTTGTCCATCCGTTTTGTCGGATTTAAAGGAAAGCGATCAAGGTCTTAAAAATGAGATGAAACAAATTTCGCGACTAAGCAAGAAATCCTCGCCACACACAAAGCATATGGCGAGAATTTTTTACCGGATTTCTTCTTGTACAGACCCACAATGCAGCATCATACTTCCAAAATATGGATTGTTAATTTCCTTTTCGGAAGCAAGCCAAAATGCCCCTGTATTGTTAAAAGCCATAGGGCAAAACTGCTTATAGACAGTTCCTCCTTTTTCTCCGTTTTTTTTGACATAATCATATACATTTTGGGATAGGGTATCAAAGTATTTTCGCTGTGTTTTCACCTCACTACAAGCAGATATCTCCTTTGCACCGGCCATTAGTTTCTTTGACAATTCGTCTGACCGGTCATTTAAAATACTGAGCATCCCATTTGCTGCAAGACTTGCATTTTTACTATTTGCCTGCACAAGAGCATCTTTGATATCCAGATAAGTGGATAAAACCGTGCCGGACTGTGCCCGGGCGCTTAATGAAAAAATGAAGCCAAGGCTTGCTGCAAGCATAAGCTTAGATATTAATTTTTGAGTCTTCATGATAATTGAATTTTAAAGTGATAAAGTTATTGTATCGTGTCCTTAACCTCTCCGCATGTAAGCATCGAGGCCCCATAGTATGGATTCATGATATTATCTTCGGTACTGAGCCAATCGGCCCCTTTAAAGTCATCGGCCATCGGGCAATGCTGGATGTATAATGGCTGTTCGGCTGGGCGAAATACCTCGGCCAGGTTGATCATATAATCGGACAAAGGTTTAAACGGCTTTCTTACTAAAGCAATATCGCGGGCTTCTATTAATTGTTCGATCAGATTGCTGAGGGGCATACCTTGCTTCATCCATATTTGATGAGCGTCTCCTTCAAATGACGACATTGAAATCCCATCCAACACCTCTTTGAATTTTTGAGCTTTCGTGATTGAAGTTTCAAAATCATCATTAACAAGTGCGTCCTTAAGCTGTAAATAAGATTCAATCAACGGTGACAGTGCCTCCTTCATGTCCGATGTAACATGGATTGAGGGCAATTGCTCTAATGGTTCATATTGATTTTCACCTTCATGTAAATCGGAACCATGACGATGACCGGTTGCCTTGGTTCCTCCCTTTGGCCTGCCGGATGAGATGGGGCTCATCATGCTTGGTTTTCCGGCCAATTGCGCTGCCGCATCAATGCTGAAAGTTCCGTTCGTAACAATTTCTTCTCCGGGCTCCAGGCCATGCTCGATCAAATAACTGTCGCCCAAAGAAGGCCCGAGAATTACCTCTCTCATTACAAAAGCGACACCTGCATCAGATCTCGTTTTTACATAGACGACAGATCGCTTGCCGGTCCACATCACCGAAGATTTTGGTATTGCCAATGATGATTCGTCTTTTTCAAGGACACTTTTAATCCTCCCCGAAACAAACATCTCAGGCTTTAGCTTTGAATGGTTATTGCGCACAGAAATTCGTGCTTTCGCAACCCTGGTTTTTGAATTGATCACAGGATCAATGAAGTCGATACTCCCTTTGAAGGACGCTCCGGGTATCGATTGTACGGTATATTCTATTTCATCGCCGACCTTTACCCAGGGTATTTCACGTTCATACACATCAAATAATACCCAGAGCCTTGAAAGGTCCGCGATTTCATAGAGCGCTGACCCGCGCTTTACATAATCACCGAGATTGATGCTTTTCTTTGTTACCACACCGCTGATATCGGATGAAATTGGGAACTGCTCCCGAGGTTTTCCCTGTTCGATAATTCCGTCAATTTGTTGAGGAGTCAACTTCCAGTTGGTCAATTTTTCCCGCGCAGCCTGATAGAGTGCAGGTTGTGACTCCCTGATCTTATATGCTTCAAACAATTCCTCCTGAGCCGTGACCAACTCGGGAGCATACACATAAGCAATCACCTGACCTTTTTTGACATTCGCTCCTGTGATGCTCACCATCAACTCTTCAATCCTTCCGGAAATATGCGAGGTCTGGCTAAACACGTTTTTTTCATCCGTTTGCACCTTGCCATTGAGTCGTATTTCCTTGACGGGCTTTTCGGCACCAACAACTGAGGTCCGAATGTTAGCCAACTTTACGGCAGCGGCAGACATTTTGATCTCCAATGAGTCCTCATCAGAATGATCCGTATCCACCGGAATAAGATCCATCCCGCAAATAGGACACTTTCCAGGTTCACTTTGTCTGACAGAAGGATGCATGGAACAGGTCCATACCTGCTGTTTACCTTCCGCCACCGGTTCGTGATGGTGTCCATTTGTTGATTTGCCTCCAAAGATCAACCTCCCCAGCACCAAACCTATAACAAGGGTCGACAAAGCAATTAGTACCGTTGATCTATTTAAATATTTCATCTGTTTATATTTTTATAGTTTGCTGACACACGAAGCAATATAATCATGCTCGTGTGTATCTTGAATTTGCTCCGGTCATACCGGTTTCATCCATTTATATTTTTTTAGTTTGATGGCACACAGAGAAATATAGTCATGCTCGTGTGTGTCCTGAATTTACTCCGGTCATACCGGTTCATCTTAATTTGATTTAGCCGTTAAATAATCGAGCCTTGCCTCAGCGATGGAGAAGTCCTTTACTGCTGTTGCTCTTGACATGTTGTATTTCAACAATTGCTGCTCCATACGCAGCACCTCTTCAAAATCATTTCCCGAATTGGAGTAGGCACTGTAAAGAAGGTCGATTGCCTGCTTCGTCTTTTGAATTTGCACATCGTACAATTCCAATAATTTCAGGTTTTTTCGGATCTTGTACAATTCATTTTCGCAAGCACTCACCAAACTATTTGTCACATCCGATTTTTTCTGGTTTAAGGCGGAATGTGTCCATTGAGCTTCTTTAATGGAAGCATTGTATTTTTTTCGAAACAATGGAAGGCTCATCGTAACCATGGGCATAAAGACATTTTTACCATTGTCCGGCACATCCGCCGGATCGGTCCTTTTGTCCACAACGACATAATCAAATCCAACCCCAAATGTCGGCAGTCCCTGCTTACCTGCGGTTTCTTCCATAGCGCTGGCAGCCTGGATATTAAATTCTATAGCTTGCAATCTTGGATTATTGGCGATGACGCTGTCTATGCTGAAATGATTATCCACTGGCCTTACTACTGAGCTTTTCTGAACAACCACCCGGTTAGAATCCGGCCGGTTCAACAGTCGATTAAAGGCAACCTGCAAAGGCCTCAGCCGGTCTTGAAGCAACTGAATTTCCGTTGTTGCATTGTCAATCATGATATCCACACGTATCACATCTGCCATTGCCCCTTTTCCATTCGAGAAATTCGTGGTGGAGAGTCGCTTATAAGTATTCAGAATTTCCAGGTTTTCTTTCTGCCACCGGATATGTTCCTTCAATTCCAGAATTGGATGATAAGCTTTCTTGACGCGGTAATACAATTCATTTTTCCGGTCTAAAAACTCATGATACTTCGCCTGTGCGTTAAATTCAGATGCATCTACCTTTGTGCCATTTGTGCCAAACCATGGAAACATTTGTACCAAAGAAAACTTGGCTCGTTGCGGACCAACGCGTGTTTCAACCGGGCTTACAAAATACCCAAATGACAATGCAAGATCAGGTATCGCCTGTACTTGAGCTGATTTTTGTAGAGCTGCTTCAAATTCGAGATAACCCGCCTTCAGGCCGGGATTATTTTCAGCAGCTTCCATGAGGTAATCATCCAGAGTTTGAGCTTCTGCCATATGTACATTTGCAATGAGTGTTAGCATCAGAATATTTACATATTTCTTCATATCAATTTCCTTTAAGTTTTCTTTCCGCTCTAAAGCTGTACAGCACCGGAACAATAAAGTAGGTGACCGATGCCAGAACCATACCTCCAAACGCCGGAATGGCCATGGGTATCATAATATCGGCTCCTCGCCCCGTCGACGTAAGCACGGGCAGCAGGGCAATAATTGTGGTAGCGGAAGTCATGATCGCAGGCTTGATTCTTCTTAAACCGGCGTACACCACGGCTTCTCTTACTTCCTTAATCGTTTCGGGTTTATGTGCAGCAAAACTTTGATCCAGGTAAGTACCAATCAATACACCATCGTCGGTGGCAATTCCAAAAAGCGCTATAAAACCAACCCAGACTGCCACACTCAAATTGATCGTATGCATCTGAAACAGATCCCTAAGGTTTGACCCCAAAAAGGAGAAGTTGAGAAACCATTCCTCGCCATACAGCCACAGCATCAGGAATGCACCGCTAAACGCCATGGCGATGCCGGCAAAGATCATCAACGAGGCGGATATCGATCGAAACTGGAAATAAAGTATCAGAAATATGATGACCAGGACAAGGGGCACAATGATTGAAAGCCGCTTTTCCGCACGGACCTGATTTTCATAACTCCCTGAAAACTTATAGCTGACTCCGGCAGGAACGACCAATGATCCATCATCAATTTTTTGCTGTATGAATCGCTGTGCTTCTTCCACCACATCGACCTCCGCCAAACCGGCCTTTTTATCAAATAATACATAACCCACCAGGAACGTATTTTCGCTTTTGATCATTTGAGGACCTCGGACATATTGAATGTCCAATAATTCGCCCAGAGGAACCTGGGCTCCGGTGGGTGTATCGATCAATATCTGCATCAAGGACTCCGGATCATTGCGAAGCTCTCTGGGATATCGCACACGTACGGGGAATCGCGCTCTTCCTTCAACTGTCGAGGTGATTTGCATGCCGCCAATAGCGATCTCAATGGTCTGCTGCACATCTTCAATATTCAGCCCGTATCTGGAGATTGCCGGTCGGTTAATATTCAGATGAATATATGGTTTACCCACAATTCGATCAGCAAAGACAGCCTCCGTTTTTACGGAAGGAACTTGTTTGAGAATACTTTCCAGTTGCAATCCAAAATCCTCAATGGTATTCAGATCCGGCCCAAAGATCTTTATGCCCATTGGAGCACGCATACCGGTTTGGAGCATAACCAACCGGGTTTCAATCGGTTGAAGCTTGGGAGCCGAGGTCACTCCGGGAATTTTGGTTACCCGCACAATTTCATTCCAGATGTCATCAGGGGATTGTATCTCCTCACGCCAATTGCGGAAATACCGACCTGAAGGATCAACCGTCAAATCCCTGGCAGAAATACCATTCAGGATGGCTTCTTCATTGCTGATGTATCCTCCGCTTTTTAATGCAAAATCGCCGTCACCGTTCACCTCAAACCGTTCCCGATGTCCTTTCGGGTTGACCAAATATTCCGATTTGTAGTTGATCACATTCTCATACATGGAAATTGGGGCCGGGTCCAGGGCTGACTCTACTCGACCCATTTTTCCAACAGACAATTCCACTTCCGGAATATTAGACATCAACATATCCAGTTGCTGCACCACAAGTTTATTCTGGGCAATACCGGCGTGCGGCATAGAGGTAGGCATGAGCAGGAAGCTTCCCTCATCCAATGATGGCATGAATTCTTTTCCCATTCCCGGGAATTCGTGCGAAAGCGCGGACCATACGCCTGTTGTTCTGATGTTCCGGCCAAACTTCTCAAATCCTGAAGCTACTACACCGAAAACATTGTTAAACCCCATCCAGATAATGACCCCAAATAATATGATAAAAGCCGGGATGGCCAGGAATGACTTTTTATGCGCCAGGCACCATCGCAAAACATCTTGGTAATAGCGTTCCAACAGGCTAAACCCTCCCAAAATAAACACCAGAAGGATAGCGACAAAAAGCATATTTAACAGCAATGATTGACCGGCTCCCAACGGCATCCAATAATTAGCAAGAAGATAGATGACGGAGAGCACCGAAATGATTACGGCCAGATTTTCTGTTATCCGGTTTTTCTTTGGGCTGTAATACCGAACAAACCAAGCAATTCCAAAAGCCATTAAGGTAATACCCCCCCAGATCGTTGACCATATAGCGATGATTAAACCAACCAGGATCAGGCCAGCGTTCAGGAATTTGCCTCCCGTGTTTTTGCCGATTTTCAAGCCGAAGAACCAGTGGGCGAATGTTGGTAAAATGATCAATGCCACCACAAGTGCAGCGATCAAAGCGAAGGTTTTCGTAAACGCCAGCGGATGAAACAATTTACCCTCGGCAGCCTCCATGGTAAATACCGGGACAAAGCTCACAATGGTGGTTGAAACTGCGGTCACTATGGCAGATCCTACCTCAACTGAAGCATTGTAGATCGTATCGATCAACTTCCGGGATTTTGGCGATTCCCGAATGTGCCTGATCACATTTTCCGAAAGAACGATGCCCAAATCAACCATCGTACCAATCGCTATGGCAATTCCGGAGAGAGCCACTATATTGGCGTCAATACCGAAATAACGCATGGCGATAAAGACCATTAATACGGCTATTGGCAGCAAGCCGGAAATCAAAACCGAGGCTCTCAGATTCAAGACCATAACGATCACTACCAGTATGGTAATGAGAATTTCCAACGACAGGGCTTCTTCCAGGGTTCCTAACGTCTCATAGATCAGTTGCGTACGATCATAAAACGGAACTATGGTCAACTGGCTTATCGTACCATCTTCTAAAGTCTTTTTCGGAAGGCCGGGCGAGACTTCCCTTATTTTTTCCTTCACATTGTTGATGACTTCCAATGGATTGGAGCCATATCTGGCGACAACCACACCTCCTACCACTTCAGCGCCATCCTTGTCCAGCAATCCTCTACGAGTAGCCGGTCCGGTTGTCACAATACCAATATCCCGGATCCTGATAGGTACATGATCCCTGACAGCAACGACCGCCTCCTCGATGTCTTTAATTGACTTAATATATCCCAGACCTCGTACGAGATATTCAGCCATATTGATTTCAATGGTTTTAGCACCAACGTCGCGGTTGCTCTTGCTTACGGCGGTCATCACATTGTGCAAAGGGATGTTATAGGATTTCAGCGCATCCGGATTGACATCGATCTGGTACTCCTGAACAAAACCGCCGATGGATGCCACCTCAGAAACGCCATCCACTGCATTCAGGCCATATTTCACTAAGAAGTCCTGAACGGTTCTTATTTCATGAAGGTCCCAACCGCCGGTCACTTGCCCATCCGGATCACGGCCTTCCAGCGTGTACCAGAATACCTGACCCAAAGCTGTGGCATCCGGGCCGAGGGCAGGCTGAACCCCTTCCGGCAGTAGGCCAGAGGGCAGCGCATTGAGCTTCTCCAGAATTCTCGACCTGGACCAGTAAAACTCAACGGCTTCATTGAAAATAATGTAGATGCTCGAGAAACCGAATATGGACGAGCTTCGGATCGATTTCACGCCTGGTATACCAAGCAATGAAGTCGTTAAAGGATAGGTGATCTGGTCTTCAATATCCTGGGGCGATCTGCCCATCCATTGGGTAAAAACAATTTGCTGGTTTTCTCCAATATCCGGGATGGCATCCACGGCAACCGGATCCGATGGTAAACCTCCGATTTTCCAGCCAAATGGAGCAGTAACAATGCCCCAGCCCACAATGAGCAGGAGGATAAGTAATGTTACCAACTTGTTTTCAAGAAAGTAACGAATGATTTTGTTTAACATATTCAAATGATTTAATGATAGTAGAATGGAGCACAGCTTGTTCTTTAGGTCAAGACATACCCATTGCGGTCATATCAGGATGACCGTACTCAAATCATTAGATCATTATAACAGGAAAGACTGGTACAGCGACTGATAATCCTGTTCCAGCGGGGGCGGATGATGATCCGCATGCGCTGTTGAGCGCTCCACCTTATGGAGGTGATCAAAAAGATAAGTGAATGCAAAAGCAAATAAGAAATTTGACTCAAACGAGTATTTTGTCTTGGCAACCTGATAATCATCCTCAATTTCTATCGAAACAAATTCATTATCGCAACAGCCTGGCGCCATAATGTTTGTTCCGGTAGTTTCGCAGCTAGCATCCGTATCCATCATACCGCAACTGAGTTCATGCATGCCGATCATCAACTCACTGTCGACTGCATGTCCCATGCAATAGTGCGTGGAGAAGGTAATTCCCATACTGCTGACAAAGATCAATAAGGATAGAAATATGGATGTGATTTTTTTCACTTGTTCAAATATACGAAATATTTCATTGATTTGGTTCACATAAACAATTACGGCTTGTCGATGACATGCCTTGTCATATTTAGCAAGCTTATAATAATTGTAAGGTAATGGAGCAATAAATCCAGCGATTAAAGCGATAGTCAGCGCCATCCAATACATAGGATCCTCAAATACGGCTTTACCGCCGGTAATCATAAAGTGCGCGGTATTCACGGCTATTTCCATTCCGGTCATGGATATAAATGACATGCCAAAGGCAGTCTTTAAAGCAAGCAGCCCGTTAAATCCTTCTCTTACCTTCAGGATAATTGTTTCCAACAAAACGGAGGTAAACAAACCTGCAATAATTCAAGGGGTTAATACAATGATTTAAGGATGCAATGATTCAAGAGTACATGGGGTTATTGATTCAAGGGTTCAATCATAGAATGATTTAAGGATCTAAGGATTCGATGATTCAACCATTCCATCATTCCATCATTGTATCATTCTATCATTGTATCATTCTATCATTGTATCATTCCATCATTCCATCATTGTATCATTTAACATAAAGTAGATTTGCGCCGATCTTATGTTGCTCCGCAGTTTAGTGAAACAAAGCGACATCTATGAAATCGACTTCAGGTCAAACTCCTTCAGGATAAACGTGTCAGTTGCCCAAAGGACATGTAAATAATTTATAACGGCATTTACATTTATTCATGCTTTATTGCAATTGTCGGATTCAATTTTATGGCTCTAAGGGTATTGTTTATTAATGAAACCGATGTGACAATTAGAACGAGCATTGTCGGTATGGTAAAAAACCACCATTCCACCTCAATATGATATTGATAATTCTCCAACCATTTTTCCATTGAAAGAAATACAACCGGAATAGTAATGATCAAAGCTACCATCATTAAGATTAAATAGTTTTTCAAAATGATTTGAAGTATATCAAATTTGGAAGCTCCAAGAACTTTGCGAATTGCAATCTCTCCAAATTTCTTATTAATAATAAACGTAATCAGACCATAAATACCCATACTGCCAATTACCAAAACTATTACGGATAAATATTGGAATATCTTGTAAAAACGAGCTTCTTCTTGATAAAAGGCGGCAATATTTTGATCTAAAAACTCGTAATGAAACAAT
Organism: Cytophagales bacterium; assembly: GCA_022360055.1. Lineage (GTDB taxonomy): Bacteria > Bacteroidota > Bacteroidia > Cytophagales > Cyclobacteriaceae > JAAUQL01. The sequence goes on along the minus strand of JAKSDO010000213.1, from coordinate 5,864 downwards.
GCATCGGGAAATGTCGCTTCCCAGTTTTTTTCAATATGATGAATTGATTTGTTAAATAAAACTTCATCTGAAACGGCCGAAGATTCCAGTTTTACATTTAAAACGGAAAACGCTTCGGGATCATGGACCATAGCAATTTTACCATACCCCTTCCGTAAGGAGTTATCATAATAATCATCGATCACACCCACAACTGTGCAAAGCTCCTTCAAGCCTATATCCGCCTGTGATCCGATGCATTCCTCAAAATTCAGATAGCCTAATTTTTTCATTAAGGTCTTAGTGATGATCACCGAACGACTTGTATCGGTAGATGGTATGGTATGACCGGCCAGCAGTTTTATATGATATAAATCGAGATAATTTTCATCTATCGACTGATATTCATAAACGATACTTTCTTCCTTAGGGGATTCTTTTCTCTTAATATCCATGTATCCCCTTCCGCGATACAGTCCGGAAGGTATCGTCGAACTATAACTGACCGAAACGACTGAAGCATCCTGAAGCAACTGGTTCCTCAAGGCACTTAAGGAGGTTGTTTTGTTTTCCGGGATGCCAATATTTAATATCGCCTCCTTTTCAAAGCCCAGATCTGCCGACCTGAAAAACCGTATTTGCTGCAACACAATAAAGGTCGATGTCACCAGTACCAAAGTGATGGTAAACTGGACTAAAACCAGGGCATTGCTCAGCTTTAAACTTTTACCGATGCGGGATGAAATCCGCTGTTTAATGGTGACGGAGGGCGCAGACCTGGCCTGAAACCAGGCAGGATACATCCCCGCAATAAAGGTAAGAAAAACAATAACCAGCAAAATTAGCAACAGCACAATGTTGTTGCTGATAAATGGTCCGTCGAAATGAAAGTTAAAAAGATTCTGAAGTTCAGGTTTTATGCTTTCAATAGTTGCCAGGGCGATTGCAGCGCCTGTAATGATCAAAATAAATGTTTCAAACAACAATTGCGATACGATTTGTCTCTTACTGCCCCCGACGGCTTTTCGCAGTCCGAATTCTTTCGATCGGCTGACCGATCCGGCAATTGAGATATTCACGAAATTAATGCATACCATGATCAACAGAAATGCCCCTACCAATCCGAGAATCATAATGTTTTTCACGCTGGTAAACTTATGCTGATAATTGCCAAACCTGGAGTCTCTGTGGACCCCACTAAGGGGTTGTAACGGATAAGTTCTCATTTTCGCGAACTCTTCTCCGGCATATTTTTTGTGAATTATAGCGATCTGTTCTTCCAATTCTTCTTTTTGCATGCCCTCGGGAAGTACGATATAGGTTTGATGACTATCTGACACGGATACCCAGGATTCCATCACCCAGTCCGGAAAGTGAGGGATTAATGTGGAATAAGAGTTTATCAATGTAAATGGGAAATTTGTGTTGGAAGGCAGATCGCTTATAACGCCCGTCACAAATACCTCCAATCCCTGATTAATTGTCAATGATTTACCTAACGGCGATACTCCGGGAAAATATTTCTGTGCGATGGATTCGGTAAGGACCACCGAATTGGGATTCATTAGCGCCGTTTCCGGACTGCCATACAGCCATTTTACATCTGAGTTCTTAAAGTCAAAAATTTCAAAGAAGGATTCACTTACAAAGGCACATCCCCTTTTCTCCTGAAAACTGTTTGTAGTGCCATCTGAATTTGCAATGTCAATTCGTGCCCCGCCCCAGTAGGTCATGTACGTCATATCGTCCAGCCTTGCAATTTCATCGGCTATTTTTGGTGATAGAGGCCACGCTGTTCCGGTTCTGTATTCCGTTTCTCCCTCAACCTGACTTACCCGGACAACCCGATAAATTTGATCTGAATGCGAGTGAAATTTATCGTATTCCAATTCATAATAGATGATGTACGAAATGGTGATGGTAAAGGCAATTCCCAGAGATAATCCCACAAGATTTATAAATGTATTGAGTTTGTTTGATAGTAGATTTCGCCTCGCTACCGTAAAATAATGTTTGAACATGATGGTCGGATTTTGTTTAAGTTGAAAAACAGGTATGGAGCTGAATCCGAATATTAAATGAATGGCATCGATCCAATAGGCGATATTCGATAAAAATCGACCTCTGGACTTTTCGCGGTCTTCATGTATTTCCCGTAAGTCACCCAGAAATTCTTCCAGGTATTTATCACTTAAAACCGAAGACAACAATTTATTTGCAATCCGGACGATCGTGTTTCTTGACCTTGACATTATAGACCGGGGTTTAGATTTGGAACCAATTGCCACATTTTTTGTCTTACTTCTTGCACCTGCGTTAGTTGTTTCAATCCAAATTTTGTGACCGAAAAAAGCCTTTTTCTTCTATCGCCGCGCTTACTGGTGCTGCCTCCCAGCTCAGAACTCAAAAGTCCTTTGTCTTGTAGCCGATAAAGCGTAATATGAACTGCTCCCAATAAGACGGATCGTCCGGTATGCTTTTCGATTTCCTTTTTAACAGAAATACCGTACGCATTTCCTTCTAAAATGCACACTGCCAAAAGAACTAACTCTTCAAATTCACCAAGTCCCTTATTTTTCATTAGTTATAATTTTGTATATTATACACAATTATAACTAATAAATTTAAGAAGTAGTTCCCACTTTGCTATTTTTTATTGTCGGGCATACTTAAGGCTTAGCTCTTAGTGGCTTTATGGAAAAACTTGTGAACCGGTTTTATAGCAATCCGGAGAAGTAAGTGCGGTATGAATAAATTGGTGGATTTCATTTTCCAGTGTTACCTGATGATTTGTAGAATCCGGCAAGCGACAATTCTCTAAAAGCATCTCTTGGCGGTCAGATAATTCGGGCATGGTATCGAACCAAATAGAAAAGCTTTGGAATCTATTTGCCGCTATTCTTTTGAACAGGGATTATCGAGGAGCGCCTTGAAATTTGAAGAGATGTTCGATAAAACTGCATTTAAGCTAGATGATGAGCTATAATGGTCGTCGGGTACATGCTTTTTGAAATAGCGACCTTCAAATGCCGTAAGTATAGATCAGGGTGACCTCTTTATTTCCTTAAAACCCTATCTTTAACCAACGCGTTCAAAACTTCTTCCCGGATACTTCTGCCTATCGGAATTTTATACTCATCAATGATCAGTTGATTACCGATGATTGCGTCCACACTGCTTTTGGATACAAGGTATGATTTGTGCACCTGAATAAATTCATTCTTGGGTAATATATCCAATATTTTTTTCAGCGGTACCAACGTGATGTGCGATTCGTTCTTTGTGAAGATGCGGATGTAATTCTGCATGGATTCAACAAATAATATTTCTTTTAATATGATTTTTACCAATTGCTTATCGGTCTTTATGAAGATGTAATCGCCCTCTTTTTCAGGTACCTGCGCTTTATCAATTAAAGAACTATTTTCCGAAATGAGTCGATGCGCTTTATTAGCAGCCTGCAAAAAACGCTCGAAAGAAATGGGCTTTACCAAGTAGTCCAGCACGTCAAATTCAAAACTTTCTATCGCATATTCGGAATATGCTGTTGTAAAAATTACTTTTGGCGGATGTTTCAAGGCTTTTAAAAACTCAATGCCGCTTAACATGGGCATTTCAATATCCAAAAAAAGCAGATCTATCTTCTCATTGCTCAAAATCGTATTGGCTTCCATCGCATTTTTACAGATTCCCTTGAGGTTGAGATAGTCAATTTCGTTTACATATTTCTGCAGGCCCTTTCGGGCAAGGGCCTCATCATCCACTATGATGCAATTGATTTTCATATCAAACTGATTTCTAATTCCACCAGGAAGCAGCCGTTGACCTCTTCTAAGGATAGCCGGTGCTTTCCGGGATATAAAATGTTTAATCTGCGTTTTATGTTTTCCAGTCCAATGCCGCTCGATGATTTCTGCCTTCCTTTTTGAGCCATCAAATTAATGGTGTTTTTTACGGAAAAGTGAATGGCATGGTCTCGTATTGTCAGACTTGTTTCCAAAATGTTTTTTTCTTTTTCAGAATACAGGCTTAAATATTTAAAAGCATTTTCAAGAAAAGGAGAAAACAGCAATGGCGCGATTTTGGGATCGTTGTCTTTATTCAGTTTATTTATTTCAGGCAATTCAATTTTGATAATGGCATCCTCTCCTTTTCGTATGGTTTCTATTTCCAGGTAGTTCGAAACATATTGAAGCTCTTTTCTCAGAGGGATAAAATCCTCTTTACACTCGTACAACTGATAGCGCAACAATTCTGAAAACTGTAATAGTATTTTTTGCGCGCTTCTCACGTCTTCTTCCATGAGATGATAGATGCTGTTGATGCCGTTAAAAAGAAAATGCGGGTTGATTTGTGCCTTTAAAAAATCGAGTTCGGCGGTGAGTTTATCCTGTTTGAGCTGCTGTTTTTGCCTTTCGTTTTTAATCCAGTCTTTTGGCAGGCGGTATAAAAATGCCATCCCCCAAAACACGATATTTATAAATAGGTCCAACACTCCGAACATCGCGATTATCTCGAGAATTGCATCCCGCCTTTGGATGGGGGTAAGTGCGACCAGGACGTCCTTTAAGTAGGTATTGATCAGATAAAGCGTATCAAAAAACACTTCAATGAAAGTCAACCCAATTACAAGGGCCGTGGCCCACTTCCAATATTCCTTTTTTCGTCGCTTATGCAGGTATCCCGGGAGCAGCCAATTGGCGTTGGAATAGAATAATATGGCGTTGATGAACATGCCAAAAACAAGCGGGACAAGAAGTGTATTGTTTTGTCTTGACATTGGCCCCCACTCCAAATCGATCAATTCCGAATTCAGAATAAATGTCATCCCCAGCCAGACAATCAGGTGGAATAGAGCCTTTATGTTTTTTGAACGGATCAATTGTATCGTATCAATGTTTAAAATTAAATAATAACTCTTTTCCAATCACCAACTATTGACGAACTGTCACATTCAATTGACAAAATGCAGCTTTTTTTATTTCCTGCATTTCATCAACATGTCGGCGCTGTTTGTCAAAGAAAATTGCACCGAGTCATACCTGCTCCGATTTTTGTCTCGACCTATATGATCAATGTAAGATTTCATTTAGACCAAAAGAACAATCATGAAAGCATTAATTTTTAACTCCTCGCTATTGCTTCTGCTATTTCCAAACCATATACTCTTTGCGCAGACCGAAGCTGCCGATAAAGCTGTCGGCTTTGGAGGCCCCTCTTTCATGAGCACCCGCCTGGCTGGGAAATGGGCGGTGGAAGTGGGTGGACTCGGCGGCGCTTTTGTCAACAACCACCTGTACATTGGTGGAGGAGGATATGCGCTTAGTCAAAAGAAAAACGCCTGCAAATATGATATGGGATATGGCGGATTGATGATTGGATGCCTGTGGAAAGGCGAAAAAAGAACAGGCATGAACTTTTATGTATTAGGAGGATACGGGGGGATCACCGAAAAGGACCAAGTCAATAAAAATGGAGATGATTTTTGGACTGTCAAGCCAGCGCTGGAAGTGGATTTACTGCTTACATACTGGTGGCGTTTGGGTATAGGTGGCGGTTACCGCTTGGTCAAAGGCTCTGACATATCCTCCCTGGGCGACCGCGATCTATCGGCCCCATTTGCCGGTATTACGTTCCGGTTTGGAAATTGGGAACGCCAGCCTTGATGCTTTGTATTAGAACCATTTGACAAAATAAAACCAGATGAAACCGGCAGGACCGGAGCAAATTCAGGACACACACGAGCATAACTATATTTCTCTGTGTGCCATCAAACTAAAAAAATATAAACAGATGAAACCGGTATGACCGGAGCAAATTCAGGACACACACGAGCATAACTATATTTCTCTGTGTGCCATCAAACTAAAAAAATATAAACAGAT
>JAKSDO010000283.1 GCA_022360055.1 Cytophagales bacterium | reverse complement strand
TTTATTAAGATAAAATAGCAGTTTAAAAAAACTTTCTAAGGATACTTTTTATTATGACTGCTAGCACCTTGAACTGGGTGCTGGCAGATCCCCGAAACCCTTGATAGCATTTCAAAGCCTGGCGCTTGGTGCCGGCAGCAAAAATCGATAGCAACAAAAAACTATCCTGGCGGGAGCCGAAACGGCTTGCAAGGAAATAGAATGATTTTTTATTAATCTACGCTTCCTCAATATGTCAAGTGATTTTTTTAAGCAGCCTGAAGGTTATAAGGATTGGCAATGGTTTTTTGCCCAAATAGCTTTAAAAGTTCAACTATGTCTGTTGAGTCAATATTACTTTTATTGAGGGTTTCTTTGATGGAGGGCCGATTTAAGCTGGGTATCCTTGAAGAAAAAAAGGGCCAAAGCTCATCAGAAACATACACTTTATTTTTATCTGGAAAATCTACAATCGGTTCAAGTTCGTCCTGAGATTTGAAGTCTTGAGAATAACTAAATTCCCATTTTCCATTTTCAACATTTAGAAATCCAATGATGAGTTTCTCATAAGCCAAAATGAACGAAGCCTTTTTATTTTTAGGAGTCGTTAAATTATCAAGCCATTCTGGTGTAGACAATATTTTCTTAAGCTTATTGAGCATATGTTAATATAATATTTTTTCTAGTCTTTTAAAACGCTTTTCGAGACAGATTCTTATTATTTCTTTTCTTTGATTACTAAATAAGTGATTGAATTCCGAATACAAAACATCTACACAGGAATTATAATTCTCTTCTTTAACTATACTAAAAATTTCTGAATCGATATTATAATCATCCCTATACATATATATTAACTCAATTAATTTGAAATGGTTAATATCTGACTCATTTTCCCAACCCAACTTGGGTTTGCTATTTTCGATATACTTCTCTATGGCCTTTAAATTGGTTGGCAAAGGTAAATTTTCTTCCGATGCATTCCAATATAAACCTCTGGCAGTATCATATATAGGACTGAAATAGGGCTCATGTTTACTTTTTACGTGCCTTATAACTCCCCAGTTATAGAAATGACGATCATTATTACCAACAAGCGCATCGAAAATAACCATCTTAATAAAATCGCCGAATATTTGATCAATTTGATTACTAAAAAAGTAGGATAATGCTCTCTTAGTAAACTTTATAGTAAAAAAGTCACGAGCTTTCCCTTCTCTTTCTATTTGCTCAACAAACTGTTCATCTGACAAAAATCCGGAGTATATTTCGGCTCCATGAATAAGCTGTTGATCCTTTTTGAGAAAGTATTTGCTTAGGAATCGTAATTGATTATTTCCAATAGCAAGTTGTGAGGCAGCCATATTTAGCCCAAAGCAATTACCCAACCTTGTCATTAATTGTTCACATATAGATTCATTAGGATACCACTTATGGCCTGTTTTGGCTATATACAATGGCCAATTTTTCTTGTCAGATTTCTTAGAATCACCGAATTCATACAACCGAATGAAATCTTTCGGGGCATCACCCGTAATCGTGTAATCATCTACAATGAAGTAATAGTCTTTCCTCAGAGTTTTAATCGAACGACCAAATTTCGGATTGTATCCTGATCTATAAATTATATTTACGCGGTCCAGGTATTTCATGTCCTAATATGTCATCTAATAGGCATGTATGCAAATATTTGTAATTCTCCTATGTGAGTGGATTGTTATTTGTTTATAAAAAGAAAAATAATGTTGCCAAAAGCAGGTTACAGACCTCAAAAAAAATCATTTTTTTAATTTATTTTATTACTGGTTGAGTCTGTCAAACCCCTAGTTCAAATAGGTGCCAAGAAGTTACTTTATTTCCTTTCCTCCAAAAGCTTTTGCAGCATTGCTATCTTTTCCCTCTCGCTTTTCAGCAATTCTTCATAGAGTTTTTCATTCTTTTCAATGGCCTCTGCCCATTTTTCAATAGGGTTAAAGTTGCAGTTATAGTACTGACCGTTTTATAATCCAGAAGCACCATTGTTTGAACCCTCATGATTATTTTGAATATTATAGACAATTTTTTCCTCGTCGAAGCTTTTAATAGCTTCAGGAGTACACCGAGGGCGGTTGCCACCATTTCCAAGATATCATCATCAACGGTTTCACTTTGCTCTATTTTGGAGATTTTTTGCTGGCTGAGGCCTAGTTTATCGGCGACAACATCTTGTTTAATACCCAACATTACACGCATCCAACCGATATTTCTTCCGATATGTTTTGACGGTTGTTTTATGTTCTATGAACCAAATATATTAATTTCTAAAGTGCTTGCAAAGCCTTTCAAGTTTGTATGAACAAGCCGTAAATTGTGTTTAACATCGCACCCCGTGGTAAGATACATCAATTCGTGGTAGGAAACCACCTATTATCTCACCTCCTTTGATTTTTTAATCATTATAGTGGTATCACACAATCCGTGTGATTGTAAAATACAACTAACGCTGTTTTACCAATTTTATAAGTCATGATAGAATATAATCAAAACGAAAATCAATTAAAGATTAAAATTCCGATATCCGGAATTCAAGAATTACGTGACTACAAAAATGCAATCCTGCGGGTGCTTAACAAGATTGAAATTGATGATTGCAGTCCGCAAATGGTGTATAATCTAAAGTCCGTTTACAAGTTACTGGAACACTTGGAATCAGATGAGAGGTTTCTTTCCCAGAATAGAGACTTACATACCTGATTGCAAAGATTTGATAAAAAAGGATCAAAATAAATATCACAAAGCTATGAAAATCAAAATTCCGAAAAACCAACTATTAGTTAACCTTCCTCCAAAAGTTGAGCTCGCTATATTTCTAATTAAGTTAGAATTGAAAAACGTGAAATTTACCAATGATTTGAATAATAAAGGAATTGATACCTATGCTGGCTTCCTGGACTTTAGTGCATTGATTTAAATAAAAAGTGTCATTTCTCCGCTTTAGTCTTAGAATACGAAATGACCGTAAAAAAACTGAGACATAATGAATCAACTTGTCAGTGTGTATAAGGCAATCAGATCTCTCCTGAAGTACTAATGAACAATATTTGCAAAGGTGTGATGATCAATAACGATCCGCATTGCAGTCACTTTCTTACTCAGCTGGTGTGTATTACCAATGATCATGCAAATAACCGTTTTATTATCCTTTCCCACAGGTTTTCTGCTTGATCCATAGACGGCGGGACGGCTCCTGAGGCTTTGCCTTGAAAATCCGTATTTCAGTGTATGCTGAAATATAGCAAATTAACACACAACATATACCACTGCATGGATCTCATAGTGTAGAACTCCGAAATATAGATTTAAGGTATTGTAAGGAAGATAAGTGAGATTGTAGAGAAAAAGGTTAGGCAGTGTGTGCATGGTATGATGTTCAGGTAGAAGTATCGTAAGAAGATAGAAATGCGAAAAAGGACGTGATCAAAGCAATCATTTTACAGTAAAAAGGCTTCAAAACGACATCGTTTGCAGTAACCGGCGAACGTTCTACAGCAAAACCCGCCGGGTTTGACATAAATCACAGTAAAATCGAACGTTTTACAGTGAAATTCCCTATTTTTGAACAAATTACAGTGCCACTCGAACGTTTTACAGTACATGCAAAAAGCAGGCAATCTTTGGCTTCAGGATTTTTTTAAACTGAATAATTTCTCATTCACCCATAACTCCTACATCGGCAGTAATGATACTATCGAGCTCACTGCCGACGGAAATGTGAACCAGGTATATGGCCCCAGATATGCACCGGATAAAGACACACCCTTCGAACACCTTGTATTCTCGCTAAAATATGACGACCTGTACCTGGCATTCCTTAAAACGGTTTTTGAAAGAATGCTGGCAAAGGATATTGAAGATTATGTTGCTTCCTCTCCCACAGGAAAATACGCCAGACGGATCGGGTATTTGTTTGAATTCCTTACACAACAAAAACTCTGCTTTTCTCCACCGGCAGCGCTCAGGTACATCGACCTGATAGAAGAAGACAAGTACATAACAGGGAAGCCGGTGAAAGATCGGAGGTGGAAAGTAAACGACAATCTCCTGGGTACAAACCAATTTTGTCCGATTATACGAAAGACTCCTATACTCAATGAATTGTTAAAATGGGATATCACAAAAGCAATTGCAAAACTCAAAAAAGGACATTCCGAAGATATTTTCAGACGTGCTACAAATTACCTGTATAAAAAAGAAACCCGCTCTTCTTATGAAATTGAGCATGAAAAGCCGTCACCCGACCGAATGGAACGCTTTATAGCTCTGCTGGAAAAAACCGGAAGAGAACCCGACAGTAAAGTACTGGATGAAAGCAATCTGACTTTCTTACAAAACACCATCGTGGATCCCCGCTTTGCTGCATCCGGATTCCGTGATTTTCAGAACTACATCGGCCAGTCGCTACCTGATTTCACTGAACTCATCCACTACATTTGTCCGCCTCCGCTTTACCTATCGTCCCTTATGAAGGGATTAAAGGAAAGCAGCGAAAAATCAGAGGGAGCCCCTTCAGTCATCCGGGCAACAATCTTATCATTCGGCTTTGTTTTTCATCACCCGTTTGAAGATGGCAATGGCCGAATTCACCGCTTCCTGATCCATGACACATTGGTCCGGGATGGTATTGTGCCCGAAGGACTGATCATTCCCGTATCAGCATACATGTTGAATAACATGAAAGAATATGACCAGACGTTGGAAAACTTTTCCAAACCGATCATGAAAGTGGCACAGTATAAAAGGAAAGGAAATGCAGGACTAAAGGTAACTAACGCGCATGAGATTGAAGCATACTACCGCTATCCCGATCTCACGGCTCAAAGCATATTTCTGGTCCAAATCATCCGGGAAACCATAACCCGGGAAATGCCCCGCGAGTTACGGTTCATCCAAAGGTACGACGAATTAAAAAGCACTATTCAATCCATCGTAGATATGCCCGATAAGGACATTAACCTTATGATCCTTTTCCTGCATCAAAACAAAGGCAACTTTCCCAAAAGGAGACGCAAAAAATTTGATAAACTCACCGACCATGAGATCAGCCAAATGGAACAGGCTTACCGGGAGACTTTTGAGATTTCAAAATAGACCGTTAATTACCTTAAAGATAATTAATGTGTTATTGGATGCTTCCTTTAAGCAAAACTATAATTTGGAAAGGTGATTTTAGCAAAATGGATTTTTAGAATAGATTTATGTTCTGATTTCAATCTTTATTGAAAATCCTGAAATATCTTTCCAAACTCTTCAAATCCTCCGTCAAAAAGTTTGATCCGGATCCCCTTATCCCCGCAAAGCTGTTGCTCTCGCTTTTTTGGCACGGCCTGCGTGTGAGTAATCCGGATCAATCGGTATTTCTGACGATTTCGATATTCCTTTCGATGTGCCTTATAAAAAGAAATCCTACAGTATTCCTCCCGGAGGTCTCGTTTCCAGTATCGGGATACCCAGCTTTGTATCTACCCACCTGAAATAATAGTATAATTTGCGTTCCACCTCTATTCCGTAATCAATAGCCGGATCGTATTGTATTACGTTGTCAAACAATTCTGAGGTATGCGGCCGGGTAGCTTTAAAATTCCATTCTGTTACATATCGTTGATTCCAGAGCGAATAATACTCCAGGCCGCGATCCTTTGCAGGGCTCCAGGCCGTCACGAACCAGGTGTCAAACCCTGGGTCAAGCACGACCAATTCATATTCCTCTTTATTCTCGGCGATGCCAATTAAATTTTCATCCGGTACCTTTGACATTCTGTATGAGGATGTGCATCCCACCAAAGTAAAGAGAACCAATCCGATCACACTTTTCATCCGTTTATATTTTTATAGTTTGCGGACCTGCAGCGCAATATAATCATGCTCGTAGGTGTCCTGAATTTGCTCCGGTCTTACCGGTTTCATATTTCCATCCTTTGTTTATGATCCGTATATATAACGAATAAAACAGGCAAATTGATATCTGCTATTTTTCACCGGGCCAAAACCGTAAAGTAAACCCCGGATGATCATGCCGGTTTGAAGAATTGTTTTCCATTATCCTCATTCAAACGAATATTTTAGTAATTTTAAAGAGCTCGTTTCACATTATAATTTTTTGGAATATGGATTTAACAAAATATGCCGGAGGCATAATTCTTTTAGCTTTGTTTTTTGGGGCATGTACACCGAGAGAGAAACCGGTTGACCGCCCAAATATAGTATGGATTACTTCTGAAGACAACTCGAAGCACTATATGGAACTTTTTGATCCAAACGGTATTGAGACTCCAAGCATCGAAAGATTGGCGGACCGTGGAATTAAGTTCACCAGGGCGTTTTCCAACGCGCCGGTTTGCAGCGCTGCGCGATCTACTTTAATTTCGGGATGCTACGGACCGCGCGTTGCTTCACATTATCACAGGAAGTTACGGAAGGTGCCCATGCCGGAGTCGGTTGAGATGTTTCCGGCATATTTAAGGGAAGCGGGATATTATACCACCAATAATAGTAAGGAAGATTACAATATTTTCAAATCGGACAGCGTATGGGATGAATCCTCTAAAAAAGCCAGTTGGAGAAACAGAAGCGAGGGTCAGCCATTTTTTCATGTACAAAATATTGGGGTGAGTCATGAGTCCGGTTTGTTTTTTACAGAGGAAGAGATGAAAACTGTCGATACACTTACCGACAGAGCATCGTGTTTTGTCCTGCCAAACCATCCACAGACCGAAGTCTTCAGATATACCAATGCCCGGTATCGGGATAAGGTCGCAGTGATGGACAAAATGGTTGGTGAAATTGTGCGTCAGCTTGAGGAAGACGGATTGATGGAGCATACTTTCATATTTTATTTTGGTGATCATGGCGGAGTTTTGCCCGGCAGCAAAGGTTACTTATACGAGGTTGGACTGCATATTCCATTGGTAGTGTATGTACCGCCGAAATACCGGCATTTGGTCAGTCTAGATGCCGGAACAGCGTCCGACGCGTTTGTTAGCTTCATCGATTTTGGCCCTACCGTATTACATCTTGCAGGGGTCGATGTTCCAAAGGGCATCGACGGGAAATCATTTTTGGGAAAAGGTATTTCCGCAGAAGCCTTGAACAGCCTGGATGAAACTTATGGTTATGCAGACAGATTTGACGAGAAATACGACATGGTCCGCTCGGTACGGAAAGGTAAATTCAAATACATCAGGAACTATCAGCCGTTCAATTTCGACGGATTGATGAATAACTATAGATACAGGCAAACCGGATATCGCGAATGGCTGGATTTGTATAAAATGGGAGCCCTCAACAATGTCCAGGCAGATTTTTTTGAAACCAAACCGCCGGAAGCCCTGTTTGATCTGGAAGCGGACCCGTACGAAACAACGAATCTGGCGGAAAGCGCCGATCATGGAGAGACGCTTGAAATGATGCGAAATAAACTGAACACCTGGATAAAAGGTATGCCCGATCTTTCCTTTTATCCTGAATTTTATCTGATCCGGCACGCCTTTGACAATCCGGTCCGTTTTGGTCGGAAACACCAAAACGACATTGAGAATTATGCTGAAATTGCCGATCTCGCTTTGTTGGATTTTAGCCAGGCGAAACCAAAAATTGAAAATGCCATCAATTCCGATGACCCGTGGAAAAGGTATTGGGGCCTCATAGTTTGCACAAGCTTTGCCGGTGAAGCAGGCGACATGCTTTCGAGAATAAACGAAATAGCAGAATCGGATACGGAATTGATCAACAGGGTTCGCGCTGCGGAATATTTGGGCGTCACGCGCAAGGCCAATCCGTCAAATTTAATTTCAGAAGCGCTGTATGCATCCGAAGATCCCAATGAAGCCTTATTGATGTTAAACTCGGTCGTATTGATGCAAGACGGTTTTGATTATGTATTTGAGATTGAACCTGATAAATTACATGCCGAAGTCAGTAATGAGCCTCATGTCAAACGAAGATTGGAATATCTGAACGCCATATAGTTTCAGGTCCCAACGTATGAAGCGGTATTTCGATTGAGGCGTGTCCCGCCCGATTTGAATTGATGTGAAACCTTAACTTAATATGAATTCGGCAACGCCGACAGATCGCGGAATCGGGCTGGCATGGCGATGAAAAATATCCATGCGCCGGGAAACAGATATCCGGATCTTTGTCCGGATACCGCGCCGAGGGTTATGTATATGTAATCTAGCCCTTGACGTACCGATGACGTGTTTTCATAAAAAACTGAAAATCAAACAAATACACAAGACCACGTCATTCAAATTTGTGCGTTTTGTATAAAAAGTTAGGCCTCGAGATGACAAGGTAGAAGCTACTAATGAACAATATCTGCAAAGGTCGGATGATCAATAACGATCGACATTGCAGTTACTTTCTTATTCAGCCGGTGTGTATTACC
>JAKSDO010000267.1 GCA_022360055.1 Cytophagales bacterium | reverse complement strand
GTGTACTCATTGCGGTAAATGTACGCATCAATAAACAGCATTTTCTGAAAATTCAATCCTTTGTAACCCAATTCCATAGCAGTCACCTTTTCGGGACCGAATACCGGTATCGCAAATGGTCCGTCATCAATTACGGGTTCGTCGGTTATCGGGTTCGAGCCGGATAACGGGTAGACGGGATTTGTGTCAAAATCATATTTATTGTGAAGCTCAGGCAATCCCCCGATAGCCCTGTAGTAACCTACATCGAAATCGGTCCATTGATCGGAAGTAGATGGGAATCTGAACGCCGTTTGATAGGAAGCCCTGATGTTGTGCTCCTTTTTCGGGTCCAGCGCATAGACTATGGAAAATCTCGGAGTAAATTCGCCCTCAAACTTTTCGTGTTTATCAAATCGCGCAGAAGCCGAAGTTTTGAACCGGTCGTTGAAGAAAGATTTGGACAACTGGCTGTAAGCCCCTATCAAGTAAAATTTAATCGGATTGCCAGGTTCATCGGCAAATACGCTGCCCTGACTGTTGATCCAATGATACCTGAAATTGCCACCGATAACCAGCTCAATGACCTTTAGCTTATTCGAAAAGTTATACATCCCCTCGATATGAACCAATTTGCTCTGGTCAATTACTTTTGCGCCCCCTTCCGCAACAGTCTTATCAATTATTTCATCATATAATGCATTGAACTCTTCGGTGCCCGGCAGCGGGATGGCCGGTTCGCCGGGCGCAAATATATTCCCAAATTCATCCCGGTTATCCGCCACCATCCTGGCAAACTTATGTGAGTCATCTTCATCACCACCGAGCAGGATATTCTGGGCAAAAGCGCCGATATAGTCTTCATACCACAGCTCACTCGATTTCCATGCCTCGTTCAACCTCAAAGCGGCGCCTCCAAGATCGTAGGACCTGCCGGAATTCTCAGCTACTGCCCAACCCCGCACGAAAAAATCCGGACTTTTCAATTCCAGCTTTCCAAAACCAATTTCGAAATCCCGAATTGAAAATCTGTTTGTCGTTGTATACAGGCTTGTCCCCCGGCTGTAATTCCCCTGGACAGTAGCTTCGAGATTTTCACGGAAGCGGTAGTGCAGGGAGCCGCTAAATTTCAAATTCGTTGTGTTATAATCTGCCAGATGCTTTTCTTCCCATCCTGTCCTGGAAACAACCTGATCCGGAAAAGCGTCAACTACGGTATTTACCAATTCATCGTATTCGGGTGTCCCGGGCATAATACCCTGACTCTCGGCAATACCGTGCGCAACGGCAGGGGCAACATCTTTTAGGTTTAACGGCACAATGATATCGTCGCCATACACGTTTACGCCATCGTACCCCGGATTGGTTGCTCTTGTGAGTGTAGGATCCGTGATATCTGTTCGATCCCGGAAATCCGAGGCGTGCCAATCCTCGGCCTGCATGTAGCCCCCGGCTAGTTTAAATGCCAATTTATCATTGATGGCCTTGGCATATCTGAAACTTAAATCAAACATTGGCGAAATATTATCCCGGTAGTCGGCATCAACGTGCATGATTCCGGTCTGCGCCACAAAACTTAATCCCTGATATTCAAACGGGTTTTTACTTTTCATGAGTAAAGTTCCATTCATTCCTCCCGGGCCGTAGAGCGCGGAAGATGCACCGACCAGTAGTTCGACACTCTCCACATCAAGCTCAGATAATCCAAACATATTTCCTGCGGCAAAGCTTAATCCCGGTGAAATATTCTCAATCCCATCCACCAATTGATTCATTCGATAATTCGATTCCCCGGTAAATCCCCTGGTATTTGGAAACCGGAAGGTCAGGCTGTTGACATTCATATCAACGCCTTTTAGCTGGTAAAGGCCATCGTAAAAATTTGCCGAAGAGTTTTGCTGAATATCGATGACGCCCATCTTTTCAATGCTCACAGGAGACGAAATTATATTTTCTTCAACCCGGGAAGCGGAAATCACCACCTCCTTTCCGAAAAAAGTTTTCTCAGCGAGTTCTATTTCAATGTTTTGTGCAGATCCTGAAATGTCCTTTTCCTGGGATTCGTAACCTACAATTGAGAAAACAAGTGTAAATGGTGGTAAGATTCCGGTACTTAGCCGAAAATTGCCGTCGGTATCGGTAATGGTTCCAAGTAACTTACCTTTAATGGTAATATTAACCCCGATTAAAGGTTCGCCCGAATTTTTCTCAATCACGCTCCCCTCGACGACTGTATTTCCCTGACAGATCGCTTCAGTTACGGAAACAAAACAACAGAAAAACAAAAACCACGTGTGAAAAACCCTCATACATTGTTATTTAAATCTTCTCAAAAGTAACTTCAATCAAGCAATTTTTCATCAAAACTCCACGCTTTGTTTTTATGTTCCGGCCTGCGATATACCACGGCTTACCTGATAATGGCCGTTTTCGTTATTAACTACAAACCCTGAAAATTGGTGATAATATTGCTCTTTCCCAAGTAAAAGGCGTATTACGGTTATTTTTCTTCCCGGATGGAACGGCTGTTCAATATAATAATTGTTGAGATCCGGCGTACTGATTAATGTTGTTATAGAACAATTATTTTGCGTTTACAAAAAATCACTTGATCTTTGTTTAAGATATTTACTAAAAATTGAAAAAATGACTGGAAGTAAAGAACGAATTAAAAGAGCCTTTTGGACGCTTTTCACAAGCGCATTTGTTTTTGGATTGTTATTTGTGGTTAGCTGTGATAATGGAAACGATGACCCTGAGCCTCAGTTATACCAATTGCCCGGTGTGTATAAATTTAAAAAAGCCATTTTGAAATCCGATCTTGAGATTCCCGGGATTCCATCCAGCCTTATCCCGGAAGATATTACCGATCAATTGGCCGGAGGTTTGCTTGCCGAGGCACCTTGTGATGATCCCGAAAATGGGGCTGTGGAATTGAAAGAAAATAAGGAGTTATTCTTTGCCTGCGTCGGCGAAAGTAATGAATTAAAAGCCGGTACCTGGGACGTAAATAATGATACCACGGAGCTATCTTTGAATCTTTCCGTTCCTCAGGCGCTTCTGTTGCCTATCACGGACATGGAAATAAACGAATCCACGGATGTCATTAGTGGAACGATCGCAAATTTTCCTCTCAACAAGACCTTGATCGCCGGTTTTTTAACGGCTTTGACCGAAGAGCAACGAAATGCAATTCTTGCCGGGATTGCCGAAAATTTCGTGGTTTTAATAACCGTAGACATCGAATTCCAGAAAGTTACCTAGTGTTAAGTAAAAAGCAAAAACACTTCAAGCCAAAGCCCTTCATGAATTGTCGGGCTTTTTATTTGATCAGGGTCTTGTTGAATTCCAACGACAGATCGACCCAATATTCCAACTCGCTGTCTAAATCGATGCTCCCGGGGGCAAGAAAGACATATCCTTTCATCGGTTTACCGGTAAAGTCCATCGGACGACAACCCTTTTTTTTCAAGGCGGCATCGTAGTTTTCTTTACCAACCCGGGCGACCAGATCATTTTTTACAATTCCGAGACACATTTTGTCATTGATCATAAATGTGAGTCCGCCCATCATCTTTTTTTCATCGAAAAGAACATGCTTATTGTGCAATTGCGCTTTTATGCGATCTGCCAAATGTTCATCGTATGCCATCGCTCAAGTGGTTTGTACATATTTCAAGATATGAAAATAATACGATCCGAATGCTCCCGGTCCTGGGAAACTGTAGAATAAACAATTCAAAGAATAGTTTCATTTTGCGGCTTATCTTTCTTATATGCCCACTGCCTGCAAATCCGTCTATTGTCAATTCATTTCATGATCACAATCTCTTAGTCTACCCGTAAATATCTTCCAAAATACCTGCAAGTCGAATGCCCGCCTGGAGCAACCTTAAATTTACGATTGCTATATTTTCGTAATTGTATCGATAGTTGATATTCCCGTTATCCGTTAAATTGTAAATCCGGGATCGATAGGATATAGACTCTTTTACCCAGGTCATGATATCATCATTTTTCCATTGATCGACCTGTTCTTTTGTCGGCCTGTCAATCCATTCCGTATATTCCCTGTAACTAAGATTTTGCCTGTCGATTATTCCGGAATCCCATACGCGATGCAGGTTGGATGGTTCCCAGAAATAAATAACCTCTACGTCATTTCCTCCACGATCCGTCCCGTTGCCAACATGAAGGGGCTGATGGATGTCTCCGACCAAATGGATCAGGCATTTTAGGGAGAATGCCTCCTCTTCTTTTGAAAGTTCCTTTGATTTTAATATCCGAATATACTTTTTAATGGCCTGAATCACATCACCTTCCTCGGGTACTCCCGAATATTTCTGACCGTCCGGAATGGTACAATAATGCCACGGACCGAGTGAATCATACTTCGGTTCCGATTTAATTTCGTCCATAAAGTTGCTGACCATCGCTATGGAATGTCCGTTTAAAATTCGATCTATTCGCTTTATTGCCTTTTTTGACAGATGATTACAGGCTATCCGGCCAGTTACACGATGACCGGTTTGTCCCCAACCGAAGGAACTGGAACTAATTGTCAAACACAAAAGCAGGGGGATCAAGCGTTTCATCGCACGACTTATATCTCTTCACAAGAAAAATCATTTATTTAATTTTATCTAATAGAAATTAAATTTTTATTGCTTCGTTCTTCCAATTCGCAAATTATTTTTGCCAATTGCATATTTAGATAAAACTTTCTCAGATGAATCGTACCGAAAGATCAAGAATAAAAAGAGCTCCAAAGAGGGGTTATTATGACCGTGAGACCATATTCAGGATTTTAGATGCCGGTCAGATATGTCATATCGGATTTATTCACCACAATAAACCCGTGGTGATACCGACAATCTATGGCAGGTCAAACGATAAACTGTACATCCACGGAGCTGCGATAAGCAGGCTCATTGCCGTGTTGGAAAAGGGCATTGATATTTCTTTAAGTGTGGCACATGTCGACGGATTGGTTTTGGCGCGTTCGGCATTTCATCATTCCATGAATTACAGATCGGTAGTTGTATTTGGGAAAGCAAAACCTGTCGCCGATGCGGATAAGACAGATGCTTTAAAAATAATATCGGATCATCTGATTTCCGGACGTTGGGATGAAGTGCGCAAGCCCAACACGAAAGAATTGAAAGCTACAAAAGTGCTTGAGATTGAAATCGACGAAGCTTCGGCAAAAATCCGGACAGGGGGACCGGTCGATGACAAAGAAGATTATGATTCGGACATTTGGGCCGGAGAAATTCCTTTGAAAATAACAGCCTTAAATCCGGTCGATGACAAAAAATTAGTCGCTGGCATCGAAGTACCGGATAGTGTAAGAAATTATTATCCCTGAGTTATTGGACAGCCCTGGTTCCAGTTTTAGTTTTTTCCGGAAAGCTTCGCCCAGCTGTCGCGGAGTGTTACGGTCAGGTTAAAAACCGGATTTTCCGGGGTAGCATCATAATCGGCATTAAAATATCCCTTCCGCTCGAACTGGAAATGGTCCAGGGGTTTGGCATGTTTAAGGCGATCTTCTACAAAGGCATGCTTGATTACTTTTAGTGAATCGGGATTTAAGAACTCAAGAAAATCTTTATCCTTATGCCCTGCGGGATCCTCATCGTTAAACAACCGGTCGTACATACGGACCTCTGCGGACACTGCGTGTCTCACCGCAAGCCAGTGTATGGTGCCTTTCACTTTGATCCCGCTTGTATCGGATCCGCTTCGGGATTCCGGGATATATTCACAGTGAAGTTCTGTGATCTTACCTGATTCATCCTTAATATAATCGATGCATTTAATGATATATCCATACTTAAGCCGTACCATTCTGCCCGGACCGAGGCGGAAGAATTTCTTTGGAGGGTCTTCCATAAAGTCATCCCGTTCAATGTATAATTCCCGGCTGAATTTTATCGGTCTTTTGCCGGCTGTTTCATCTTCCGGATTGTTTACGGCGGCCATTTCTTCCTCTTTATCTTCCGGATAATTTGTCAACACGACCTTGACCGGATCCAAAACAGCGAATGCTCTCTGAGCGACCCTGTTCAGATCCTCGCGGACGCTGTGTTCCAGAAGCGCTACGTCTATAATATTATTGCGTTTGGCGATCCCCACCTTTTCTGAGAAATTCCGGATTGAAGCCGGCGTATATCCTCTTCTCCTCATGCCCGAAATTGTGGGCATGCGCGGATCATCCCAACCGGAGACATACTTCTCTTCCACCAACTGCAAAAGCTTTCGCTTACTCATGATGGTATAGTTCAGATTGAGCCTGGCAAATTCCGTCTGTCTGGGTCTGTAACCGCCCGGGTCATCGAGGATCTGATCAAGGAACCAATCATAAAGCGGTCTGTGCACTTCAAATTCCAGGGTGCAAAGCGAATGTGTGATGCCTTCAATATAATCGGACTGTCCATGGGCAAAGTCATACATGGGATAAATACACCATGTATCACCGGTCCGGTGATGCGACGCTTTTTTTATCCGGTACATGGCCGGATCACGCATGTGCATATTCGGGGATGCCATATCGATTTTTGCCCGCAGCACCCGTTCCCCGTCCTCATATTCCCCGTTTTTCATCGCCTCTATTAGTCGAAGATTTTCCTCCACGGACCGGTTCCTGTACGGGCTTTCTTTTCCGGGCCGGGTGGGTGTGCCCCGCGTTGCCGCAATCTCCTCGGCAGCCTGATCATCAACATAGGCCTTCCCCTTTTTAATAAGTTTTATCGCCCATTCGTATAGCTGATCAAAATAATCCGAGGCATAATGCTCGCTTGCCCACTTGAAGCCCAGCCAACTGATATCCTTTTTAATCGCCTGTACATACTCGTCTTCTTCCGTAACCGGATTTGTATCGTCAAACCTTAAATTGCATTTTCCCTTATATTGTTGCGCAAGCCCAAAACTCAGGCTTATGGCCTTTGCGTGACCTATATGCAAATAACCATTTGGCTCAGGAGGGAATCGCGTGATCACCTCGTCGTGAAGCCCATTGCCCAAATCCCTTTCGATCATGACTTCGATGAAATTCAAAGGCGTCTTCGAATTTTCTTCATTGGAGTTGTTACCCGTTACCTTCATTGGTCCTGTGTTACAATAATTTTAAATATGATTATGGTATATTGTTACCAGCGCAAAAATTTTCGCAAATAAAAGAAAGATTCTTAAGAAAAGCAGGATCTTCGTTTACATAAATTTAAATAAGCCCACATGTCATCCGTTTTACGTTTTTTTAACAATTTGATCAACAATCAGTTTGTAATTAGTAAAACATTTTTCTTAGTTTACAAATTATTTCATTCTTAACCGATTATGCTCGCTAGACTTAGCCTTGGTAAAATTCCGGGGACATTATTACTGGTATTATTTCTTACGCTTTCCCAACTAAATTCGTTCGCGCAGGCTGCCGACGATGGTCATGCACTCGAGTGGTATAGCGATTTTGAGGCGGCTAAAAGCGAAGCCGGGAGTAACGGCAAATATCTGATGCTGTACTTCTCGGGGTCCGATTGGTGTAAACCGTGTATCCAACTTAACAGAAATATTCTGGAAACGGAAACGTTCTCACAATATGCAAGGGGTAATTTTGTGCCTGTTAAGCTCGATTTCCCTAAAATGAGGAAAAATAAACTGTCGAAAAAGAAAGTAATCCACAATGAGGATCTTGCGGAAAAGTATAATCCCAACGGCGTTTTCCCGCTGCTCGTATTTCTTGACAAAAATGAAAAAGTGATTGGATTTACGGGATTTACCGATGTCTCTCCAAATGCTTACGTCATTATTATTGACAAAATCATTCGACGATGAGCAAAGCGCTTGCTCTGATTTTTTTGCTTCTAACCTCGATTATTTCCGCAGCCCAGACAAACACCGGTAAAAGCGTCGCCCTGCTTATGGGGTCGAGATTTGAGCTGGTTGTTATTCATCACAATGCACAAATACGAAAAAAGGCGATCGGTGCCGGAATAGCTGAGATTCAGCGAATAGAAGCTTTGATCTCTTCATGGACAGCCGATTCAGAGACAGGCAAAATCAATTACAATGCAGGCAGGCAGCCTGTCCGGGTGTCCGAAGAACTTTTTAAGTTGGTCGAACGGACGATAAAAATCTCCGATCTGACCGGAGGGGCTTTTGATATTTCGTTCAATTCCCTAAGTCCGATCTGGGTGTTCGACGGAAGGAGCATGAATGTTCCTGATTCATCCGTAATTTCAGCCTCCGTGAAAAAAATCAATTACAAAAACATTGAGCTCAATAGAGAAAATCTCACCATATATCTGAAAGAGCAAGGAATGAGAATTGGTTTTGGGGCCATCGGCAAAGGTTATGCTGCAAACAGAGCGAAAAAGGTGATGCTTGATCACGGCATAGAAAATGGCATGGTCAATGCAGGCGGCGATTTGATTGCATGGGGAAGTCAGGAGAATGAGCAACCCTGGCAAATAGGCATAGCAGACCCCGCCAAAGACAAAGCGTTTATTGCCTGGCTTTCAATAAGAGATATGAGCGTGGTTACTTCCGGCAACTACGAAAAATACGTCGTGATCAACGGGAAAAAATACGGCCATATAATTAATCCCAAATCCGGTTGGCCTGTGGAAGGAATTCAAAGTGTCACCCTGGTTTCGCCCGATGCCGAACTCTCGGATGCGCTTGCCACTTCGGTATTTGTACTGGGAATTGATGAAGGCCTGAAGTTGGTAAACCGGCTTAAAAATGTTGAATGCCTGATCATCGATGAGCAGAACAAAATCCGGACATCGGATAAATTAGAATTGAATTATTACTAATTTGATTCTGAAACAGAAATAATCATGAACAAACCAATCAGTAGCGTCCTGGCCACCGTATTGTTGCTTTCAGGTATATTGTTTTCTCAATCCAATTGCACCGCTGTAAAGGGGTATCAGAAAGCGTACCTCAACGATGATGAGATGATGCTCACAAACCGGAAAATTGAAATCTTTGAATCCAATTTTCAGGCTTACAGGGAAGGGGCTGTCGGCGGGAACAATGGTAATTCAGGCAGCGGGTGCGGATGCAATTAAAAATTGCGATATCGAAGTTAATCCTTATTTTATCATTCCCTGTTTTTGGCCAGGTACAGGAGACGGAAAGGAAAACGGAGGTGGACTTCCTTTTCAGCTATTACGATCAGTCCGGGAACCACTCCGCAGTAACGGGTGGACAGGGCACGGAAGAGTTGCACGATTATTCCGGAATCATCATTGTGAATGTGCCGATCAAAAAAAATAAAGCTTTAAGAGTGGAACACGGCCTGAGTTATTTCACATCGGCCTCCCACGACAACATCAATCCCAATACGATTTCATCGGCCTCGTATGCCGATCTCACGGGGTATCTTGATCTCTCCTACAGTAAGTACGATTCCGCAAGAAGGCTTACTTATGGCATCAATGGCCGGATATTGCTGGAGGAGTACTTTGGGTCTGCTTCCATCGGCGGGTCTATTTCAAAGGTCTCCGACGATAACAATCGGGAATTTAGGGTTTCAGCTAATTTCTTTGCCGATAAATGGGCCCTGAATTATAAAATAAATAAATTATATCCCATTGAAATTCGATATACCGGTATTGATTATGTGCATACGGACAAAAGATACTCCACCAATCTTAATACTATACTCAGCCAGGTGATAAGCAAGCGATTGCACGCATCCGTTGCTCTGGGAATAATCCATCAGTTTGGGTTATTGAACACGCCCTATCACCGTGTCTATTTTGAAGGAGAAAATCTTCCCCGGGTAGAAAGGCTGCCCGGCCAAAAACTCCGTATTCCAACTTCAGTGAGATTACACTACTTTTGGGGTGACCGAATTGTAATCAGATCTTTTTACAGATACTATTGGGATACTTTCGGTGTGAAAGCGCATACGATAAACCTTGAGATGCCAATAAAAATCACCAATTTCATAGCTTTTCAACCATTTTACAGAATACATTTCCAACGAGGTTCCAGGTACTTTGCCCCCTATCTTGGCCATGATCCAAATGCAGCATACTATACCTCGGATTACGATTTGTCGACGTTCACAAGTCATTTCGCCGGAGCAGGCTTTAAATATTCCCCGGCGATGGGAATCAGTAAATTCAAGCTCTATGCCAAAGCGAGAAAATCTGTCCTGTTTCGCGAAGTCCAGCTCAGAGGCGGAAGCTATCGCAGATCCGACGGGATGAGATCCCTGATCGTGAGTCTCGGATTCAGTTTTTTATATTGATCATTTTAGTCTTCGACCATTTTCATCAGCTTTACCTCCCGGAATTGCTATATTTACCAAATATGCCGGCATACTATCTATCCATAGACCTCGGAGGCACAAAATGTGCGGGAGCTGTAATTTCGGATACGGGAAGTATCATTGTTTGTTCCAAAGCTAAAATTGCGGAAACGGAAGGAGACGGGACAGCCGATGTGATCATGGACCTGAGCATGGAATTAATCCGGAATTCGGGACTGGAAAAGAAGGAATTTGCCGGCATTGGTGTCTCGGTGCCCGGAATCAGTTACAAAGAAAAGGGGACGGTATGGGCCCCCAATATCCCGGGCTGGGAAGATTATCCTTTGCGCGATAAAATCCTGCATACGCTTCATATTACCGGAAATATTTCCATAGACAATGATAGGGCATGCAGCATCATGGGAGAATATTGGCTGGGCGCTGCCCGAAAATGTAAAGACGCCATTTATCTGGCCTTTGGCACAGGAATAGGAGCGGGGATCATTGCCGATGGAAGAGTTCTCCGGGGTCAGAGCGATATTGCAGGGTCCATTGGTTGGATGGTACTGGACGACCGGCAAGCGGAGGGCTATAAACAGTTTGGCTGCTTTGAATACAATGCTTCCGGTGACGGACTGCGTCGAGTAGCCGAAGAGCTATACACATCAGATAAGAACTACCGGCAATCTATATTGGGCCCCGGCAATATGAATGCCGTTCAAATATCAAAAGCTTTTGAAAAGAATGATCCGTTGGCAGTGGAGGTGATGAAATCGGCAATTCACTATTGGGGGAAAGGGGTCGCCAACCTGGTCAGCATCTTTAATCCCGAAAAAATAATATTTGGAGGAGGTCTGTTTGGGCCTGCGCTGCAGTTTCTGGATGAGGTTTACGAGGAAGCGAAAAAATATGCTCAACCGATTGCCATCGGCCAAGTCGAATTTTGCCCGGGGCCTTGGGCCCGGAAGCTCCACTTTTTGGGGCGGTTAAGATGCTTATGAGTGAACCATAACACTTTTTCATGAATTATAACAAAGGACTTGTTTTTGCGGCTTCCTGCACAGTGATTTTTCTTTTTGGGATTTCCCTGATCACGCTGGGCGCTATCTTACCGAAGCTTTCGGCCGATTATAACCTTTCGGAAATAGACAAAGGTACCCTGGCCTCTTTGCTGCCTGTTGGAATATTGATAGGATCATTGGTGTTTGGCCCGATTGTCGACAGATATTCTTACAAATACTTTTTGGCCGCAAATGTTTTTCTGATCCTGGCCGGTTTTTTGCTGATCGCTGCCTCAAAGACATTCTTTCACCTGGCAATATCCTTTATGTTGATTGGCACCGGGGGAGGTTCGTTAAATGGGGCATCCAGCTCGCTCGTTTCTGATTTTAGTGACGATCATAATGAAAATAAGGGTTCCAATCTAAGTTTGATGGGGGCATTTTTTGGCTTGGGAGCACTTGGGATGCCACTGGTACTTAATCTGTTTTCTTCCTGGTATGATTACCGTGAAATAATTGGTGGCACCGGCATATTCATGCTTATACCCCTTATATTTTTATTGGCGATCCGCTATCCGTCACCTAAGCAATCCGGCACGATATCCTTTAAGTATTTAGGGGAGATCCTCAAGGATGGCATGCTCATAGCTTTTTCCCTTGTTCTTTTCTTCGAAGCCGGATGGGAATCGCTTCTGAACAATTGGCTTACAACCTATTTAATGGAACACAAAAGCTTCACGGAATCTTATGCCCTGGGATTGCTTACGCTCTTTATCGCCGTTTTTACCATTGGGAGGTTCGTGGTTGGAATCATGTTAAAAAGGTCCTCAGCCTCCGTTGTACTTATCGCCTCTTCAACAGTCGCCTTAGCCGGTTGTATTATTTTGTCGGTTGCCTCTGAAAAATTGATCATAATCCCCGCGCTATGTCTGATTGGTTTTGGACTAGCCGCAGCTTTTCCGGTGGTTTTGGGCATCGTAGGTGATCGATTCGTCCGATGGTCGGGGACCGCATTTGGGATCGCATTGACCATTGCGCTGCTGGGCAATATTTCCATCAATTATTTTACGGGCATTATTACTGAGGCCTATGAAATCGGCGCTTACACCTGGATGGTCATTATTACCGGGATTTGTACTTCTGTATTGATCATTATCAGTTTTTCCAAATACAAATAAATCATTATCGAATATGTTAGCAAAAATATGGCTTGAAAATGCTCGCGGCGTCATGTCAGAGATAGAAAACACGCAATTGGATCATATACAAAATGCCGCTGAAATTATGGCCGATTCAATCGAGGCCGGAAGATGGGTGCACACGTTTGGTTGTGGGCACGCTACTTTGCCCATCGAGGAGATGTATCCGCGTATAGGCGGTTTTGTCGGCTTCCATCCCATGATCGAGCTCCCGCTTACTTTTTTTACAAATATTGTCGGGGGTATGAGCGTGCAACAATTTGTATTTCTGGAACGCGTCGAAGGGTACGGCAATGAGATCATGAAGGGATGGAATTTTGATCCTAAAGATTGCATGTGGCTATTCTCGCATACGGGAATCAATCCTGTAAATATCGACATCGCGCTGGGAGCAAAAGAAAAGGGCATGAAAGTGATCGTATATGGATCAGCCAATGAGGCAACAGGTAAAAAAGCGAGGCATAGCAGCGGCAAAACTCTTTTCGACGTAGCAGATGCGGTGGTAGATACCTGTGTCCCTGGCGGAGATGCCTCCGTGCCGTTGAAAAATCATTTTGACAAAGTCGGCCCGGTATCTACCATGGGTTTTATCACGGCTGTCTGGATGACCGTTACGACCGTTGCTGAAATCCTGGAAGAACGCGGCGTAAAACTATACATCCATCCGTCACATAATGTCCCGGGAGATACGACGGCGCACGAACGGCTGGATGAAGCCCTGAAAGAATATAAGCGGAGGATTGCCGGAGTTTAAGCAAATCCGCGCGCTATAAACTTGTGAAACGGACAAGCATGACCGTACTTTTTTAAGGCCATTCTTTTTATTCGTTTCAGTTTATCAATCATGGGAAAACTATTGCGTGAATTTATAGTTATAGCAATAAAAGCCATGGCAAAACCTAGTATTGACCTCATCAGGGCCCTCAGGAATACAGCCGGAAAACTGGAGCGATCAAGTGATTATCAGTGGGGTCACATGGGCAGTTGCAACTGTGGCTTCCTGGCCCGGGAAGTCACAAAACTCAATAAGCATGAAATTCACGAACGCGCCATGCACCGACATGGCGACTGGAATGAACAGCTAAATGATTATTGTCCGACCAGTGGATGGCCAATGGACGATCTTATTTCCGAGTTGTTGAAAGCCGGCCTTAGTATTGATGATCTGAAGCACCTGGAAAGACTTTCTGATCCCACAATTCTGGGGCACGTACCTTCCGGAAAAAAATACCTCCGTCATAATCACAAAGCGGATGTGGTCGAATATCTGGCGGCCTGGGCAGGAATGCTGGAAAATGAAATGGCTGAAACTATCCGTCTGAAAGAAATTATGGATTTGGAAGAAACCGTTCATGTTTGATTATTAATCGCTCAATTCGAATTCCGAAAAACAAAAACTTCTCGAAAAATTGAAATATTGATATCTTGCGAAGTTGTTGGTTTTTTATTGAATTCGAATAATGAAGACTTTTTTATGGATTCTTTATCAGCCTTATAAATGGATTTTTTTGTTTCCCTTTATGGCTTTAAACTCACTGGTTTTTGGGATTCTCGCCGTAACGCTTTCTTTATTCATCAACCAAAAAGTCGGAAGCTATGTCGGAGGGGTGATCTGGGCAAAATTAAATACGATCTTTACCCCGGTTCGTATAAAAGTCAAGGGAAAATCCAATGTCGCCAGAGGGCAGTCTTACGTCATTATTGCCAATCACCTGAGCACATTCGATATCTTTGCCTTGTACGGCTGGCTTGGGATAGATTTTAAATGGGTGATGAAAAAAGAAATAAAAAAATACCCTGGAGTCGGTTTTGGCAGTCAGGCGGTAGGGCATATTTTCATCGACCGATCGAGCTCAGCCGAAGCAATAAAATCCATAAATGCTGCAAAGGAAAAAATTAAAAACGGGACCTCTGTCATCTTTTTCCCAGAAGGGACGCGCAGTAAGACCAGTCAACTCCTGCCCTTTAAAAAAGGAGCATTCAGATTTGCCTTTGATCTGGATTTGCCTATCCTTCCGGTTACAATAAATGGAACTGAAAAAGTGTTTCCAACCGGAACCTGGAATCTTTTCCCGGGAAAAGTTAATGTGATCATACATGCTCCGATCGATATTCACAAATATGGAGAAAGTAATATGCAACCATTGATCGCCGATGCCAAAGAAATAATAACTTCGGCGAGAGCGCCGGTCATTTAAAGAGACCTCTCCTATTCCGGGAATCTTATCCATTAAGTGCCGGTGTTCTTCTTTGAAATGCCGGATTAACGATTTTTCCGTTCTTCCGACATCACTGAATACTTGCTTATCAACCCCAATTTCGCAATTTACCGTCATAACCGCTCATACGGACTCATAGGCATCCATGAAACACGCATAAACTTCTCCTGCTTTTAAACGGATTTAAGTTAAAATATGCGGCTATGGATGGACAGTCGGACGAATGGTCTGCTATAGGTCTGTTTTTGTTGTCAAAAGATTTACATGGAATCCATGAGATAATTACACAATTGCTCCACTCAAATGACTTAAGCCAAGGTTTTGATGCCATTTCCAAATTAGACTCTATATAATAAAATCAGACACAGCTTTACATCATAAAAGTTAATCTGCGCTAAAATAGATCTATTATAGCAAAGTAGGTTGTCAACAATGAAAATAATATTACGGCTAATAATCCGATCTTAAAAGCCGGTTTCATTAAATGATTTTTCATCAAGGGCTGATCCTTTAACAGGAAATACACCGGAATGGCGACGGCCGGCAAAATGCAAGCCTGGAAGGCCTGTGAAAATACCATCAGCCCTGGAGGTTTTTCTTTCATTACAAGAAACCCAAAGCTAAAAAGAATACCGGCCAGGCCCAACCACCTGAACAGCGGAGATTGAATATTTCTCTCCTTTCCGGTATAATCACATATCAACCATGGAGCAATAAGTATGATTGGAAATACGGTTGAAAGCCCTGCTCCCGCGATTCCAAGAATCAGAATAATGGCGGCAGCTTTTCCGCCAATGGGCTCGAAGAGATAAATCATTTCTACCGTATTTGTCAATGATAACCCCATGACATGCAACGTGCCTGCGGAAACGGCCATGATTATCCCACTCAAGAATAGCATCATGGCAGCAGACACCATTGCGTCCCGCTTTTCAGTTTTTAGATGATCAATCTTCCAACCTTTCTCAACAACTACCGTACTGCGTACTACAAACACGGCTGCCGAGCAGGTCGTCCCGGCCATGGCGGCTATCAAACGAAAGCTTCCCGGCTCATCCGGAATGCTTGGTACCATACCTTTTACGATGGTTGCCACATCCGGGCTAACCAGGGAAAAGACAACGATGAAGCAAAGCCCCATTAAGATGACGAAAAAAGTAAGGATTCTTTCAAATCGTTTGTAATGCCCGTGCCACAAAAGGTAGTACAGTACCATTACTAAAAACCCGGTAATTAGCCATGGATTGAATTTTTCAACTCCGAATATTAGCCTCATCCCCTCTTGCAAAAGCTCTACAACGATTCCCATGACTCCCATGACCGCCAATAATTCGCCAATGATTACAGCAGCCATGATGTAAATAGCCAACGGTTTGCCCCAAGAGAATTTTTGTTTGACATTGTTCAAAGCCGTAGTTCCGGTAACGAGTGTCAGTTTGCCATAAGCCACCATCAGGATATAGGTAAAAATGCAAGACAAAATCAATGCCCAAAAAAGAGTCATTCCATAATCGGCACCTGCTTTTGCCATGGTGGTAATGCTCCCGGTTCCAATGTTATATCCAATTAAAAATAGTCCCGGACCAACCAGACTAAGTCCTGTAATTATTCTTTGTTTAAGTGTTCTTCTCATAAAAAAATCATATTAGCTATTGCACAAAGTTTCCCAAAGAACTGCCGGGTTGTGCGGAAGTTTTATATTTCGAAACTTAGCGTTTCGCCCGGTTAATTCCGTACATAACCATTCGAGAATTACTTTATAAATACGACTTCTCCCCCCAGTATCGTCTGTCGCACGATCACCTCGCGATTCTCAATATCAAACAAAACCAGATCAGCCCGCTTTCCGGCTTCTATCGATCCCCGGTCATGCCAGCCAAATATTCTCGCCTGATTGGAAGAAGCCATCTGAATTGCCTCTTCCAGGGAGCATCCCGTGTATTTCATCATATTCCCAATTCCTCTTCTGATTGAAAAGGAGGCTCCGGCAAGCACATCGAGATCCGGCAATCTCAATTTTCCTTCCGGAGTCAAAAGTACCTTCTTCCCATTCCAGTCATACGCTCCCGGGGGTAACCCGGCCAACTTTGTGATATCGGAGATCAGCAACAAATTGTGCGCCCCCTTCACTTTATAGAAAACAGAGAGCTCATCGGGATTCAAGTGAAATCCGTCGGCTATAATTGTTGGCGTTAACCGGTCATCCGCCATTTGTGCCCATAGCGGATTGTTGTGCCTGTGGATCATATTGGCGCAACCATTCCCCAAATGCGTAGAAATCCAGGCGCCCCGTTGCGCGGCTTCATGAATCTGCTCAGCGCTGCCGTTATGGTGGCCGATTGCTACGACAATTCCGGCTTTCCTGCATTTATCGATAAAATTCATGGATCCTTCCAATTCGGGCGCTATGGTTGTTTTTATGATTTTATCGCCGGATGCTTCGATAAACGACCGGAATTCATCCCAGTCGGGCAACCGGACAAACTCCGCATTATGTGCTCCGCGAAAACCGTCGACCGGTGAGATATACGGCCCTTCCAGGAAAAAACCCGGAATCGATCCGGAGAGTTTATCGTTTTCCAGGGATTTACTAAGGATTTTTAAGTTTGATCTGATCGTTGCCCCATCCGCTGTAATAATTGTAGGCAAAAAAGTTGTAACACCCTCTTCCCACAAGCCCTCCGCAGCCTTTTTTATTCCCTCGACCGAAAGATCATGATCCGTAAAGCTCACGCCTGCATACCCGTTCACCTGAACATCGATAAAACCGGGACACACAACCGGCAACCCCCTTGGCGGGTTATCCAAGGGTTTTATTTCTTTTATAATTTTGCCGTCAATTAAGATTTCCACCGGGAGGTTGCTGCTGTACAATATCGCCTGGATTTTCATCTGTTTAGATTTTTTTAGGTTGCCGACACACAGAGGAATATAATCATGTCCGGGTGTGTCCTGAGTTTGCTCCGGTCCTACCGGTTTCATTTTATTTTGAGTATTGAGCGGGATTGGGAATTGTGCCGCGACAAATAGTGTGAAAGTAAATAATAAAAAGTATCTCATGCCAGCGATGGTTTAACCTGGAAAATATTATTGAAAAGTTAGAACCTGAAATCCTGTTTTCCAAATCCCATTTTTATTACGATACAATTTCGGCAAGAGGCTATCACTGTTCAATTCCATTTGGTAAATACCACAACACTTTGCTAATTTCGATACGTATTACCGGAATCGATCTTTTTCACTTTTACGCACAAAATATGTACCCAAGATTTTTTATTTATCCGGCTGCAATTCTTTTTTGTTCCAGCAGTTCAAAAAATGCGAAAAAACCTGTCAAGCCGAGTATAATTTCCATGCTCCCCGACGATCCCGGTCACGGAGACCTCGGATGCTTTGGTCAAATGACCATTGAAACTCCGGAAATTGATAAAACGGTTCCCATGGGCGCGAGACGGACGAATCACTATGCGGGCAGCACAGTAAATGCCCCATCGCAAAACGTAATAAGCACAGTCGGATGATTCGATCAATTACAGTAATCGCATTTCTTTTTATCGGTGAGTTTGCTTCGGCGCAAAAAATTATTTTGGACCGCAATAAACCGGAGCGAAAGGAATGGTTCACCGACCTGGGATTTGGGATGTTTATCCATTGGTCGCTCGACGTACAGCTTGGAGCGGTCATTTCTCATAATGCCGCAGTCGGATCAAAGGATTATCTGGACCGGTATTTCAACGAATTGCACAAAACATTCAATCCCAAAAAATTCGATCCGGAAGAATGGGCCAAGCTGGCAAAGCTGGCCGGGATGAAGTATGTGGTATTTACCGCCAAACATCATAACGGATTTTGTATGTGGGATACTCAAACCTCTGCGTTTAATATCGTGAATTCCGGCTATGGAAAGGATATTCTCAAAGAAATTATCGAAGCGTTCCGCAAATACGGAATCGCCATCGGGCTGTACTTTTCTCCGGACGATTTTTATGTCATGTACAAACAGGGCTATCCGCCAAGCAGGAATTCTCCGGCATCCGAATCGACCAGAAACTCAGAATTATGGGAAATCAATAAAAAGCAGTTGCAGGAGCTTCTGACCGATTACGGTAAAATCGATATGCTTTTTATTGATGAAAAGACAGATTGGGCCAATCCGCTGGTGGCAAATTATGCCTGGGATCTGGATGACGATTTGCTGGTTACCCGAGGCGGCATGGATACCCCGGAGCAACATCTTCCGGACCGGCCATATGACGGCCCCTGGGAAGCCTGTTATACGATCGGATCGCACTGGCAGTATGCGGCTGAAGAAAAATACAAATCTGCCGGGACCTTAATCAATTTATTGATAGAAACCAGGGCCAAAGGCGGGAACTTACTATTGAATGTCGGCCCGGACGCCCACGGCGAAATTCCGGACCGACAGGAAAACCGGTTAAGGGAAATCGGCCTTTGGTACATGGCAAATCACCAGGCCGTGGACCATATAAGACCCTGGGAAATTACAAATGAAAATGATATTTGGTTTACCAGCTCAAAGGACCGTACATCCGTATATGCCTTTGTAAACGCTCCGTATTGGAAACATATGGATGAGCGGGCATTTTTCATTCGCTCTCTGAAAGGGTCGTCAAAAACAAAGGTGTCGATTCTTGGCCAGAACGAAGATATGATGGAATATGCTGTCCACCGTTCTCCAAAATCAATAGTTTCCGTAATCGATGAAGGAATATTCGTAAATGTGGTGAAAGCCCAGCGTCTTAATAAAACATGGAACAATCCAATTGTGATTAAGTTTGAAAACATTGAATATCAAAAAATGCATAGGTAATAAGAAACAACCGGACATATGATCGCCGTCGGAACATTTACGATAGGCTGCGCGGTAGCCGGTCCTCTCATATGAGTGTAGTACGCCCTGCATGGGCATAAACGAATTTCCCTTCTCGGAAGAAGCTATTGCGGCAATATAATCGGGGGCAAAACGTTTTCAGCATGCAACGAGCAAATAGCATATTATGCGCGGCAGATCTCCACACGTAGTAAAATAGCAATGGAAAATTCCGAATTGGAAATTCAAATCTCCTTGAAAAACTGCCGGTGGATTTTTTTTGCGGTAAAATCATTTGACGCGGACAAATTGGAAAAAGATTTTTTTGAAACTATGCTGAAAGTATTTTTAATAATTTAGAACTTGTAGATTCGTTGTAATAAAATTATCAATAACACCACCAATCATGAAAGAGATCAAAACAATTCTTGAGCAGTTAAGGACCGCTTCACAAAGTGGCGTAAAAACCGTATTGGCTACGGTTGTTAATGTACACGGCTCATCGTATCGGAGAACGGGAGCTCGCATGCTGATCCTCGAAAATGGCTTTTGGTTTGGCTCGGTCAGCGGAGGTTGCCTGGAGGGTGATGTTATCGAAAAGGCCAAAACGGTTCTAAAGACAAAAAAAGCGGAG
This sequence comes from Cytophagales bacterium, assembly GCA_022360055.1. GTDB lineage: Bacteria > Bacteroidota > Bacteroidia > Cytophagales > Cyclobacteriaceae > JAAUQL01. The sequence continues at coordinate 1,201 of JAKSDO010000267.1, read as the reverse complement.
CTTTTTCGTTACGACACCCGTCAGAACGCCAAAAATTCTTTTGGGATGGGCTACGGTTGCAACGGATTGCTTGAGATTTTAATAGAACCAATTTCTTGCCATGAAAACAATCCGGCATATACCATATTGAAGCAGATCGCATCTCAGCCAAACCTGCAGGGCCTGTCCACTGTTTTCTATTCTGACAGTAATGAAATAGCGGAAATTGGCGCTCAATACCACATCAACACACCCGGTTTTATATCTCATAATGAATTGCTTGGTCACCTTGTAAAAGATCTTGAACAGGCTGTTAAAAGCGGAGCATCAAAATCAAAGACGTATAAAATCGCAGGGAAAAAGATAAAAGTTTTTCATGAAGTGTTCGAACCGAACATCAACATCCTGATTTATGGAGCTGTCTTTCACGCGGTGCCATTCTTGCGAATTGCGCGCGAGCTCGGTTATAACGTGCACGTTACCGACTCCTTTGAGCCTATTCAACCGATTTGGAATTTCCCTCATGCCGACGAAATAAAACTTCTTGAAAGTGAAGAAGCAGATCGAGTGATTGAAAATACATCCCACCTGGCGGTCGTATTCCTTACCCATAATTTCTTCTACATAAAGGAAGAATTACCTAAAGCGCTCAGGTCTGACGTTCCCTATATCGGGATACTTGGCAGCCGGAAGAAGACGCAAAAAATCCTCAGGGAAGCTGAAGTCAACGATATCAATTATTCCAAATCGGAACTTGAGAAGATTCATTATCCCATCGGGCTTGACATTGGCGCCAACACCCCGGAAGAAATAGCCTTATCCATTGTGGCAGAAATCAAGGCTTTTTTTGCAAAACGGTCCGGCGAATCTTTGAAAAAATTTGACGGGTATATCCACAAGAAAAATCTCGAAACCGTATAAAATCGCATTTTTAGGTATTTGTGAAGATATGAATATCCTTTGATGTTCATCTTCCATTGCTATTATGGTTGTTCCGGGTTTGCGATCCGGAACCAATACCGACGAGTGCGGTAATTTGTAAATAAGTAAACGATTTCAGATCGGCTGAAATCCACAGATCAGGCGATAAACTCAGAAATCAACCCGATTTATTCCCAATAAATCATTTTCCAGGGAATAATATATCTGTAAAAGGATGAACCACCATCAAATACGCGTCGGGATAACCCCGATCATTACTTTTATTCATTCCTCAAATTTG
>JAKSDO010000244.1 GCA_022360055.1 Cytophagales bacterium | reverse complement strand
GATTCGTTTATTTCAATATACGCTTTCAGCCAATTCAGGGATATTTTCATCTGTTTAAAATTTGCAGAAACCTCACCACGTACCGTTGAACATCATGATCTTGTACATCTCAATAATTATCTCAGGCATGGCCTGTTTCATTTCACTATTTTTCCTTTTCTGTGAATTCAGACAAATTGTTCGTAATTCGTGTCCGAAACCTTATAAATCATATCGCCAAATCCAAGAGGATGCTCCTCTAAAATTGTCCGCAAAAATAGCATATACTTTTTTTGTTGAGAAACCTAATGAATAAAATCAGGGATTTTTTCTCCTGCCAGTATGGATACATCCAAATTATTTTCCTGCGGGGGGATCGGACATCGATATTTATGATTGTAAGCACAATATGGATTATAGGCTAAATTAAAGTCAATCTCCAACGAGCCATCCTCCAGCAGCACCGGTTCCACGTACCGCCCTCCACCGTAGGTAAGATCGGCGCAGGTTTTATCGTAAAACGGGACAAACAAATACCCAGGCTCCGATTTTACCGGTTTGTAAACGGTTATATCCAGTTCTTTGCCTTCAAGATGGAAATGGATGCGGCCGAATACAACATACTCCCGTCGGGAGCCATCCGTAATTGCCATCTTTACGATTTCGTTTCCGGAATTGCGATGAAAATCACCTGTGATCCGATACTTTTCATTTATGGGAAAATAAGTTAATTTTTCAAATGTGCGCTTTTGCTCTTCGGAAAGGGGGGAGTCGTCAGCTTCTTTAAATGATCTGTCTTTTTCCTGTCTTTCGGCTAAAATTTTATCCGCGTACCCTTCTGATCTTGTACTTGTACCTTTGATGTTATATAATGTAATTGCGAGCAGGCCTACCGCGACAATTCCGAACAGTATCTTTTTACTCATACGCGAATCTTAATTGCTCAAAATTAAACGATTTAACGATCATATAAAACGTAAAAAACGAAAAGCCACCGTCAACAGAGTGACCGCGGCTTCCTCATTTGCTATGAATAAAAACCAGGTTTATTAATTTTTATTCAGCAGCAGTTAGACTCGAGTGTTCTACTTACGCTTCTACCTTATTGCCTGCATTTGCCTGCCATTCAAGATATGCGCCGTCATATATCTTTACATTTGAATAGTTAAGAACCGATGTGAGTGCAAAATATACAATTCCGGCCCTTACTCCCGATTCACAGTATATAATCACCTTGTTGTCTTTGGTTACTCCCGCAGCGGCGAAGATCTTTTTCAATGCTTCGGCTGATTTCATTTTCCCTTTTGCATCCATCATATTTTTAAATTCGATGTTGATCGCTCCCGGGATATGTCCTTTTCTGAGCTCCGTTGCCGCAGCTCCGTTGAACTCCTGGGGAGACCTGGCATCTATTATCGTTGCTCCCCCTGCTTTTACCTCATCCATCGTAGCGATTTTGGATCTGTCCGTCCTGGCGGTGAAAGTTGCCGGTACAATCTTTGACGGATTCTTAGTCACCGGTTTTCTGGCTGCCTTCCAGGCATCCATATGTCCGTCCAGGATCTTCACATTACCAGCTCCCAAATAACTTAAGATCCAGTATAATCTTCCGGCATATTTACCCGAACCGTCATCATAAAGGACAATGGCTTTCGACTCCGTTATGCCTTTTGAACCCAGGATCGCCGCAATTTCATCGGCACTTTTTAGCATATTTTTCACGGGACCGTCTCGATATAGTTCCGTATGATCTACGTGAACGGCTCCCGTAATATGCACTTTTTTATAATCTGAGGCCGGTCTTGTCGAGACCAAAACCATATTTCCGTTTTTCAAGGTCTTTGACAATTCCTGGGCAGTAATTAAATCCTGTCCGTTTGTGAAATTTGCCGGGATCAGCAGTCGTATTGCTATTAAGATATTTAAGTATTTCATAATTTCTGTTTTTTTATTAAAACCTCACCTGAACTTGCAGAAGAAGCATGTCATTATCTACCTCTTTTGGTTCCTCAACCCGGTATATATAGTTGAGCTGGAGCCTCGTCCAATCGTTCGGATAATAGTTTAACCCAAACGTTTGGCATGTACCCAGGTTTTCGTCTTTGACAGGTACATCTCCGCCGTCACTTCGGACGGTTTCGTATCTTTCTATTTTATAGACCGGTTCGAAGTTTGAATTGGTTCTGTATAAGGCCATCAGATAAAAACCGTCGGCATTATTTGTTCCAACTTTTGTAACGGGATCTCCTCCGCAACCACCGCCTTCGGTATACGAACCTTCGTCTTTTCCGTGGATATATTCACCCAAAACGGTAAAGTTTTTAAAGCTGTATTGTGCGTCAAAACCATATCGAACTCTATCGTCCTTGTCTTCAACGCCTTCCGCTTCCGGGGGATTCTCGCCGTATCTTGCGCTTGCTCCCAAATAAAAGCCGGGTAACGGCTGAATCGTGGCTCTGGCCGTAACGGCATAGGTATTGTATAGATCATTATCAACCGCAGAAAGTCCTTTCCCGTTGGTTAAGGCCAATCTATAGGTGAAAAACGTCGAATCGTTTCCGCCGAGCAGCATAAATCCGAGATCTCTGTTGAATCCGTCAAGACTTGCAGTGAGCTCATCTACAAAATTGGACCTATTGATGGTGTATAATCCGTGACATGGCATGCTCAACTCGCGCCCAAAAGGTATTTTGAACGAACCGAGAGCCATAGTAGCGTATTTAAATCTGTTATACGTTACAAATGCATCTAAAATCCAGGCTCCGGTTTTGTCGGGAGTCAGGAAATGACTTGTTTCCAGAAGTACATAATATCCGAAATCATACGGAATATTTCCCATGGCCCCTATTCGCATTCTTCGGAACTGGAAGGCAGCGGTAGCCTCGGTATTTGGATCTGTGCCTCCCATGTTTTTCATCGCAAACTCAGGCTGGAGATATCCCCAAATCGTTACTCCTTCATCGGAGCTCGGAGCGGCGCAACCTTGAGCCTCAACCAAATTGGGAAGGCACAGAAGACCAGCCATTGAAATCATCATTATCACCTTTTTCATTCGTTTATATTTTTTAAGTTACTGACACACCGATCAATATAATCATGCTTGTGTGTTTTGAATTTGCTCCGGCCCTGCCGGTTTCATCGTGTTAAGGAAGATTGAATCCCGACATGCTCGGGACTCAGGGTTTATTATAGTTTAGTTTATCAGCGGGAAATCATTAGGATGGGCGTTTACTCCCCAATGATTTGAAACTGCAGTACCATTTTCGCCGCCATTGGTCCAAAACGTATTGGCATGGTTTAATCCGTTCATTCCGAACAGCATACTCTTCGCATCATAGCCGAGCACTCTCAAAAATGCCGTAATCACCGCTGATGTTTGTCCCGTATAGCAATATGTGACAACTTTTTTAGACGGATCAAGGAATTTTATTGAGCTGTCCTCAATTTTTAGCGGATTTACTCTCACCGCTCCGTCTACATGACCAAAACCGGTATAATGCGCCGAGCTGAAATAATTGTTTATGAAATAATCGCCCGGAGCACCCACGACATCGGCGCTGCTTACCGTTGCATTCCCCCATTCTGAAATGACTGCTTCCACGCGGGCCTTCAGGATACTTTCGCCGTCGCTTTTACCCGTATTTACAGTTGGATTTCCGTATTCGACATTATCGGGTGCGGCATCCGTAGAAAGTTGACCGGCTCCGGAATCACCTGTATTTGCAGACCATTTGTTTGCGCTGCCATTCCAACTGCTCATTCCCCACTTTAAGGCTTGCGCGTCGTGATAGCCATACAATCTCAAAAGAGCAGTCGCATAGCAAGCCGTCTGGCCGGTATAGCACGCAACCAAAATATCCTTATCGCCGGCTTTTGCAGCTTCTGTTAGGATACTTCCAACCGGGACATTGACGGCACCGTCAATGTGACCTTCATTGAAATCGGCCTCGGATCGGATGTCAATTATATACTTTCCGGCGACATCTGCCGCATCGGTTGGAGCAAAAACAAATTTGTTCCCGCCGGCCGATTTGATTACGTGATCCAGATCCATTTCAGTCGCGACAAGGTGTTCGGTCAATAATTCAAATTCCGTTTTTGCCGCGGGATCATCGCTGCTTTCCCTGCAAGAAGTTATGAATACGATGTTTGCCATCGCAAATACGAATAATATGTCTAAAAGCTTTTTCATTGTTTTAAAGAATTAATTTGTTTGAGTAAAAGTTAACATCCTCCACCGTCATCGTGTGCTTCAGCACCGCCTCCGGATAGCATGTCAAGGTTTTTGTCGGTTAAATCGGGATAAGTTAGTTCCCATTTTTTCCATCCACCATCCAGTGTAAATACGTTTTTATAGCCTAATTGCACCAACGATGATGCGGCCATTGACCCTCGGTTACCTTTGCGGCAGTAAAGTATGATCTTCTCATCTTTCAGAGGCATGTACAAACCTTCTTCCTCCCAGAATTTTTCTTTTCCAATAAGAAATTCAATACTTCCTCTTGGGATGACAAGTGAACCCGGTATAAATCCGTGATAATGTTCACTCTTTTGTCTCACATCAATTAAAGTGTAAATCTCCTCGCTGTCCATAAGCTTGTTGAGCTCATCGACGGAAATAGTTTTTACAATTTTCAGAGCTTGTTCTACCATTTGCTCCGGGGTTGCAAATTGTTTGACTCTATTACAACCGGAAAAGAGTGCAAACACAGTTATCACTAAAGCGATTTTCCTCATAACATATATTTTAAACCTGGTTTTTTATTAATTCTTCGTCTTCTTCAACCACCTCAAAGCCGGTGATCATGGCCTTAAGGTTTGTAAGTGGAGTTGTGCCTGTCGTAATGAGGTATAAATGAACGATTAAGAACACGACGAGCAAAAATGCGCCTATAACATGTATTATTGCTACGGTTTCCAATCCGGTTAATTCGACGGGCTTATTTGGGTAGTGATAATACATATAAAGAAAACCTGAGATCAATTGAACGGGAAAGACCAAAATGATAAGGCCGAGATAAACCAGTCGTTGAAGGGGATTGAGTTTATCCAGTTTGGTCTTTTTTGTAGGGTGCGCCGCTCCTTTAAAAATACCTGAGATGTAGTAATTGATTTGGGCTTTAATGTTTTTACTTGTCGGAATAAAGTTTTTGTACTGCTTTGAAATAAACATCCAGAATATTGCCAGGGCGATCAGGATCAAAAAAGCCCATGCGGCTGCGGAATGCAATCGGACGGACGTTTCGTATCCGAAAAGCCTGAATGAACCATGGATTTCAAACCCCGTGATGCCAAGCAAGATCACCAATACGCCCTGGGTCCAGTGCCAGAATCGTTCAAATTTGCTGTAAAGTTCGATTTTCTTTGTCTTCATTTTCAATATGATCTAATTTTTCTTCGGCTTGCGATTCTCATAATTCCGTGACTTATTACACCAAGTAATGAAAGTAGTATAAAGCCGATACCGCCATACTCCACAATCGAAGCGTAATCCCTCCCCGGAAGGTAGAAATCATCCAAACCTGAGAGCCGTCCATCGCGCGAATGGCATTCGGTACAGGTGAGGGTGGCTTCTTTTGGAGATACCATATGGTTTATTGGCCAGTAGGCTTCCGACGCTATAAAATCATAAGAACCGCTGTACGGACGTTCGTTGTACTTCATGCCGAGATAGGCGGCGGTATCGTAATCGAAATCTTTCCAGAAGGCACCTTCGCCTTCATTCTTGGCAAATAATTTCAGATTGATGAGTGTGTTGTTTTCGGTGTCGTAGATTTGTTTGCCCCGGTGTACCTTTACGGGCCAGATCTTTGACGTTGGGTCCTCATACGATCCAAACAGGGTATTGATCTTCACAGGGACTTCGGATATTGTATCGGAATTTAAATAGTGATCGGCGGTTCCGTTAAACCAATAATACTCGGGGATCACATTATCGTCCCACACAAAACTTCCTTTTATCGAAAGGTAATTGTGGTTTCCATCCGCATCGGTTTCGGCATATGACTGGTCATGTTCATCCAGTTGACCTGCTTTCGACCAGTCCCACCACATTTTTGTGGAGTTTACCTTGGCGTATTTCGGAATATGGCAGGTCTGGCAAGCTACCTTAAAACAGTGTTCATCAAGGATCCTATCCATGTGCGGTCGATCGGTGTGGCACGACGCGCATGTAGCTCTGTTTTTATTTTCCGATGAAACGGAGTATAGCTTACCTGTAATATTGTGCTTTTCCGTCTTGTGGCAATCTATACAATTCATATCCAGACTGTCCGAAGACATATGAACATCAACCTCATAAGAGCAACTCAGCAAAGCCTCCTCCAGATCTCCATGCTTTACATTATTGCCTCCGCCACCATAGAAATGACAGATTCCGCAGTTATGTTTCTTTGGCAAACCTACATTTTGAGCCACATAATTATAGTTGGGAACAGGAAACTGTAAAGAGGCGTTTTCAGGCGTTGCGGGCATTCCGGCTTCTCCTTTTTTCTTGAGATATGTTTCTGTTTGATCGTGGCAAACAAGGCAGTCGACATTCCTGGAATCGGTAAAGTCGAAGCTTTTATCCTTCCAGCCAAATCCAATATGGCACCGCATACAACTCCCGTTGTTACCGGCAGCGCCGGTACAGAAATTATTGATCAGGTTCTTTTTCCCTATACTTACTTTCCCTTCACGACCGGGAATTTCAACCTCTCGTTCCCATTTCCAGTGCGCACTGGCCATAATCTCATCATCTCGTCCGGTGTGACAGGATATGCATGCTTCTGTCACTTCCTGCGGAGCATTAAATTCTTTTTGCAGGATTTCGAATTCTGAGTGATCGGTTGATGCCACATGATCGGCGCTAAACTCAACATGCACTTCGGCGCGTTGATCCGGTCGTTTTCCGTAAAAAGAAAAAATGACGTAGATGACCAGCGCCGGAAGGATAAACACCACCAACAATGAGACTAAAAAACTCTTTCCTCGGCTATTCATAACAAATAAAAAATTACTTGTTACAAATTTAGAGTCGGGCAATGAGCCCTTGAAAAAATACCGCATCAGATAGAACAAGAATGGAAGACAAACAAAAGGGTTTTTTAAGTGACATAGATCATATAAGATATTGATCTGTTACACTAATTTTGTTGACGAAAGCACTTGAAGCGTAAAAATGTCGAGCACCAAGATTATAAATAGCTGTACGGTAGGGAAAACCGAAATGTGTTGCTTTGAAGAACTTACGGATCGGGAGTTGGCCATGGTAGAAGATAATGTTGTTGAACTTGAGTTTGAAAAAGGGGAAACGATCTGTAAGCAAGGAGCCTTTGCATCTCATATAATCGTTCTCGATGAAGGGCTTGCAAAGATATATAAGGAGGGAGGAAACGATACCCTTATACTCAAAATACTGCCCGCGGTAAATATTATAGGGTTGAATACTTTATTTGAAGGCAACAATGTTTTCCAATATTCGGCAATGGCCTATTTAAAATCAAAAGTTCGAATGATCGAGATAAATGCATTCAAACATTTGATAAATACAAATGCGAAATTTGCCGCTAAGATTATTAGTCTTCTGAGTGAGAATACCGTAATAACATATGGCCGTTTTTTCTGCTTGACCAAAAAGCAGGCCTATGGCCGTTTTGCCGATATTCTTTTATGTCTGTCGCAAAGAATATATAAAGCAAACGACTTCCCGTTACAACTGTCGAGAAAAGAGCTTGCCGAACTGGCATGTATGTCGGTCGAAAGTATCACCAGAATCCTCACAAAATTTAAAGACGATGGTCTGATCAAGGTCGGCAGTGATCACATTGAAATATTGGATGCCGAGCGACTTAATATGATCAGCCAAAACGGATAATACCGATCAGAGCAATCCGTCATCTGCAAAACTTATGTATCCCTGATCACTGAAGATCACATGATCGAGTACGGGTATTTCCAACAAATTTCCGGCTTCTTTCATCTTTTTAGTCAAATTGATATCGGATTGGCTTGGGTGTAAATTTCCCGAAGGATGATTATGTACCAAAATTATTGATGAGGCGTACTGGTCAAGCGCCGCTTTGAATATGATTTTCGGATCTGCTACTGTTCCCGAAACCCCTCCGGAACTTATTTGCTCCTTTTTGATCAGCCGATTGGCCCGATTTAAGAGAATTACCCAAAATTCTTCCTTCGGCAGGTCCATTAGATCCGGTTTCATCAATTCATAGATGTCATTTGAGCACGTAATTCGAACCTTATCCATATATTCCTCATTTTTTCTTCTGCGGCCCAACTCCAGGGCGCTTACAATTGCAATTGCCTTGGCTTCTCCAATACCCTTTACCTTCTTCAGGTCCTTAACAGAGCGTTTGGCCAACTCGTTTAGATTATTCGCCGCATTGCCAAGGATCTGTTTGGCGACATCGACGGCACTCAAAGATTTTGTTCCCGATCCTATAAGAATAGCGATGAGTTCCGCATCGCTCAAAGCTGATTTCCCTTTTAGCAATAATTTTTCCCTGGGTCTGTCTTCTTCTGCCCAGCTAAGGATGCTCAAATCGTTCTTTTGTTCAGGCATATCTTATGGTTTTCAATAAAAATCATCAATAATCGATGAAAACCAAAGCCTGTAAACAGAAAAAGCCTCTCCGAATCGTCGAAGAGGCTCCTTTTTAATTCCTATGTTACGCTACTGAATAGCAGCTACCACCTTGTGAAGTTTTGCTTTTTTGTTCGCAGCGTTATTCTTATGAATGATATTTCTTTTGGCAAGTTTATCGAGCATGCTCGAAACTTTTTTGTATAGCTCCTGAGCTTCTTCCTTGTCGGTTGATTTTCTGAGCTTCTTAATAAACGTTCTCGTCGTCTTCAGATAATACTTGTTTCTAAGCCTTTTTGTCTCACTCGACCTGATCCTCTTTAATGCTGACTTATGATGTGCCATTCTTTAATTTTTCTATCTTAGATTTTCGGAATGCAAATGTAGAGGTATTATTTTTTAATGGCAAATGCTTCCGGATTATTTTTTATGGCGCTCCGACTACGGATCACGGGCCGTTGAGGGGGGGCGCTATGCGTTTATGGCAGTTAATCAAAATACGGAACCGATCGAAATCCATAAGACCGTTGTGAAAAGGACGATTGGTTCGGTTTACGAGCTGATCCATTTGTCGGAATTGGAAGCACTCGTATTTTTTGATACCACAAATTTTAACTTATTTTATCCGGTAAGTACAAGTTTCGAAAATTGAGCATGAAAATTGTTGTCGCACCAAATTCGTTTAAAGGAAGCCTTGATGCGTTTAAGGTGGCAAAATCCATCGAAAACGGGTTGCTTCAAAGCAAACTGGAGGTGAACTGCGAACTCTTCCCGATAGCAGACGGAGGCGATCATACGTTAGAGGTTTTCCATAGCTGGCTCGGGGGTGAAATAAGGCATCGGGCTGTTCCGGGTCCGCTGGGAGAAAAAGTCACAGCCGAATGGTTGAGCCTGGAGAATGGCAGGACCGCAGTTATTGAAATGGCTAAGGCATCCGGAATGAACCTGGTAGATAAAAGCAATCTGGATCCGCTCAAAGCAAATTCCTTCGGTACCGGAGAATTGATTCTTGAAGCGGTAATGCACGGCGCTGAAAAAATCATATTAGGGCTTGGCGGCAGTGCTACGGTCGATGGGGGATTGGGGATATTGCAGGCTTTTGGAGCGGAGCTATTGGATTCAAACGGCCGCCAAATCGACCGCTACAGAAACCCGTTACTTGAGTTGGATGCTATTTCGACAGGCAAATTTGACCCGAAATTATCAGGAATTCACTTTACAATTCTATCCGACGTAGAGAATCCGTTATTGGGATTGAATGGAGCTGCTCATATTTTTGGGCCTCAGAAGGGCGCCGGACCGGAAGAGGTGGAACTGCTCGAAAAAGCGATGCAGAAGTTCAATAAGATTTTGATCCGGAAAACGGGCAGTGATTTGTCGAAAATAGAGGGGGCTGGAGCTGCGGGAGGGATCGCTGTTGCGCTTAAATCCTTTTTCAATGCAACCGTTGTGGGCGGTGTCGACTTCCTTCTGGAGAAAATGAATTTTGAGGCCAGCCTTAAAACTGCCCGCTATCTTATTACCGCCGAAGGTAAAGCGGACGCTCAGACACTGCAGGGAAAAGGGCCGTTCGGCGTAGCCGAAAAAGCAAGATCCTGTGGGATTCCGTCAATTATCCTGACCGGCAAGGCAGATGACTTCAATCAGTTAAATCAATGCTTCAATATGGTATTGCCAATTACCAACGGACCAATGACACTTCAAAAAGCCATGGACCGGACAGCCATTGACCTTGAAGAAACAGCCAGGCAGATTGGAAATTTACTGGCTGCCGTATAACGAGAATTTCGATTAAAATGGCTCCTTTGGTCAGGCTCGGTCGGCGATCTTCCGGTTTTTAGTGATGAGATGTGTTCCGCTCCTCCGAATTTGTGATCCGGAACAACTGGCCTGTCCGAAAAAGGCATGGTAGAGATCGCGGAAGTAACTTCCGCGTCATTGTTGAGAAAAGGAGCTGAGACTGGTCCTGCCGCTCGGGTTTTTGGATTGCCAATCCGAAGGAGCGGTATGGAACACTTCAAATGGCAGTTTTTTTATTGAATCCCTCGTCTCTGAAGCGAAACTTAGTTCCGAACCAAATCCGGAACAACTTGGAAAAGGCGGTAAAAACCGCGGAAGTTATTTCCATTTCATTGTTGAGTCTTCGTCCTGGTCAGGGAAGCATCAACTAACCCCGCTTTTTGTTTGTAAAGCAGAAAGCTCATTACGGATCAATAGGGCGGGGGACCAATGACAACTGTCTGTTTGCGTTAGCCGGATGATTCATCCCCATCCGTCAAAATTCCGGAGCGCTCTTTGTAAGGCATTGATCTTAAATGCCATAGAGTAGGGTTAATTCCGATATGGCATAAAACATAGTAGCCCAAATTTGGGAAATCCCGGATTGGATGCTTTATAAGCAGATGGATATTTACGTTCTATTTTTGAGTGTTTTATACTTTATCGGCCCGGAGGGCGATAAATTCCATGAATTTTTCGGATTAATTTTTTAACTCCTCCAAAAAACTTCTGAACTTCTTCGTATTGTACTTTGCCATGCCCGACTTTGAAACCACAATCTCGCCTTGCGGAGAAATTACATAGGTGGTAGGGATGGCGCTGCTTTCGTAGACGGGCGGCAGCGGGCCGGCCAATTGGTATATTGGAAATTCAAAATCTTTTCGATGTACAAACTGCTTTGCTTTTTGAAAATCATCGTCCAGCGAGATAAGTACGAACTCCACATCTTTCGATTTCATATTGTTGTATAAATCATGAATATCAGGCATTTCGGCTACACAGGGTGGGCACCATGTCGCCCAGAAATTTACAAAAACCACTTTTCCCTCAAAGGTTTCAAATTTTACATGTTTCCCTTTCTGATCTACCAACATAAAATCATAATCGGCTTTAGCGGTCTCCTTCGGATCGATTGAAGGCTGAATTACTCCGGTCTTTAATATCAAACCCTGAATAAATCCAAAGACCGGGGTATGCAGGCCGGTGCCAAAAAGAAAACCGATAACACCCAGAAAAATGATCCATTCGATTATTTCCCTTTTTAAGGATTTTTTCTTTTTCATTATGTCTTATCTCTAAATCAAAATGCTATTTTTGCCCGGTTTTTTTTAACAACTTGTGACCTTCAATACATTCGGACCATTTACATTCAAATATAGATGATAAAAAACTATTCAAATGTCGTTGCCACTGAGTTAGGCATTCGAGCACAACAAGTCAATGCCGTAATTTCTTTGATCGAGGATGGCGGCACGGTTCCGTTTATCGCCCGGTACAGAAAAGAAGCGACCGGAAGTTTGGACGAAGTTATTATTGCTAAAATCAGAGACAGAACAGATCAACTCAAAGAACTGGATAAGCGAAGGGAAGCTATTTTGAAATCAATCGAAGAGCAGGGCAAGCTCACTCCGGAGCTCGAAAAAAAAATCAACGCGGCTGAGACCATGTCGACCCTGGAAGACATTTACTTGCCTTACAGACCAAAAAGAAAAACAAGGGCTTCAATTGCCAGAGAAAAAGGCCTGGAGCCGTTGGCCGACACGTTATTGCTTCAGAAGCCGATCGATGTACTTTTCGAAGCACACAGATACATCGATGAAGAAAGAGGCGTAAAAAATGAAGAGGAAGCGTTGCAAGGAGCGAGAGATATCGTAGCGGAGAAAATTAATGAAGATGCCGATGTAAGAGCCGGGATAAGGAAGTTATTTCTAACCCGGGGCATCATTAGATCCAAGGTGATCAAAGGCAAAGAAGAAGCTGCGGCGAAATTTAAAGATTATTTTGAATGGGAAGAACCTGTGAATCGAGTGGCCTCCCACCGGCTTCTCGCCATGCGCCGCGGTGAAAAAGAAATGTTTTTAAGTCTGGATATAAGCCCGAGCGAAGAGGATGTATTCAGAACGATCGAAAAAGATTATTTAAAGGGGGCAAATGAGACTTCCGCCCAAATTGAATTGGCAATAAAGGACGCGTACAAGAGGTTGCTAAAACCCTCAATCGAAACCGAAATACGGATTGAAACTAAAAAGAAAGCGGACCAGGAAGCGATTGCTGTTTTCAAGGAAAACTTACGGGAATTGCTTTTGTCGTCTCCACTGGGGGCAAAAAATGTCCTGGCGATCGATCCGGGATTCAGAACCGGCTGCAAAGTGGTATGCCTGGACCGACAGGGGAAACTGCTCCACCACGAAGCTATTTTCCCCAACGAGCCGCAAAAAAATACCGTCCGGTCAGCCGCTGTTATCCATGAGCTTTGCGCCAAGTACGGGATTGAAGCGGTAGCAATTGGGAATGGAACAGCCGCACGAGAGACCGAGAGCTTTGTGAAATCTATCGGGCTTCCGAAAGAAATACTGGTTGTAATGGTGAATGAAAGCGGTGCATCCGTGTATTCGGCTTCCGAGGTGGCCCGGGAAGAATTCCCGGACCAGGATGTAACGGTTCGGGGCTCGGTGTCGATCGGACGAAGATTGATGGACCCGCTGGCAGAGTTGGTAAAAATCGATCCAAAATCCATAGGAGTAGGACAATATCAGCATGACGTAGACCAACATGCTCTGAAGCAGGGACTGGACGATATTGTAGTAAGCTGTGTAAATGCGGTAGGCGTCGAGGTAAACACGGCCAGCAGGGAGCTGTTGAGCTATGTATCCGGACTTGGGCCGGCATTGGCCAAAAATATCATCGATTACAGAAATGCGCACGGACCTTTTCCGAACAGGGCCGCATTGAAAATGGTGCCCCGCCTGGGCGAGAAAGTATTTGAGCAATCGGCAGGTTTTTTAAGAATAAAAAATGCCGATAACCCGCTGGACAACAGTGCGGTCCACCCGGAGAGTTATGGCATTGTGGAAGCGATGTCGAAGGATATTGACGCCGGTATCGAGGCATTGATCAAGGAGAAAAAACTCCGGGATTCCATAAAGCCGGAGAAGTACATTACGGATACAATCGGTCTGCCAACGCTCAGGGACATTCTGGCCGAACTTGAAAAACCCGGCCGTGACCCCAGAGAGGCATTCGAAAAAATGGAATTTGATGAGCATGTGCACGATATGGAAGATCTGAAGGTGGGCATGTCACTTAATGGAATTGTTACGAACGTCACAAATTTTGGCGCTTTTGTAGATGTTGGAGTTCACCAGGACGGTTTGGTCCACAAGAGTCATATCGCTGACCGCTTTGTCGAGAATCCTGCGAATTTCGTAAAAGTTCAACAGAAGGTCGAAGTGACGGTTATCGGAGTGGATATCCCGAGAGGACGGATTTCATTGTCTATGAAGTCGGATCCCTTTAGTGAAAAGACCGGACCCAGACGAAGTGAAAGGGCTTCTCAAAAATCCGTCAGGAAATCCGGGGAAACAATGGAAGACAAGCTGGCACGGTTGAGGAACAAATTCAACTGAATTTAGGAATTAGGTATTGGTGAGCTTTTTCCATTCCTCAAAGCGTTCGGACATCCGGTCGCTGATCATCTCAAAATTCTCCCAGTTGTCCTCGACGTGGTAAATCGTTTTATGCGATTTAACCAGCACACTGTAATAGTCTTTTTTGAAAATACCTCCCGCATAGTAGTAGAAAGTGAACAGGTTTGTCTCATCATTAAACAACTCATGACTCAGGGCGCCATTCCAGATCTCTGCCAGGATGATGCAGCCGATCTCCCTTCGTGTAAAGCGATAAATCTCCGTAGAGGCCTCATCTTCAAAGTATTCCGAATACAACTCATTATCTATTACCCAGCCCATATAAATCCCAATATGCAAATAAGCTTTTTCGATAGGAAGCGATGCCGGGAAATCACCCAGAAAATGGTTCTTTGCCAAATCATAAACTTTATCCTGCTTTTTCTCTTTTATCATATTCTGCTATGACTTTAAACGTGTAAAAAATGAGTTGCAAAAATAACTGAAGTATTAAAATTAAGATGCGAATGTAATATTATCTTCGCAATCCATACATATTGTTCAGACAGATTCTTAATGAAAAAATAAATAACTTAAAAAAATTGCAGCCACGATGCCTGCCAGGTCAGCGAATAAGCCGCATGTAATTGCGTACCTCGTATTCCTGATCCCGATAGATCCAAAATAAACCGCAACAACATAAAGCGTAGTTTCGGTAGTCCCTTGCATAACCGAAGAGAGCCTGCCGGCAAAAGAGTCGACTCCGAATGTGTTCATTGTTTCGACCATCATCCCTCTTGAGCCGCTTCCACTTAATGGCCGCACAAATGCGGTGGGCAATGAATCGACAAATTCTGTATTGATCCCTGTCAGCGATACCAGGTATCTTACGCCGTCCACCAGATAATCCAGGGCTCCGCAGGTGCGAAAAACTCCGATAGCTACCAGCATTGCCACTAGGAAAGGGATAATTTTTATTGCAATCGTAAATCCTTCCTTGGCGCCCTCAATAAATGATTCGTAGACATTTACCTTTTTTATAACGGCGAGTATGATAAAAGCAATTATTACAGAGAAAAGGATCAGATTGGACGTCACCGAGGAGATTGCGGCTATCTTCTCCTGCGGAAGAGTGTTTAAATATCCGATCAACAGAACGATCAAAGCTGTCAAAGACCCCACATACAGCAATACGGTACGGTTTAGCAAGTTTATTCTTTGATAGATCGAAACGATGATCAGTCCGGCAAGTGTAGAAAAAAAAGTCGCAAGCAAGATTGGAATAAAGATGTCGGATGGGTCTGCAGCGCCCATTTGAGCCCGGATTACCATGACGTTTATCGGTAAGATGGTTAGCCCGGATGTATTTAATACCAGAAACATGATCTGTGCATTGGAGGCGCGGTCCTCATTTTTGTTGAGTTCCTGCATGCCTTCCATAGCTTTGATCCCCATTGGAGTTGCGGCGTTGTCCAGCCCGAGCATATTCGCCGAAACATTCATAATAAGAGGGCCGAACAGCTTGTGGTTTGCAGGTATATCCGGGAATATTTTGCGCAGCAAAGGTCCGGTCAATCGATAGAAAATGGAAACGATCCCTCCGTTCTCGCCGATCTTCATAATGCCCAGCCAAAGGGTCATGGCGCCGGTCAGGCCAAGAGAGATCTCAAAACCAAGCTTCGCCATGTCCATGGTAGCGTTGAACAAATTTGGGAAGATTTCGACATCTCCCCAAAAAATCAATCGGACCAAACCGATCATAAAAGCAATCAGAAAAAAAGAAATCCAGATATAATTAAGAACCATGTGCCTAGTGCGTATACAAATGAGTGATTATTGTCCACAAAATAGGGGATTCGTTTTAATATATAAAATTAGCGGTGTCCGAGTAAATTTAAAATTGGGATCAACAGGATTTCGCAGCTCAATACACGTCTTTTCATTCAAAATGAAACGGATCCATCGGTATTTCTGTGGGATTTGGGAAATCATACATAAATATTTTTTCCAGTGG
Source organism: Cytophagales bacterium (assembly GCA_022360055.1). Classification (GTDB taxonomy): domain Bacteria; phylum Bacteroidota; class Bacteroidia; order Cytophagales; family Cyclobacteriaceae; genus JAAUQL01. The sequence continues at coordinate 20,786 of JAKSDO010000244.1, read as the reverse complement.
TAAATAAAAAGTTAGGCCTCGGAATGACACGTTACTTGTAACTTAATTTGAGCGTCTCGCCCGGACTTCTTCTCAAAACGCTGTGTGGCTCTGAGTGCCCTGGCATACAGATGATCAAAAACATCTCTGTGAACCGGTTGGTTTTCCTGTGTCAGATACTTTTATGACCAATGGTAGAAATCCTTACTTTTCAGAGGATCTTGCAAATAACCGTTTTATATCCTTTCCCACGGGTTTTCGGATTGATCCAATGAAACCGGCAGGACCGGAGCAAATTCAGGATACACACAAGCATGATTATATTGCTCTGTGTGTCGACAACCTAAAAAAATATAGACAGATGAAACAGGCCATGCCGTATAAAAGGTCAATTTCCCGGTTCCGTACAAGTGCTTACCGAGGTCAATCGGTCCTCTTTTTCCGCATTTCGATCCTCCGGATTTCGGCAATATAAAAGAAATATCCAACAGCAGATCGCCGGCAAAAAAGATGTATTATAGGTATTTTGCAGTACAAAGAAAATGAACCCCTAGCTTTCGCGAATGGTTAACCACAAAATCTGGCCTTCGAAAGCAGCCTTTTCCGAAAGCGCATATAGTTGTTCGTCATACTCACCCTGACCATTCAGCTTGTTTGACAGGTTGTAGCACTCATCTTTGATCTTATTCCATTTCTGAAGTGGTTTTAAATGCTGCCTTAAAGAATCGAGTTCATTTTCATATATCGAGAGTACCTCTGTTAGGTTGCTTGTTTCATCGATTGATACCCCGTGTTCCTGAAGAACATGTTTCAGCCAGTTAAATAAATGCTCTTCACAGTTGTGGACAATATTGATATTTTTTTGTTGTGGTGTCATTGTACTTTTTAAAGAAATATTATAACTCTTTAAAAATGATTATAAACTGCCATTGTCACAGTACAATAAATGAACCAAAATAGTTTTTATTTAATTCTGCTCAAGACAATTATATATGTAAGGTACTAAAAGATCTTGTAGATGCAAGCATTGCCAAAAATATTACCGGAAAATTCACATTTAATATAAATTAAGTAAAATTTGATTTTGCACTAATCTAATATTTCGTACAGCGTTATTTTGATTGGTCTGCGCTTAACCCTCATGGAATCAATTTGTTCCGGTATTTTTTTTAATGCGCAATGAGCGCGTGCCCTATTCTCAAAATCTTAATTATGTTATAATGATAATTTATTTACGATTTAAATCATTTTTGTTTTAATGCACACTTCGATACCCTCTAAAAACTTTATTTGCGATATTTGTAATAATTGTATTTGATTTTATACCCTTGATAAATTTATTATGCAATAAAATTATGTTGTAATTGATATTTTTGACCCTATCAGATAAATTTTTACAAAAATAGGGCATGGAAATTTATTTTTTCTTGTTTAAATGCAATTTAAAGACAATATAATTATATTTTATTATGTACCCTTATTCTCGCAAACACTCGATATAATTGAAATATTATCAATATATATATTGTTTTGCTGAATATATTATATGTTTTTTACATATATGAAGTGAATAATTGCGCATAATGTCTTTATTATTAATAATTTTTTAATTGATGATTTGCTTTCTACATTTGTTGAAGTAATTGATTTTACTGTTAAAATCCGTGTTAAGTATGCAATTTCTCCGGTATTGATAGACTGACATGGTAATTGTTACAGTTAATTATTTGCAACATAATAAGGTTATATTATTAAGTTATTGTTTAATTATTTCAATTTTCTCATTTAATTGTTTACTATGAAAACTTTGTTTACAGGTTTAATTGCGGACTCGGGTATAATTTCCGGTACCAAGAGTCCGGCATTATTTTCTGACGTCTTATTGCTTGATGTTGCTACAACTGCAGCCGAAGCAGCAGATGCCGCCGCTTCGGCATTATTCACGGCGAATAATGTTTGGATGATGCTCGCAACGGCTTTGGTTTTTATAATGCACCTTGGCTTTGCCGGTGTCGAAGCAGGATTCGGGCAAGCTAAAAATACGGTGAATATCCTTTTTAAGAACACAATTACACCGATCATAGGTATCGTCACATATTGCTTCCTCGGATTTAACCTGATGTATCCGGGCGAATTCAACATCATCGATGGCGTTTTTGGGTTTGCTGGTTTTGGTATCGGTTTTGATCCCGCGACAGGCGGTGCATCGATTGATTATGCAAGTGGCGGCTATACTTACTGGACTGATTTTCTCTTTCAGGGCATGTTTGCCGCAACTGCAGCAACGATCGTATCCGGAGCAATTGCCGAACGGGTTAAACTGTCGGCCTACATGATATTTACATTAATATATGTGGGAGTCGTATATCCGTTTCTGGGAAGCTGGAAATGGGGATTCGGATGGTTGGATGCCATGAACTTTTACGATTTTGCAGGTTCTACATTGGTTCACTCGGTGGGCGGATGGGGCGCCTTGGCCGGAATTATCGTTATCGGGCCGAGACTTGGAAAATATGAAAGCGGAAAGGTTATTGATAAGCCGGGTTCTTCCGTACCGTTGGCAGTAATCGGGGTATTCCTCTTGTGGCTGGGCTGGTTTGGATTTAACGGCGGCTCTGTCCTTTCGGCAGATCCGGATGCCGTATCATACGTATTGGTGACCACATCGCTCGCAGCGTGCACCGGAGGTTTATTCGGATTCCTCACCTCATACATCACCTTTAAAAGGATGGATTTAGGCATGGTATTAAACGGAATACTCGCCGGTTTGGTGGGGATCACGGCTGGGGCGGATTCCGTTTCCATCAATTCCGCATTATTTATTGGTGCCGTATCCGGTATATTGGTCGTGCTTTCGGCGATCACGTTAGACAAACTCAAATTAGACGATGTGGTCGGCGCGGTCTCTGTGCATTTAACTTGCGGAATCTGGGGCACGCTTGCTGTCGGAATTTTCTCCGCGAATCCGGATCACACATTCTGGACGCAAGTAATAGGCGTACTATCCTATGCGGTAGTTGCATTCCCATGTGCATTCTTAATATTCTTTATTCTTAAGAAGACAATTGGGGTCAGGGTTTCCGAAGAGCACGAAATTGATGGTTTGGATAGCCACGAACACGGAATCAGAGGATATACGATTGTTGTGGAATAAAAATAAGTTTCTCAGGATCCATAAAATCTCGGGGTAATCAGTCGATTGCCTCGCGATTTTAAAACTCAAATTTTATAACCATTTATTACTATTAAATTCTTTAAAAATGAAAAAAACAACTTTACTTATTTTGTCGCTCATCCTCAGCATTGTGTTTGTAAAAGCCCAGGATGAAGAAAACGAAGGATTGCAGATCTCAGGTTCTGTCGATACATATTGGAAGTATGACTTTTCAGGGTATAAAGATGAGTCCGGAATAGGAAATATTCCAACCAGCTTTGCAGATGAACAGAATTCGATCTCCATAGGTATGATCGATGTAGCTCTATCTCAGACCGTGGGGAAAGCGAGTTTTGTCGGGGAATTTGCCTTTGGCCCGAGAAGTTTTAAATCCATCCCATTATTCCAGCCGGATGATGGATTCGATGATATTTACGTAGGTATTCAAAACCTGTATGCTTCGTATGCTTTTACGGATGTCTTTTCATTGACAGCCGGTTATATGGGTACATTCGTAGGTTATGAAGTGATATCACCGGCAGCGAACTTCAACTATTCAACGTCCTATCTGTTTACCAACGGACCGTTCCAGAACTCGGGGATAAAAGCAGATTTTGCGATCTCTGACCGGCTTGCGTTTATGGTTGGCCTCTTTAACGACTGGAACGTCTATCAGGATATAAATGGTGTCTCCGACTTTGGAGCCCAGGTTTATTTCATGCCCGTTGACGGCTGGGATGTATATGTAAATTTCATAACCGGAGATCCTTCGGGTACGGTAATCGATCTTACAACCGGCTGGCAGATTACGGATGAGCTTTATGTCGGCCTGAATGCAGCCGACTATGCGGCAAAAGGTGATGACGCCGGAGGATACACCGGTGTTGCTCTATATCCTCAATATGCCTTCACCGATGGGTTCTCGCTGGGCTTCAGATACGAAAACTTCAAATTCAAAGAATTCACAAACGAGGATTTGCAAAAGATATCTTCGCAAAGCGTAAATGCTTTTACGCTTACCGCAAACCTAAAGGCAGGGCCCTTGACGGTAATACCCGAATTCAGACTTGACGGAGCAAGCGACGAATTCTTTTATAAAAACTCCGATGGGGTCGATATGACAAAAAGCGCTTCCCAATTCCTGGTTGCAGCCGTTTATGCATTTTAAATGAAGGGAAAATAAAACGATAAGGGCTCTGACCTTCACCGGTCAGGGCCTTTGCTTTAACATGCTCAGATTTACCCTTTTTTTGTTTTTCGGAATACACTTGAATACGTTTTCCCAGGAAATTGATTTTCCCACGGATGACACGGGAAAATATACGTTTATCGAAGTTGTAGAGCTCACCGGCATGAAGAAGGACCTGCTCTTTGAGAACGGTAAAAAATTCATGAAAAAGATCAAAGTGCTGAATTCCAAAACCGGATACCTCCGGGTAGATAATGAAAATTATGAAATCTACAACAGGGGAAGTTTCTATGTATACCGGATTGGTTCGGTAAAAAAAGGAATAGGCGGTGCTGTGGAATACGATATTAAATTAGAGTTTAAAGATGATAAATACAGATATACCATAGCCAATTTTATGTTTAACGAATACAGAAAAAACAGGTACGGAAAATTTGAGCCCGTAAATGGAAAATATACTCCGCTCGAAAAGGAAGTCAGCACTCTAAATAAAAAAGAATGGGATAAGCACAGGGCCGTGATCTATGAAAAAACCAGGGAACTGATCCGGAACTTATATGGACAAATGATTTACGAGGAAGAGAAAAAGAATAAAAAAGTAAAAACGATTGAAGAATGGTGATTTTATGCCATATTTTAGATGGAAAAACGTATATCGGGGATAATCCTGGTGATTTATCACCTTTTTCTCCCTGTAAATCCGAAGTTAGATCAAATTTTCATTAAGTCTAAAATTTTCGGGTAGCATATTAATAATATTTCCATCCTTTTTTGCAATAATTTTCAATATAGAGTAAAAATAGATCCAAAAAACTATAAATTTTTGAAAAATGATTCTATTCTACATCTTTTTTAATTCAATTTAATGTCTATTTGCAAATTTTGTCCTATTTTCACGAAAATTTTATTCACAAAAAAATAAATTAGATTTTATGGCAAACTTACGTTTTAGTGCCGTCCAGGAAGCGGGAAGCAGACAGCCACAATTTCCGGAATTTCCTTCAAACAAGGTATCGGATTATTTTGGATCTACCAGCTTTGGTGTCCCGCAAATGCAGGCCATGTTGGCTCCTGAAGTATATAAAGAGGTTAAGTACTGCATCGACAAAGGGAAGAAGATTTCGCCCGACGCAGCCAACGCCGTCGCCGCAGCCGTAAAGGCTTGGGCAATCGAAAATGGGATCACCCACTACACACACTGGTTTCAGCCCTTAACCGGAGCCACGGCAGAAAAACATGATTCTTTCTTTGATAGCATCAGTGGCATTGAGAAATTCAAGGGCAGCGCCCTGGTACAGCAGGAGCCCGACGCATCTTCATTCCCATCGGGAGGTATTCGCCAGACATTCGAGGCGCGGGGATACACCGCCTGGGATCCAAGCTCTCCGATGTTTAAGTGGGGGACCACACTTTGTATTCCCACAATTTTTGTCTCGTACACGGGCGAAGCACTGGACGTAAAAGCGCCTCTTTTAAAGGCGCTTGAAGCTGTGGACAAAGCGGCGACCAAAGTCTGCAAATATTTCGACAGGAACATCTCCAAAGTAACCGCGTCTCTGGGGTGTGAGCAGGAGTACTTTGTAATTGACAAAGCATTGTTCAATGCCAGGCCGGACCTGGTGATGTCGGGAAGAACTGTTTTTGGTCATGCTCCCGCACGAGGGCAACAATTGGATGATCATTATTTTGGATCCATCCCCAGGAGAGTTTATGCTTTTATGCAGGAATTTGAGCAGGAATGCCATAAGCTTGGTATCCCCGTAACGACGCGTCACAACGAGGTAGCGCCGAGTCAGTTTGAGGTTGCTCCGTTGTTTGAGGAAGTGAACGTTGCCACCGATCATAATATGTTGATGATGGATGTTATGAGAAGAGTTGCAGACCGTCATGAATTAACGGTACTTTTCCATGAAAAACCATTTGCTGAAATTAATGGTACCGGAAAACACAATAACTGGTCGTTAATTACAAATACCGGAGTCAACCTGTTCCAGCCCAGCAGCAGCGCCCGGGAAAACCTGTTGTTCCTGACATTCTTTGTAAATACCATAGCTGCGGTTCACAGATATGCGGATATCCTTCGCGCCTCCATTGCCTCGTCCGGCAACGACTTCAGGCTGGGTGCAAATGAAGCTCCTCCGGCAATTATCTCGGTTTTCATAGGATCGCAATTAACCTCAGTGCTCGATGAGCTTGAAAGTCATGGAAACGTTAAGATCGAAAAAGGCGACAATATGTACATGAAGCTGGGGATCGACAAGATTCCTGAAATTATACTGGATAATACAGACAGGAACAGAACTTCACCATTTGCGTTTACGGGAAATAAATTCGAATTCAGAGCGGTCGGAGGAAATGCCAATGTCGGTTTGCCAATGACAGCCCTCAATACGATCATCGCAAAACAGCTCAACGACTTCAAGGAAGAGGTTGATGCGCTCATCGCAAAAGGAAAAGAAAAGCGACTTGCCATCATTGACGTGCTTCGAAAACTTATCAAGGAATCAAAAAATGTGCGGTTTGAAGGGGATAATTATTCGGAAGACTGGGTTGTGGAAGCAGAAAAAAGGGGTCTGCCAAATGTTAAGGATACTCCGGAAGCCCTCGATGCATTCCTCACCAAAAAGAGTATTGAAGTATTTAGTGAATACAATGTGTTGAGTGAACGGGAGCTTGAAGCCAGAAATGAAATTCTATGGGAAAACTATATCATGAAAGTGCAGATCGAGTCGAGGGTCATGGGCGATTTGGCGCTCAACCATGTGATTCCTACCGCGGTAAAATATCAGATGAAATTGATTGATGCCGCAAAGGGGTTGAAAGAGATCGGAGTAGACAACAGCTCGAATGTGAATGTAATCAGTAAGATCACGGAGCACATTGACGGCGTGAAGAACGGTGTACTCGATATGATCGAAGAGCGCAAGCGCGTCAATAAAATCGAGGATAGCAGAGAAAAAGCCATTGAATACTGCCACAGCATCAAGCACAAGTACTTTGACAAAATCCGCTATCACGTAGACAAGTTGGAATTATTTGTTGACGATGAGGATTGGCCGCTTGTCAAGTACCGCGAAATGCTGTTTGTGCATTGATCCGGACAAAAATATCTTTCAGAAAGCGGCAAATTTTACACTTTGCCGCTTTTTTTGGATGTGCATCCTGACCCTGATGTATGGATTAGGACGAATTGAAAAATTGGTATGGAAAACATCGTATCTTCTCTTATATGACGGACAAATTCTCAGATGGCCGGCTAACCCTAAAATCCGGCCTTGATGGAAACGACGAAATTCCTACCGGGAGCGCTTATACCGGAGGAATAGGTGCGGTAGTGATGATCAAGAATATTTTCCACTGCCCCGCATATTTCCGTGCAATCATTAAGCCGATAGCTTGTGCGCATATTCAATGTAATCCAGGCGAGACTTCCTTCGACACTGTAAAGATGCGGTTTGTTTCGTTCCGAGGGAGGCAAGTCATCAAATGAGCGGTTCCCGTTAAACCTGCTGAAAAGTTCCCATTCGCATTTATTTTTTGAGTATTTTAATGATGCAATTCCAAATAATGGTGTGGTATGTCTGAGCGGTTCATTCCGGACCAGATCCTTTCCTTTTGTAACATTAAGACTTGACGCCACTGTCCAACCCGGAGCTAACTCCGCTCGCAAAGCAATATCAATACCATAGATATTGGCTTTACCGGTATTTACAACCGCTTGCACCCTGCTGAGCTCACCGTCGTAAATAATAGAATCCCGGCCGTCGATCAGAATATTATCCCGTACCATGGCATCGCGAAGAAATGCATAAAAAACGGTTGCATCCAGGGCGACCCTGTCTCCAAAAAAACGGGAAACCGACAACTCTGCATTGTATGAATACTCCGGCCTCAGGTCCGGATTCGGAACAACTACATTGCCGGGTTCCGAATCAAAAACCTTGGAGATGTCATCGACATTGGGTGCCCGAAAACCCGATGAAAACAGCACCGATAAATTCCATAGGTGATTCGGCATAATTACCAATCCCAGATGACCGTTTATTGCCGAGCTCGTATTCCTGATATTGGAAAAAGAAAACGCTTCCGGGTCAAATTTGGAATTGAGGTTTTGGTAATTGAGCCGAAGTCCTCCACTCAAAAAAAGATGATCTTTCATTTTTTGTTTAAAACTTCCGTATAACGCAGCGGTGTGTACCTCACTGCCGTCATCCGGATATCTTGTCGAAAGCCCGGTGGTCTCACCGGTTTTAATGTCCAGGGTATAGGCCGAAGAATTAACGTGATTATAGGTATACTCAACTCCATAAAACAAATCGGTTCCGGTACCGATCACCTGTTCGAAATCCCCATTGACCGTAAGTACGTTTACCCGCTCCATCCGGTTTCCAAGATTGTTCTGACGGTACTTTCTGTTGTGCCTGCTCTCTTCGAATACCTGATAGGCTGCGGTAAATTTCATGGCCTGAAACCATTTATTCGGTTTAAAGGATTTTAGCTTTATGGCATTCATCATCCATTTTTGAGGGCCATAATTCCATAGCGCGTATTTCGGCACCTCCCCGTTATATTCCGTAAGACGGTCATACCTTGGGATATCGGAGGTGGTCGAATATGTAAATGAATACCCAAGTTCGGTGTGATCACTAATCCGATAAGCCACTTTATGGAACGTATTCATTTGTTTATATCCCGAAAATCGCTGAAGATTCATGTTGTCATTTGTCAAAATTGAATCCGTATCATTAATTCTTCGGACATATTCCGGCCTTTTACCAAAATCAGGATGGTCATCCGGTCTCTCGGAGCCTGTCCTGAGATGATCGAAATCGCTTATCGAGAAATTTCCGACATAGCCGAATTTGCTTTGTCCGATATTGATCAAGCCGCTGGCTGTTTTTCCGTTATTTGCAGAGTTGTACCTCACGAATGCACATCCGTGGAGTCTTATGTTTTCGTTGTCGGAGAACGAGGGGGAAATCGTATGAAAATCCATAACGCCTCCCAGGGCATCGCTGCCGTATATTACCGCGCCCGGGCCAAAAATCACTTCGCTGCTTTCAAGAATATTGGGATCAATGCTGATCACATTTTGCAAATTCCCGCTTCGGAAAATTGTATTATTCATGCGTACCCCGTCTACAACGATCAATACGGAATTGGCGCCGAATCCTCTGATCATAGGGCTTCCTCCTCCCAACTGACTCTTCTGCACAAACACCTTGCCCGTCGCTTCCAGCATATCCGCAGCAGTCTGGGGGTTGGTACCGGAAATATCCGAGGCATTCAGAGAAAGGATTTCAAAAGGGATTTCGGATTTATTTTGTTCCCACCTGCTTACGGAAATCACGACCTCATCCATCCGGGTGATTTTTTCTCTGAGATAGATTTTTGAACCTGAGGTGCCCGGTTCACTGATGCTCATTTCAAGAACATTAAAGGCCGGGTGTTGAATTATTATCATAGAGCCCGGGTCGAAACCCCCGATATTCGCGACTCCATTTTCATCACTTGTAACATAATACGATTGCCCGGCCGTATATACGGCAGCCCCTTCGACAGGCTCATTGTTTGCCTCGTTCAGGATTACGAGGGTCTGGGCTAATGAGGTTTTTATGAAGAGAAAAAATATACCAACTAAAACAATCCTGCTCACAGATTTTTCTTATTTTGGGATAAAAATAAACTTCCTGGAAAAGAATTCAGCATTTGAATGCATATTTATCGGATCAATCAACGACCGTGCCCACGATAAACAAATCCAACTTTCAAGCGCCATATTGGTTAATAAACGGACACTGGGAAACGGTCTTGCCCGCACTGATTCGCAATCCGGGAAAACTGAATTACACGCGCGAAAGAATTTCAACGCCGGACGGTGATTTCCTTGACCTGGATTTTGTCTTTCGGGGCAACCGTCGAATCGCCGTCCTGGCGCATGGTTTGGAAGGGCATTCGGACAAGTACTATATGCGGGGGATGGCGCACAAGTTTCTGAGCAACGAATGGGATACACTGTGCTGGAATTGCCGGAGTTGCAGTGAGGAAATAAATCTTTTGCCTAAACTATACCATCACGGAGCTACCGAAGACCTCGATACGGTGATTCATCATATACGTTCCAAAAAATACGAACAGGTGCTGTTGATAGGTTTCAGCCTTGGCGGGAGCTTAGTGGTGAAATATCTTGGAGAAAATGGCAGCGATCTGTCGGACGAGATTATCGGAGGCATTGCTTTTTCCATACCGTGCCAGTTGGGGTCATGCGCAAAAAAGCTTTCGGAGCCTCAGAATAAATTTTACCTGCGCCGGTTTCTAAAAAAACTGAAGCATAAAATAAAAACAAAAGCGCGCCAATTTCCGGACCTTTTTAATCTTGACGGTCTGGAAAGCATCCGGTCTTTCTACGAATTTGACACCAGATACACTGCCCCGTTGCACGGGTTTGAAAATGCCGGGGATTTTTACAGATACGCGAGCGCCGGGAATTACATCGAAGGCATAACGGTACCCGTTTTACTGGTTAATTCCATAAATGACCCCATGTTCCCGGATGATTGCTATCCATTTGACAAAGCTGTAAATCATACGCATTTCTATTTGGAAACGCCGGCTGAAGGGGGGCATTTAGGCTTTTGGAGACCCGGGCAAAAATACAGTTGGGCGGAGGAAAGAGCCGTCCAATTTGTAAATCAAATTATTGGAATACCGTAGAGATTTAGTATAATTAAAAGATCAAAATTTTAGCATATCCTGATGGAAGAAAACAAAAATATGCCTCCGATATATGTCATTTCGGGAGGGAAAGGAGTAGCGGGACACACTATTGTCGAGACCATGCTTATTCAATATCCGGATAATAAAATCCCGGTGATTGTCGAACCCGAAGTTTTGACTCAAAAGCAGGTCGATGACATTACCGATCAGGTCGTGAAAGTCAACGGGGCAATTGCGCATACAATGGTAAACCACGAGATGCGCCGCATTCTCATGGAAGCATGCGAAAGGAAAAACATTCCTCATTTTGACCTGGTCGGCGGCCTTTCCGATTATTTGGATCAAACACTTGATATCCGCCCGGTAGAGCAGCCGGGATTATACAGATTGAGGAATATTCAATATTTCCGGAGAGTAAGAGCGATCGAATTCACGATGGCTCATGACGACGGGCAGCAGGCCGATAAAATAAGGAATGCCGACATCGTTCTGACCGGCGTATCACGTACAGGTAAAACTCCACTGAGCATTTATATGGCCATGTTTGGATGGAAGGTGGCCAATGTGCCGATCGTACCCGGAATAGAGCCTCCTCCCACGCTGTTTCAAGTAGACCCTAGAAGAGTATTCAGCCTGGACATTTCCATCATTTTTTTAATTGCCCAACGGAGCAACAGGATTTCCAAATTCGGAATGTCCGAGGATTCCGACTATGTCAATCGCCGTAAGGTCCGGGATGAGCTCGACTATGCAAAAAAAATCTGCGAAAAAGGCGGGTTCACATTGATCAACGTTTCCAATAAACCGATTGAATATTCCGCCAACCGGATAATTACAATGGTTACCGATCGGTTTGGCGCCGATAAGTGGCAGCGCGATGAAGAGTGATTCCCGATCTTCCCCGCCCGCAAAGGTTCAACCGGCGTGCTTTCCTATTGGTATTTATCCCTATATTTACACACGGATCCGAAATTTAGGTGTGTCCTCCGGGTTTTGGGACGGATCCGCTCTAAGCCCTTCTCTCCGGACGAGTTCATAATTTAAGATCAATTATCACCGATTTTAATAAAGGTTGCGAAAGCGTCGATATTGCTCTCGGATTGGCAGTGACCACAGGTGGAGGGAATAAGGGTTCGGTTTGCAAATCCCGAGCGAAAGAATTTACATTTTGCATCGGCGCGATTACCGGTTCCCCGGGAGCGGGTTCCGGTGTCTCGAATGGTCAAATAAATATACTCCTTACTCCATGGTCTTGCCGGTCAACACCCGGACGCCTTTCTGAATCGGATTGCCGGAAGCTCTGCGAAATGCAACTACCTGACCCGTATGATAAATGGCATCCGCGATCGGTCCGTTGATCATATTCCAGAACGGATATTCGGTCTGCCCGTCGCCCCGCTGGAAAATCATCTTATAATTGTCCATGTCCCCCTCTTTACCCTCTTTGAGTAATTTACTGGCATAGGCGATGTTTTCAAGCGTACGCTTTCGGAGCTCATCAAAAGACATTTCTTCTTTGGGGTACGCATTTACCTTGCTCTGAGGCGCGTGCATGATCGTTCTGGAAAGTCCGTAAATATGGTCCAAAGTCTGTCTCGTAGTTCTGGAGTCCTCACTTGGCTTATACGCCAGATCTTTTTCGCGCAAATCCTTAGTAGCCCAGTAATACCTGTAACCGAGCCCGTCGATCATCCGCGCAGCGACATTATTGGCGGTATAGGCCTCCGGATAATCGGGAATTTGATGATACGGAAGCTTCTGACCTTGGGCTTTCGAGTGTGTTGCCATAGTAAAAACAAGGATTAAACATGTAATTATCGGTTTCATAAAGATGATTGATTGAATTCGGATTGAATTTAATAATTAACCGGGTTACACAAAGTAACCCGGTTAATTATTTCGGAAGTAAAGGGGTTAATTTTGTGGTTTTGCCGGAATTTCCAAAAGATTACCTATCTTCATGTAAATCTTTTTTATCTAAAGTGGCAAAGAGTTTTTTAAGAGTACTTCCCGAGCTGATCGGTGCGGATATTATCACGACTGAAAAAGCGGAAGAAATCAAACGATATTTCGGTGACAAAAAAGACAGATCGCAAAGTCGGCTGATTGTTATTTTCAGCATACTCGGTGCTCTGCTGATCGGGCTCGGCATCATACTGATCATTGCTCACAACTGGGATGAACTCTCCAGAAGTACAAAAGCGGCTTTTGCTTTTTTGCCCTTAGTCATTGGACAATCCATAGGTGTCTATGTTCTTTTAAAGAAGGCAGATTCGACCGGATGGCGCGAAGCCGCCGCTGCTTTTCTTTTTTGTACGGTCGGCGCATCCATTTCATTGATTAGCCAGATCTACAACATACCGGGTAACCTGAGTACCTTTCTTCTGACCTGGATGGTGTTGTGTCTTCCGACGGTCTATTTGCTGCGATCGGCAATTGCATCCATGCTCATAATCGCCGGTATTACCTATTACGCTTGTGAAACGAGCTATTGGGCCAGAAATGACCGGCCATCATGGGAATATTGGGTGGTCGTGGCCCTTCTAATTCCACACTATTACAGCCTCTACCGCAAAAATTTGAAAAGCAACTTTTTTATCCTTCTCAGTTGGCTGATCCCGCTTTCAATAACCATTTGCCTGGGGACTCTTTCCGATCACAAGGAGGAATTCATGTTCATCGCCTATTTCAGTTGGTTTGGGCTAAGCTGTATTTCAGGCGATTTATTATTCAGCGAGCGCAAAGGCATTATTGGTAATGCCTATACTACAATCGGTTCCATCGGAACTGTGGCATTGCTCCTGGCGCTAAGTTTTGAATGGTTCTGGAATGATCTTTCAAAGCTTGAAATGTCGGTTTTGCCATCCGATCTGATGGTCGCCGCCCTCATTTCTTTGGCAACAATCGGTTTGTTAATGTGGAAAATAAAATATAAAACGATGAAGTCGGTCCAATTTACGGAAATAATATTTCTCATATTCATCGTAATTTTTGCCATCGGTTTTTCCTCAAGCGTGATCCCTATCCTTGCAATCAATATGCTTGTTTTAATCTTGGGATTACGCATTATTTGGGAGGGAGCAAGGAAAAACCACCTTGGAATGCTCAATTATGGGCTGTTGATCGTGACGGCGTTGATCGTGTGCCGGTTTTTTGATGCCGATATAAGCTTTATTGCCCGGGGAGTTATGTTTGTGCTGGTCGGCGCCGGTTTTTTTGCCGGAAATTTTTTGTTACTCAAAAAAAGAAGGAGCCATGAAAAATAAAAGCGTGTTGCTGGGCCTGTTTATTTTGGTGGCGGTTGCTCAGATCTATGTTCCCGCATCGATGATCATGGAGCGAGAGGATGTCCTGAAGAAGGGTAAGCTATGGAAATTTAAGACGCGGCCGATCGATCCCAACGATCCTATGCGGGGCAAGTATATCACTTTGGCTTATGAAAATAATGTATATAAAATCCCGGGAGATTCAACATTTTTTTCGGGACAAGAAGTATTCGTGGTACTGAAGGAAGACGAAAACGGATATTCGACCATAGACAAAGTAGAAATTGATCGACCACCCGCCGATGCGGAATATGTAAAAGCTGAAATTTGGTATGTAAACTATTATGAAGACACTGCCAGAATAAGTATCAGGTATCCTTTCGACAGATTCTATATGGAAGAGTACAAAGCTCCGGAGGCAGAAAGGCTATATAATGAATTTAGCCGGGATTCCACCACTGTAACATACGCTGTCGTAAAAATCAAGGACGGGGAGGCGGTTTTGGAGGACGTCGTAGTCGACGGGGTTTCGATTGCTGAAATCATTCTTAAAGAGGAATAGGCGGTACGGACAATAGCTTTATCAATCCCGGTCTGCAGAACCGGGGCATTTGGTTCGGGTGGTTTTTCCCCGCCCGCAAAAATTCAACCGACCTTCTTTCCTATTGGTATTCATACATATTTCCATAGTATACACATGGATCTAGGTGTTCCCCGGGTTTTCAGATTGATCCGTGATACTGTTTATGATACGCCCCGCATATCCAAAATATTAGTGTTGGAAATACATTTCAATAATTTCCGGGCAATGCCCGGTCATTTCCCCGGATCCGGGTCAGACTTTACAGGTTGTCCGGTTACCCCGTTTTTTCAAACATCAAATTTAATGCCCTGGGCCAGCGGTAAATCAAGGCCGAAATTAATTGTATTAGTTTGTCTTCTCATATAAAATTTCCATGCATCCGATCCGGACTCTCTTCCTCCCCCGGTTTCTTTTTCTCCGCCAAATGCACCTCCGATTTCGGCGCCGGACGTCCCAATATTCACGTTGGCAATTCCGCAATCCGATCCCGCATGGGAGAGGAAGAGTTCACTTTCCCGCAGATTGTTGGTAAATATTGCCGAAGATAATCCCTGCGTCACATTATTCTGGATGTCAATGGCATTTGCGATTTCGCCTCGATAGGTTATGAGGTATAAAATAGGAGCAAACGTTTCTTCCCGGACGATATCGAATTCATTTTTAACCCTTGCAAGGGTCGGGACCACATAATTTCCCTCTTCGAATGCTCCTGTATTGAGCGCTTCCCCGCCGTACAATATCTCACCTCCCTCGCGCTTTATCTCAACGATCGCCTTTTTAAAATTCTCGACGGCCTCCCGATCAATCAAAGGTCCTACCAATACCTGATCATCGAGCGGATTTCCGATACGCAGCGATCGATATATACTTATGAGTCGGTCTTTTACCTTTTCGTACACATCTTCATGAATAATGAGGCGCCGTGTGGTGGTGCAGCGTTGACCGCAAGTTCCTACGGCTCCGAATAATGTAGCTCTCACAGCCATTTCCAGATCGCAGTCCGGGCTGATGATGACGGCATTGTTACCGCCGAGTTCAAGGATGGATCTTCCCAGCCTGGCGCCTACGGCAGCGCCTACCTTTTTACCCATTCGCACGGAACCCGTAGCGGAGATTAATGGAATCCTCGAATCTTTCGACATCCTTTCTCCCGGCTCGGGGCCGCCAATTATCAAATTGAATACGCCTTCACTAATCTTATGCTTTGCCAGAACTTTTCTCAGTATTTTAAAACATGCGCTTGCCGTTAATGTGGCTTTTTCAGACGGTTTCCAGATCGATACATTTCCGCAGACGGCTGCGATCGTCGCATTCCAGGCCCATACTGCTGCCGGAAAATTGAAAGCGGATATTATCCCTACCAGACCCAGGGGGTGGTACTGTTCGTACATCCGGTGGAATCGCCGCTCGGAATGCATGGTAAAGCCATGTAATTGACGAGACAATCCAACGGCAAAATCACAGATATCGATCATTTCCTGTATTTCTCCCAGGCCTTCCTGCAGAATCTTTCCGGATTCGATGCTCAACAGTTTCCCCAACTCATTTTTATGCGCCCTCAGTTCCAATCCGAATTGACGGATAATTTCGCCCCTTTCCGGGGCCGGAACAATTCTCCACTTCAGGAAGGCCTTCTGGGCAGAACCGACGACGTGTTCGTAATCTTCGGCGCCGATTGTTTCGGAATAGCCAAGCACCTGATTATTGATCGGTGATGAGCACGTATATTTTTTGGCTTCTTTCAAGCCGGACCATATAGATCCGGTACAAAACGAAGGGTTATATTCCGAAAGGCCGAGTTTTTCGAACAACGGGATGATTTCAGAAGACAGGTTGATTTTCGCGGTCATCGTCTTTTTTTTCAGTTTGTTCAACAAATGCAATTCCAATTTTTCTCAATTTGCTTAAAACCTGCAAATAAATTTCTTGGGTTACAGGGAGTTGCAGGCCCTTTGAAGTGATCTCATCATTCAACACCAGTTTGGCAGCAATTCCCATCGGCAATCCGACGGTTTTTGCCATAGCCGTATGCCGGGCATCTTCCCCGATGGCTACGAGCGAGCTGGTTTTTTGAAAATAGGTTCCTTCCTGATTTTTATAGTAGAATTTATGCCACATAACGACCATATCTCTGTCTTCAGGATCCATGCTCCATTTTTCCTTAAGGATATGTTCGAGTATTTTTGCAGGAGTGGCATTTTTAAGTCCTATTTTTTTATTAGAGAAAATATCCAGGTACTGCAGTTTTTCCATGAGTCCGGAATCCTGATCGATCTTTAGATATTGCATCAGTTTCAATTCGACCGAATCCGTGGGATTATATGGCAAAAAGGAATTGAAAAATTGCCTGTAGGTCATGGATTCCGAACCTTCCACGACATAAGAATCGTCTGTAACGCCGAGCTGAACAAACAGATCCCAAGCCCTGCAAAAGCCAGGCCTTCGGAGCGTTCCCCTGTAAATGGTCGATAATCTGCTTAAATCATATTTTTTCAGGTAATTCAGAGAGTCTCTGTTTGCATATCCTTCAAACATTCCGTAGCCGTCAATTTCGATTTTTTCGGTTCTTCGAAATACCTTGGTGTAGGGAATGTATTTGTGTCTGCCGTTGTGTAAAAACCGGACGGCGCCGCCCTGCCCCGCCAAAATCACGTTTCTGGGATTCCAGGTAAATTTGTATTGCCACGGATTTTGATCGAATCCCGGAGCCATAAGCCCGCCTGTGAATGATTCGAAAGCGGAAAGTTCACTTCCGGCCGCCCGGATTTCATCAATAACCTTCATGGCCGACATATGATCTATCCCCGGATCAAGGCCCATTTCATTCAGTACCAGTATTCCTGCTCGACGGATTTCGTCTTTTCGCTCAAGCATTTCGTCCGATTCATAGGAAGGGGTGATCATATCCACCCGATGTTTAATGCAACTGTCCAATACAAGCGGATGGAACCTGGCAGGGACCATGGAAAGCACAAGATCGGCCTGTTTGATCAGCCGGTCCCTCATTTCCTCATTTTCGATATCAAAGTCAATTACCCGGATATTTTCAAATCCCTTTGTGTACTCCCGCGCCAGACCTGAATCCTTATCCGCGATAAGTACTTGACATGGATTCATTTCCAGGCCAAGGTACTTGATCAGTGAAGGGGCCGACCGACCGCAACCGATAATCAAAATTGATTTTGCCAATCCAACTATTCGTCTAAACTTTTATATCCTGACCTTTGTCTGTGCTCTCAAAGATTTTATCCGCAGAACCGGCGATGAAACCTCGAAATAGTTTTCCGTCCGGTTTTGGATATCTCATGGCAAACTCGTAATAACACGCCGGTATTGTATGATTGCCATCACTGAATTTTACCTCTTTGTTGTAGGCGATGGTCGATGACTGTTCCAATAAATCTTCGGGTGTGCCTTTCACTTCACCCCCGCTTTCATTCAATTGGAAGCCGTTATCTTTTAGGAATTGGTTTACCTCATAAATTCCGTCGAAATTATTCAAGTGATTGACGCTCACGGTAAAATGGTTTACCCTGAATCCGAATGCGGCCATCCATGCCGCATATTCGCTTTTTGCCTTTAACTTGATATAATTTTCAAATGATACCTTCCATGGCTTCCCGCTGAATACGAAAGACGGATTCCCGGTGAAATCATCCGGGATTTGCGCTACCAGGTTTTCAATGATCTGCCGAATGTCGCGGTCGAATTCTCCGGTTTTTAACTGACTGATGAAGATTAACGGCATTTCCGGATTCGGGTGTTCAAAATGCCGGGCATAAAGTTTTTTTTGCTCGAAGTGATAATCCCCCATTTCCACGTAGCCCAGATCGACGAATGCCTTTCCCAGCACATTGATATTGATGCGCGGATGGTCAAAGGTTCTGAAGGCTACATGATCGTTGATCACTTCCTCCCCTCTTGAAACGAATAAATCGTAAATATGCTGCGCCGGAGGATTTGTCTCTACATAATCTTTCCATAACAAATCCAGCAATTGTGGTAATGTGTACTTGTCCATCGTAATATGATTTGGTTTAATTCTTAATGTATTTATACGAAATTCCGCCTCTGCTCATCTTTATATGAAAGCTAAATTACAACTCAACAAATATCCCGATACCGGGGGACCCGCACTTCAGATCTCCGTTAGGTTTTCCTTTTTAACTTTCAGTTGATTATTGGAGTCAAAACGATGTCCTTGTATCTGACTTCGCCGTGATCGCCTTGCAAATAAATTGGGCCGGGAATAAACTCATTCGAGGTCATAGCTCCGCCGGTCACACCTTCGACAGGTTGATTATCGATGATCTTTTTGCCATTTAGGATCACGGTCAAATGGCGGTTGCAAAGCGTAATGTCCATTTTTTGCCACTTTCCGGCCTTTTTCTCGGCAGATTCTGACGGTGTAATCCGGCTGTACAGCGCACCCATATGATGGCTGTCCGGCTTTTTGTCATAGCTGTCCATTACCTGTACTTCATAAATTCCCCTCAAATAAATTCCGCTGTTGCTCCCTTCGGGGACATTTACACTTAACTTCAGATTGAAATCTTCAAATTCGTCATTCGTTCGCAGGTTGCCGTAATGAATATGTGGTTCCCCGTCTTTTTGAACCGGATTGTTGACGAGGATCCCTTTTTCTATGTTCCAACCGTTCGCAGCATTCGACTCCAGTAACCGCCAGCCATTCATCCCGTCTTTCAACAATTCGATCGGCGTTCCGTATTTCAGGTCTGACAGATCGGGAGCTGCCGGAATCGGAGGTATTTTGTGGGCATGAACAAAAAACACTTCAGCGCCTACGCCATCTTTGTTGGGCGCTGTAAATTTCCCGATCAATTCTTTTCCTTTACCTTCCAGCACCAAGGTTGTGGTAATCGTGTGCGTTCGCATTTTCCCATTGCCTTTTTCAAAGGCTTTGTTTGAGGTCCGGGTTACATAAAGCTTGCCGTCCGAGACATAAACATTGGCTACCGGCATTACGCTGCCCCATCTCCACAGTAAATCGGCATCCAGGTAACCGTCTTCTTGTCGAACCTCGAGCCATCCCATGCCGTCTTCAAAGTGCAGTGCCCATCTGCCCAGGTACTTCGCGACACCATCTCCAGCAAATACAGAAAAATAACTTGAAAAAAGAACTGAAAAAATAAGGATACAGGATCTTAAAATTGTCTTCATAATGCTTTGATTTAGTCAAAAATTTC
Organism: Cytophagales bacterium; assembly: GCA_022360055.1. GTDB lineage: Bacteria > Bacteroidota > Bacteroidia > Cytophagales > Cyclobacteriaceae > JAAUQL01. The sequence continues at coordinate 691 of JAKSDO010000244.1, read as the reverse complement.
TCCTACGAAATTAACAAACAAAACCAGAATTACATGATTTATTTTAGACATCTGAAGACCATCGAATGACCTGCATGATCTAATTGAATCCGTTCATAGGTCGTTTGAGATCTAATTGACCGGTACGGCTTTTTTCATTTTCAGTATACGATGACACAGAAAAATCATCCGGTTATTATACGTGTGCCATTTTCCCTGTACCTGCATGGTCTCGTTGTCGCGGATCATCTGCCAGATGGCCTTTTCCAATTCTTTTTGTTCTTCTCTATAGGTTTCATTGCTTTCGAAGAAAGCGAAAGAGGGTCTGTTTTGAAACACGACAATTTGATTCCCGTTCATCCCATCACACTCGCCCACAATATACAGCTTATCGTTTCCGGGATATCTGGAATAATCAACGCCAATCGGCTTAATCGTCAAAGTATCGGAATTGGTATCTTTTCCAAACGACAAAATCGGGGAAACGGCCAGAAGGATTAAAAAAGCACTTTTAAACATGACTTGCATACTTAAGTTGTGATTGCAAATATAGAAATATAACGTACATAATCAGCTATGGTTTTGCGATATTCTCAATAATATTTATATATGTATGAAAATATAATAATTTTTTAGAAATGATATTGCTAAAAACTATGTATCGATAATGGGGGTGTTTACAAATGAATATTTTTTATTCCAAACCGTTTTC
>JAKSDO010000282.1 GCA_022360055.1 Cytophagales bacterium | reverse complement strand
CTAATAAGCCAGATCTCTCCTGACGTCGAGATGACAAGGTAGGAGCCTACCGATGACGTGTTTTTATAATAATCTGTAAATCAAATAAATACACAAGACTACGTCATTCAAATTTGTGCGTTTTCCTAAAATGTTAAGCCTCGAAATGACAAAAACGTCGTTTTATGATTAACTTAACCCTAGAATCTTCTGGAAGAATTTCTTTCAATAAGTTCTGTCTCGATAATCCGTGTTTCGGGAATAAACTCTGTCTTATTTTCGATGTGCTTCAAGAGCAAATGTGTCGCGGTTTCTCCGATTTCATGAGAAGGTTGAGATATCGTTGAGAGGCTCGGCTCTATCAGTTTTGCAAATGGTTCATTGGTAAAACCAATCACTGAGACGTCTTGAGGGATTTTATAGCCGGCGCTTTTTAAGACGGCCATCGCACCATAAGCGGCAGCATCACAGACCGTAAAGATTCCGTCAATTTTCTTCCCGGTCTGAATTATTTTCTCCATGGCTTCTTTGCCGTCCTCAAGAGAAAAATCACATGTGACGATCAGATCTTCATCATATTTCAGGTCGTATTTCTCAAGTGCTTTTTTAAATCCGTTTTTCCTGTCTTCGCTGAGTTGTAAGTTTGAAGGCCCGGCGATATGTGCAATATTCTTACACCCACAATCGATCAAATGTCTGGTTGCTTTATATCCGCTCTTTAAATCATCAAACACCACTTTACTTGCATTGATTTCGCTGCTGACCCGGTTAAATACAACCAATGGTGTTTTTGCCAAATTTAGAGAATTGAGATGATCAAAATTGTTTGTTTCTTTCGATATTGCGATAATAAGGCCATCAACCCGGCTGGAAACCAGGGTGTTCAGACTTTTCAGCTCGTTTTTATAAGATTCATTGGTCTGGCAAACCATTACATTATATCCGGCATCATTGGCAATTTTATAAATCCCGCTCAATGCTTCGGCATAAAAATGAATCATAAAATCCGGAATAATTACTCCTATGTTATAGGACCTTTTTTTTACAAGTCCCTGGGCAATCGGATTCGGCTGATAATTCAGTTCTTTTGCCAGCTCTTTTACGGCCTTCATCGTTTCCGGCTTTACATCCGGAAGATCCCGGAGTGCCCTGGAAACTGTGGAAGCGGAAAGGTGAAGTCGTTTTGCAATATCTTTTATTGTATAATGCCTGGAATTCATAAGCAGCCCTATCTGTGAATTAAACTATTCAAAAAATCCGTGATCATAGGAATTTAATATTCACTGCATATTACAAATAAAATAGCAAGAGGTTTTCCAAAAGGTCTAAAAATCATGCCATTCAAAGCCTTTTTGGCTTTTTGAGTATGGGATTATTTTGTGAAATTGAGGTTCGGCGACGTGCATTCGACCCAAATTTCACAAAATATCCCCGGAGCAACCGGGGATCCTACTTATATTTTTTGTTCCAGGGCATCAATTTTTTCCTGGGCATCCTCTCTTCCGAATGCAAGTGACTTCTTATAGTATTCAATAGCTTCGCGATAAGTTTCCTTCTTTTTTTTGGGTGCGAGTTTGGTTCTTTTAGCCGCTTCTTCCAGCGCTTCGCCAAGCGCGTAATAGGAATCTGCCTCTGTCATTTGGGCTTTTTTCATCATTTCCTGCACCCGGTTTTCTATAAACTCAAGCTCTTCAAGTTTCAATTCGATTTCTTCGTTTAAGTCTGCGATTTCAGCCACCTGGATATCGACAACGTTTATAAGCTTCGTATTTTCCTTCTTATATTTTTCCACGGATGCTTTCAAACTTTGCACTTCTCTGGCCTTATCTGCTACTTCTTGTTTAAGCCTCTTAATCGTCCTGATGTAGGCTTGATTGCTGGATGAGGATTTATTTAGCTCCGCTTCCAATTCATCAATTTTAGCCTCCGTATCGGTGACATACTTGTTGATGTCGTTCATTCGTTCCAGGTAATTATCGTAATTTGTTCCTGCTTCCAGTTCCAGCTTTAAGGCATTTCTGGATTTATCTATGCTATCCATCAATGTGCCTATCTCGTCCAAGGTCGATACGGCCATCTGTGCTCTGGCTAACTCGGCTTTCAATTCCGCGTTTTCCATTTCTACCTGTTCTTTCTCTGCTTTTGGTACGCAAGAAGACACAAGGATAATTAATGTAAACAGTAGTGCGATAGATTGTTTCATCCGTTTATATTTTTTAGGTTACCGACACACAGAGAAATATAATCATGCTCGTGTGTGTCCTGAATTTGCTCCGGTCCTACCGGTTTCATCGTTGGTTTATTTAGTTTGAACCATGAAGCGTGTGAGCTTTATAGTTTGCGCTACTCAAATTATTAAAATTTTAATAAATTATAGTTTAAATTTTCAATAATTAAACACAATGTTATATTTATTCAAAATCATTCTTGCCCGGCTCAGCTTTTCATCCATTGGCATATGGCCATCGATCCAATAGATCTTAGCGCCCTCCCTTTCCATTTTCCTGAACCAGGTCATTTGCCGTTTTGCAAATTGGTGGATTGCGATCTCAAGTTTTTCGGTCATTTCTTTCTTGGTGAGCGCTCCGATTAAATATTGCGTAATGTACTTATATTCCAATCCATAAAATATTAAATCCTCCGATGTCAGTTTTTTAAGTAATTCTTCCACCTCTTCAATCAATCCTGAATTTAAACGAGCATGCAACCTTGCCGATATTTTTTTTCTCCGGCTTACCCGGTCATACTTTACACCCAAGATTAACGGATCTATTTTGGGGAAATAGGTGTCTACATGATCGTGACCTTGGTTATATGCGGCTATTTCGATTGCGCGAATGGTTCGTTTTTTATTTGTGATGTCTGTGGTGTTGTGCAGTTCCGGTTTCAAACTTTTAAGCATAGCCACAAGCTCGGGGAGTTCCTTTTTTTCCAATCCTATTCTCAAAGTAATATTTGTCGGCACTTTTACGAGCTTATAACCTTTTGTAACCGCATCGATGTATAGTCCGGTGCCACCGGCTAAGATCGGCATCTTATTCCTTCCCGATATTTCTTCAAATACTTTAATGAAGTCCTGCTGGAATTCATATACACTATACTTGTAACCGGCTTCTTTGATATCAATGAGGTGATAAGGTATTTTGATGCCATGTACAATATAATCCTCATAATCTTTTCCGGTGCCGATATTCATATCTTTGTATACCTGCCTCGAGTCGGCACTTATAATTTCTCCGTCGAGCATTTGAGCAAGGTGTGCTGCAAAAGCTGTTTTTCCGCCGGCTGTGGGTCCGGTCACAGTTATGAGATTTACGTGTTTCATCGAAAATGAAATTTTGACACCGTGAAGCCTTAAAAATCCATGATCAAGTAAGCGCCTTAAAAAAGGGCTGAAAATCAACTTTAAGCAATTGATTCAACTAATTCTTTCTACAATTATTAACAAAATAGTGTTTCCATTTTTTTTCGTCTTCAATGATTTTATAAAAACTGTCGAGATAATCAATTGAAGACTTCAGGCTGCCTTTATCAAATAAATCGAAATCTTGATAAAGCTCATAAATGGCATCTTTCTTTTCCAAAAACTTATTGATTGCAATGCTAAGGTCTTGTTCGGAATAGCACTTACCCCAGTACAATCGTTCTCTTAGAGTTTCAATTCCAAGTATCGGAGAGGGAATCGCATAGGAAGCATCCACCATGCCGGTATAGTCAAAATCGTAGGGGATTACATATGGAGCGGTTTCGGCTATCTCATTCAATTTTAACAGTTTAAGATTGTGCAATCTGGGTACTTGCCAGTCTGTATTCCCGATCATAAAATGAAAAATCGACAGCATTACAATATGTGCTCTACTGGTTGACTGATCTCTTATTCCGGTTTTTTTAATGATAACTCCGTCCAATCGTTTTGCCATCATGTGTTGATCCTCAATCACAAAACCATAGCGCGTTACCGTTTTCATCTTTTCTTTCGAGTCGACATAGTCAATTTTTAGTAATCTTACTTTGAAGCTTTTATCGGTCATTATATTAAAAGTCCTGTAAATTATATATTCCCTCAGAATGTATTGCTCGTAAGATGTTTGCATTTTGCATGCATTTACAAGTTTCAGTTTCTTGAGCTGATTGTAGGACCTATCCTCAAATTCTGTTTTGGAAAAGTTCAAGGTAATTGGTGGAAAGCTGCAATTCTCACGACGATAATTTCCTCTGGCCTTAAGCCGGATGGGGTAGTCCACACCTGAAACTGTAATTTCACCCTCCTGGTACTCATCATCTCTTTTATGCTTCAGAAGAAGCCTGAGATCTGTTTTTAATGTGATGCTTAGAATCTCATCTGATCCGAATAAGCCCGAAGATCCCCTATTTTCACCTGAGAGATCTCTGGCTTCAACGGTTGGGGATAGGATGAGGATCAAGAGGCCCGGAAAAGTTGCCAAACACTGTCGGATGTATTTCATACTGGTCGAAGGATTATATTTTAAATTAAAGATTTATTAAACAATCCCATAAAATTACACCGGATAATTGGGCATAAAAAAAGGAATATGTGACGCATATCCCTTTATTTTTTCAAGTTGGTTCTGGTTACCAGGTAGTAAACTTTATTTTTAATGCCGCTCTCAAGATGTCCCGCTTACTCACCTGTCCCTGCAGGATTCCATCTTTTACAACAGGAAACCTCCGGAAGCGGTGTTTTAAGAACATATTTGCTACATCAACTACATCCGAATCATGCGAAACCGAGATGATGTCTTTTTGCATGTAATCCTTTACCAGGTGTTTGCTTACCGGCTGATTATGATAAACGCTGTCAATAACAACGCGAAGGCAATCTTGCTCCGAGATAATTCCTATTAACTCCTTCCGCTCATTGAGCACCGGGGCTCCGGATATCTGATGATCGTTAAGTTTGGATATTACATCGCCAATTTCGTCATCCGGTTTGAATGTAATAAGATCTTTGGCCATATACTTTGTGACCGGTTCATAACCTTTTTTCTCGGTATCTGTCGTCGTGTCGAATTTAGGTGTAAAATTCATTAATGTTAGTTTAAAAATTGTTAATCGATCAAGCCTGAAATAACAGGAATTAGCATAAGAAACTTTTTCCCAAGTTGTGCATAATAGTATAATTTTATGAAATCCCCAAATATTATCTTCTCAAATAAGTTCGGCTAAGTCTATGAACTTACTTATATACGACTAAACATTAAAACTAAATAAGGAACAAAAAGTTATCTTTTGATTTGATATGATTCGGAATCGGGATTTTAAATCTGGGGGACAAGATTTTTTGTTTTTTCATTCCCGGTAAATTCGAAAGCTTTATTTTTATACTATGTATTACCATAGTTTTTTATTTGATGCTTTCGAAATCAATTTATGTTGTCCTATTACTTGGCGCGGGTCTCTTTATTTCCTGCAATAAGACGAGGCATCCCGGGAGGCCGAATGTTTTGTTTATCGCTGTCGATGACTTGAGGCCGGAAATCAACGTGTATGGAGCCGAACATATCAAATCTCCCAACATGGATCGACTGGCTTCAGAAGGGTTGACATTTTCCAGGGCATACTGCAACGTGCCTGTTTGCGGTGCTTCAAGGGCCAGTTTACTTACCGGAATAAAACCAACACGAAACCGTTTTATACATTATTTTACGCGGGCAGCGGAGGACGTCCCCGGTGCCATCAGCCTGTCTCAACATTTTAAAAACAATGGGTATTACACAATTTCAAATGGTAAGGTCTTTCACCATGAGGATGACTTTGTGGAGAGCTGGAGTGAAAAACCGTGGAGGCCAAGGATCGAAAAGGGAAACCCAAGAGACCATATAAGTTGATTCATTGAGTAAAATCTTACACAAAGAGATGAATTTGGCATTTGAGATCAATCTTTAATGTTATTTTTGACTTTCAATAATTAAGAACGAGATAATTTCAATGAGCGTCGTTTATTTGGTTTCGGGTTTTGTTGCCGGAGGATTAATATCCTGGTTGGTATTCCATTTTTATACAAAAAGCAGAAATCCTTATTCGAGGGAAGAGTTTGAAACTCTTCGACAAGAAAAAAGTGCGTTGGAAATTAATTTAAAAGTTGCGGAAGGTAAGCTGGAGGGGCAGGAAGAAGAAACCGATATAATGAGGGCTGATTTAAATGAAACAAGAGAAAGGGCTCAAAAATATTCAAATGCCTTGTCGGCTAAGGATGAGGAACTAAAAAACCTAAATGAGAAGCTGAATACTCAAAAAAAAGATATTGAAGAATTACAGGAGAAATTTCAAATCCAGTTTAAAAACCTGGCAAATGAAATTCTCGATGAGAAAACAAAGAAGTTTACGGATCAAAACAAGATGAATCTTTCGGATATATTAAATCCGTTCAAGGAAAAAATCATTGAGTTTGAGAAAAAAGTCGAGCAGACCAATAAGGAAAGCATAGAAAGAAGTTCTGCCTTGAAGGAGCAGATTTCGGGGCTAAAAGAGTTGAACCGGCAAATCACAAAAGAGGCCGAGAATTTAACCAAGGCCTTGAAGGGGGAAGCCAAATCTCAGGGCAATTGGGGCGAATTTATTTTGGAATCCATACTTGAAAAATCCGGGCTTATCAAAGGAGATCAGTACGAAGTACAGGTTTCAATGACAAATGAAGATGGAAAGCGGCTTCAACCGGACGTGGTCATTAAGCTTCCCGAGCAGAAAAATATTATCATAGATTCCAAAGTGTCTTTAACCGCCTATGAAAAATATGTAAGCGCCGGTAATGACAGCGAGAAAGAGCGCGAGATAAAAAATCATCTTTTGTCCATCCGATCGCATATCAAGGGTTTGAGTGGGAAAAATTACCAAACCATTTATGAGATCGGCTCGCTGGATTTTGTGTTACTCTTTATGCCCATTGAGCCGGCTTTTGGTCTCGCCGTTCAGAATGATCCCGATTTGTTCAACGATGCGTATGACAAGAATATTGTCATTGTCAGCCCGTCTACATTGATCGCCACACTGCGGACGATCGCCAGCATTTGGCGTCAGGAAAATCAGAATAGAAACGCTCTGGAGATCGCCAGGCAGGGGGGGCAACTATACGATAAGTTCAAGACATTTACGGATGACCTTATAAAGGTCGGTGAAAATTTGAATACGACCAAAAAGAATTATGAGCTGGCTATGAATAAGCTTTCCGAGGGAAAAGACAACCTGATCAGAAAAACGGAGCGGATCAGGGAACTGGGCGCCAAGGCGACAAAAAATCTGGACCAACGATTGCTCGACAGAGCCGATGATTAAGAAAATAACCAAACCGGGCCCCAAACAGATCACACCAAATATTCATAACTTTTGGGGTCAGGGTTTATACATTGGGGCTTAAGTGGGATTTGAATATTGGAATTTCCGGTTTATCGATCGCATACCGTGAAACGGTTTTGCGATAAAAACAAAGTCGTATCTTTGCGATAAGAATTGATTGAATAAAAAATGGAATTGACAGCGGATAACAAGTTTAAAAAACTGATCGTCGTGGGCGACCGGGTTTTGATCAGGCCAAAGAAGGATGAAGATCGTACAAAGAGTGGTCTGTATCTTCCTCAGGGAGTAAAAGAAAAAGAACAAGTTCAATCCGGATACATCATTAAGGCGGGCCCCGGATACCCGATCCCTTTACCTATGGAAGAGGATGAACCGTGGAAAGACAAAGAGGAAAACGTAAAATATGTGCCCTTGCAAGCACGGGAAGGGGATTTAGCCATATTTCTTCAGAAAGGCGCCTTTGAGGTGATGTACCAGGATGAAAAATTCTACATCGTTCCACAGTCTTCAATCCTTATGCTGGAACGGGAAGAAGATCTTTTTGAGTAGCTATTTATTTTGCTGATTGATTTTTTTTCGATAGGCCAAACTTTTAATCCAAAACCCATCCGGGCAGCATTTAAAATCAATGTCTTACAAGGATATTCCGCGAATTTTAAAGGATGGAGATGAATCCAGGTTAAAAAGATAATCTTCGGATGCTGACGGAAATCATCCGGATCAATGAGCAAAGCAACTATTGAGGGGGAAAAATGAAGATTCATCTTATCCGGAAAAACCGAAAGCTCAACTGCGCGAGATAATAAAACCCGGCAGGGTTACAAGAATCTGCCGGGTTTTGAACAGCTAATTTATTATCCAATCAAATCAACACTTCTCTTAATGAAGGCTGTCAGTTTATTTCCCGTTAGAAGATTTTGGGACAATAGGCCAAGTTCATAAGCCTGGGTCGCCAGCTCTTTTCGTTTATCCTCGGCTTCCGTTTTCAGGATTTTAGAAATCATCGGATGATTGCTATTGATTACGGCATTGAACTGGTCCGGCATATCGCCCATCATCATATATGGAGATCCGCCACCCATTTTTTGCATATCCTTCATTCTACGCATAAACTCGGGGAGAATCAAAGAGACCGGCAATTCATCCGGAGCCAAAGCTTCCAATTGAACGGTATAATTCTTGTCGCTAATGGCATCTTCGAAGATCTTTTTCACTTGCTCTTCATCATCTTTGGAGAGAACACTTTCGTTCTTCTCATCCTTTTCGACAAGCTTGTCCACAATATCCGCGTCTACGCGTTTCCACTTTGTTTTTTCAAGCTTCATTTCCATGGAATTCACAAAGTGATTATCCAGCGGTCCTTCGAATTTCAATATGTCATAGGCTTTGTTTTTTGCCGACTGGATATATGCATCCTGCTGATTTGGATGAGTTGAATAAATATGAACCAGGCTGCCATCTTTGTCTTTTTGGTTTGCCTCAATCTGCTTTTTGTACTCGTCCAAAGTGAAAAACTTTCCATCCGTATTTTCCAGCAGAGTGAAATTTTTGGCTTTGTCATAGAATTTCTCATCTGCTATAATCCCGTATTTCACGAACAAGTTCAAGCTCTCCCATTTCTGTTCAAAAGATTTCCGGTCTTTCTTGAATAATTCGCCAAGCTTATCCGCTACTTTTTTAGTGATATGACTATTGATCTTCTTCACGTTGGCGTCGGATTGAAGATAGCTTCTGGATACATTCAGGGGAATGTCCGGGGAATCGATCACGCCGTGCAGCAACATTAAGAACTCGGGAACAATATCCTTTACCTCATCGGTGATGAAGACCTGTCTTGAATAAAGCTGGATTTTGTTTTTGTTGAGTTCCAGCTCATTTTTGATTTTTGGGAAATAGAGAATTCCTGTCAGGTTGAAAGGGTAATCCACATTTAAATGGATCCAGAACAGTGGATCTTCGGAAAACGGATATAATTCCTTATAAAAAGCCAAATAATCCTCATCCTTTAGTTCGCTGGGCGATTTGGTCCAGATCGGTTTTGGATTGTTAATTACATCGGGAACTTTCTGTGTTTTAGGATTGTCCTTTTTGTCCTTGATTACTTCGCCTTTTTCATCTTTTAAGGGCTCTTCCTTTTCACCGAAGACGATCGGAACCGGTAAAAATTTGCAATACTTATTCAGGATTTCCCTGACCTTATAATCTTCAAGAAACTCCTCATTGTCTTTGTCGATATGGAGGATAATGTCCGTGCCAATCTCCTTCTTTACTCCTTTTGTAATTTCGAATTCCGTACTGCCGTCACATGTCCATCTGGCAGGTTCCGAACTGTCCTGATAGGACCTGGTAACGATTTCAACTTTATTCGATACCATGAAAGCCGAATAGAAACCAAGTCCGAACATACCGATAATCTGGGACTCGTCTCCCTTTTCCTTATATTTTTCAATAAATTCAGCGGCACCCGAAAACGCTATCTGATTGATATATTTTTTGATTTCGTCGGCGGTCATTCCAATACCATTATCGCTCACCGTAACGGTCTTTGCCTTTTTATTGACCTTAATTTCCACTTTTTGCTCTCCAAGCTCACCTTTGAATTCACCGATCGAAGCAAGTCGCTGTAACTTTTGAGTAGCATCGACCGCATTTGATACCAACTCTCTTAAAAAGATCTCATGATCGGAATAGAGAAACTTTTTGATTATCGGAAAGATATTTTCGGTGTGAATTGAAATTGTCCCTTTTTCTTGCATTATTTTATGAGTTTAAATTTCCAACTTTAAATGTCGCTCTATCGACAAATTTCATTCCAATGGTTTTTTATTTAATTTCGTCAACGTAGCTCTGACACCTTGTCATAAATTCGTATTTTCTGTCATCCAAAACTTTATTGAATGGCGCAAAAATTAATCATAATTGTATGTTCAATCATTCTGATGGGTTCTTGTAAGAGTCTGCGGATAAGCAATGAAAAACAAGGAATTATCGGTGAAGTGCGATGGGTGGAAGGAAACATGATGCCCGCGATCGGCGACAGCACCATGGGTGCCAGGCTACAGGGGATACCCGTACAGAGAGAATTGTACATTTTCAAAGCGGTAAATCGCGAAGATGCGGTCAGCAGTGAAGGGGCTTTTTTTAAGCTGGTGCATGGGGAATTGGTGACCCGCTTGAAGACAGATCGGGATGGTGCGTTTAAAGTATTTTTGATGCCAGGGAAATACTCAGTCTTTACGATGGAAAACAATGGTTATTTCGCAAATATTTTTGACGGTGAAAACGATATCAATCCTGTGACCGTTCAACCCAATAGCTTTACCGAGGTTAAAATTCTTGTTAACTATAGGGCTTTTTATTAGGAAGCCCGGAGTTCATCGTTCCGCATCAAAAGAGGCTATTTTTCCATAAGATTTTTAGTCTTGCAAATCAAACCGGAAGCGCAGTTCGACCCGTAATGCAAAATACTGCAGCATGATTTGATAAGGGTCAACCGCAGAATTTGTCCGGTTTTGAGGTATGAAAAAGGTTTGGCAAAGGGGCACAAAACAGGGTGCATATGGGATCGAATAATCAATATGCTTCGGAAGTGTATTATAAAGGTATGTGAACAGATTGGGAAAACAGGTGCCATAATTCGCGGATGTGTTCATTGTCCTGTGATTTTGAGGGAGAAAAACGTTCAATTCCGGAACAATGAAGCTTGCACATTAAAAACTTTATTTGTCCATGCAACTCCTCTTCAATAATTTGCATCTAGTGATTGGACAACGAATCAAATGAAGCTTCAAATTCAAAAGTCAACCTTAGAAACAGACTTGATTAAAGCTTGTAAAAAGCAGAATGCCCGGGCGCAAAGATTGCTTTACGAGAAGTACGCATCTTCCATGCTTGGCCTGTGCAGAAGGTATGTGAGGGGGGATATGGAAGCGGAGGATGTGATGATCAGGGGTTTTATGAAGGTGTTCAGTAAGATTAAATTATTTGAAGGGAAGGGAAGTTTTGAAGGTTGGATGAAGCGGATCATGGTCAATGAAGCTTTGGGTTATCTCAGGAAAAACAAAGCCATGTACCTGGAGACAGATATTGATGTAGCGGATAAGGAACCCGATTTTGGGATGCTTGATTCAGTGCTGGAGGCAAAGGATTTGTTAAACATGATCAATGATTTGCCCAGCGGGTACCGCACGGTTTTTAATCTGTACGCGATTGAAGGCTATGCCCACAAGGAGATCGGTGAACTTTTGGGAATAAATGAAAATACCTCGAAATCTCAGTTGAGCAGAGCTCGAATGCATTTGCAGAGAAAGCTCCTGGAAGCGGAGCAATTATTGGAAAAGAAAAAAATAAATCAAGATGGAAAAAAAGCTTGATCATTTGTTCAAAAATAAACTCTCCAAGCTTGAGGAGACACCATCGCCCGGGGCTTGGGATCAGATTCATGACAAATTGCATTCAAAAAGAAAAGCAGTTTGGGTCAAACGGTTGTCGATAGCCGCATCCGTATTACTGATAGCAACGGTCGGTTTTTTTGGATATCGTTCCGTGACAAACCTTAATATTCCGGGAAAAGACCGGCAGGTAAGTGCTTTTCAAAACGATGCGTATTCCGATCACAGGACCGATGTCCCTGACGGAGAGCAGGACATTGATCGCAATATTATAAATGATAAAGAATCATTGCCAAAGCCAGAACGTACCCATCCAAAATTGGTCGACGATAAGGATCATAATGAAAGTATCAAATATATCGATGCGATTGAATCAACATATAACTTCAATGATGACAATGAACCGGTTATAACCGAGGTGGTGAGTTCCGATAATCAGTTGATCATTAAACCGTTTGATCAGGAAATACCGGACGTTGAAAAAAAGAATAACTTGGAGCGTTCCCCGGTAAGCAATACCTCGCCGCGAGTCAAACGTGATGACACAGGTGGAGTTGAAAATCGCAAAAAAGTCGAAAAAAAGGCATATCCCAGGATAAAAATCATTTATAAGGCAAATGAGAATTCGAAGCTTGTCGCTTCCGGCAAGGTAAACATATTGGATAAGGGATTAAATAAAATTACTCAATTCTCTGATGAGCATCTGCTAACTGCAGAAAGAAAAACAAAGTTGCGCAACACGAAAGATGATTTGCTCGCATTGAATTTTGGTAAACTTTTAAATAAATCAAATAAGGACTTAGAAAATAATTAGACGAAACAGGCGATGCCTGAGATAATTATTGAGATACACAAGATCATGATGATCAACGGCACGTGGCGAGGTTTCTGCAACTTTTAAACGCATGAAACCGGCAGGACCGGAAGTAAATTCAGGACACACGCGAGCATGATTATATTGCTCTGTGTATCGGCAAACTAAATAAATATAAACAGATGAAAAATAGAATTATGCCATTGGCTGCGCTTGTTATAAGCAGTCAAATATGTAATGCGGTTGATTTTGCGGATGGGCTGAAACCCGCTGACACGATCGAGGTGCATTTTGGGGAAAAAGGAACCATATTGATTCAGGTAGATAGCAAGGAGGATCTGGATGCTCTGAAAGAATACGATTTGAATTCCATGCTGGAAGATATTGAGGTCCCTGCTAAGGAAGAGCTTGAAGACGAAGAAAAAGTGATTCTCGAAGATGAGCGGGGCACCATGTATTTGAAGGATAGTGTGAAGGAAGGCGATGAATTTACGCAGTTGGAAGAGGAATTTGAAAAAGAAGAATTTACAGAAAAGGAAGAAAACGAAGTGTATAATTATAATCGAAAGACCAGGAAGTTTTCCGGAGATAAGACAAGTTTTGTCTCTGTATTGGATTTTGGTATCAATAACTACCTGGAGGATGGTAAGTTCCCCGATGACAATAATCAACAATACACCGTACGGCCGTGGGGGTCCTGGTACGTCGGAATTATGCCGACATGGCAAACGCATATTACAGGTAAATTTGCGCTGGATTACGGAGCTGGCATTAGTTGGTATAACTTTAAATTTCAGGACCCCAGGACCCGGCTGGTAAAGGGAGACGATGAAATCAATTTTGAGCAGTGGGATGTAGAATTGCAATCTTCAAAAAGTAAACTGTCAGTGGTCCACCTTAATGCACACCTGGTTCCGGTATTCGATTTTGGTTATAAAACCTCAACCAGGACCTATGATGATGGTTTTGTGCAGAAGAGAACCAGGTTTCGAAGAAATGGATTCAGGATAGGCGCCGGCGCTTATGTCGGAACGCGAATTGATAGTTGGCAAAAGCTTGTCTGGAGATCGACCGGTCATAAAAGCAGATTAAGGGAAAAAGATAATTTTTTCCTGAACAACCTTCGCTATGGAGCCAGGTTTATCGTCGGATTTAGCGAGGTGGATATATTTGTAAATTATGATATGAGTACGTTGTTCGCCAAAGACCGAGGACCGGAGTTAAACGCCATTACGTTCGGATTATCCTTTTAGCTTTGGTGATTCATATCTACAAAAGGGCCTGAAAAGTGCTTTTCAGGCTTTTTTAGCTTCTCCTTTTGTATGTGACTTTTACATATAATTTTCCCTTCCAAGCCTGGGCGCAATCGACAATATTAAAATTTAAAGACCAGCCCGATTCATCCATTGGAATTTTGTGAAATATGTTCGAGAACATTTCTAAATAATTGAAATATAAACAACTAGACAATGGGTTAACTCCGATAATTATCTTTAAACATTCCTCAAACCTGCCCGCCACCGGGAATGATGAAGAGATGTCAAAAGAATATATCCCAACATGTAGTTCCGGTAAGTTTAAAAGCAATTATCGGCCCCGCAGGTGATAATTTATGATTTTTTCGGGCTAAATTTGTTCGGATGTCCTGGTTCCGTTATTCGGTTTCCAGGTATTAATTAGAAATATTCATAACGATGAGCAGGAGTATATTTTTTGTGTTAGTCTTCGTAATCTGTTCGATTTTTACTTGCGTGTCATCTTTTGCGCAGTCCGAGCAGGCAATATTCCAGATTCGGGTATTCGACAATGACAGTTTGCTTATAAGTAAAGGCACCGGGTTTTTCATGGAAGGAAACCATGGATATTCTTACGCTTTGATATTTGATAAGGGAGCATTTGCCGAGGCTGTTTTGCATGATGGTTCAAAACACCGCATATCGAAAATAGACGGATTCGATTCCGGAACCGGCGTAGTCAGGATTGAATTGGATAATCTACTAAGTGCAAAATTCGTAAAACTAAAAAGGGAAAACACCATGTCGGCGGAGGCATCAAGCGTAAGAATTCAATGCGCCGCTGATGACAACTCAATCCGTACGGAATCCAAAATTATAAAGAAGAAGGAGTTCTTTGCAGGGTACGGCGAAGCGGTAATTATAGAAGGAAGCTTTGGCGCGGACCTTTTTGGAAGTCCTGTTTTAAATACAGTTGGAGCAGTTGAAGGCATTGTAATCGCAGGGGACGCATCTGGCAAAATCGGATTTATCGCTAATATTTCGAATTTGGATCACCTGAGGCCCACATCCATGACCGTATTGGAGTTTGGAAATAATTTAAATCTTCCAAATTATTTGGTCCAGGGCATAAATGCGTATATGTCAGAAGATGCAAATACAGCAATAAGTGCTTTTGGCAAGGCAAAATCTACCATGCCGAATCACGTAACGGCGTTCTACTATTCCGCATTGTTAAACTATCGGCAAGAAAGGATTAGTGCGGCCAGGGCAGATCTCAATAAAGCGATTGAACTGAACGGGGACCTTCCGCAAGCTTATTTTATCAGAGGTAAGATTAATTATGGGAATGATGATTTTAAAACAGCCATTCAGGACTTTAATCAGGCAGAATCATTGCAAAACGAGGAGTTGCCCCTGTATGAGATGCGAGGCAAATCCAAGTACAGAACAAAAGATTTTGCGGGTGCAATTGCTGATTTTAATAAAGCGGAAAACATGGGCTCCAATGATGGCGAGCTCTACTATTTTATGGGAAATGCAAAATTTCGCGGAGATGATTTTAAGGGCGCCGTTACATGTTATGATAAGGCTGTAGGGTTTGGTCAAACCGATGAGCTCGTATACAACAATCGCGGAAAAGCAAGATATAATTTAAACGATCCGGATGGGGCAATTGCAGATTATAACCTCGCTTTAAAAGCAAATCCGGAATACGAAAAAGCATATATCAATCTCGGGGCTGCACACTTTGAAAAAGGAGATTTCGGTCAGGCATTGGCAGCGCTTTCAATGGCAAAAGATATGGGGGCCACAGGTGCCGAACTCTATACTATGCTCGGCCTGGCACGTTATAGCGCCGAGGACAAAACCGGAGCCCTCGACGACCTGAATGCCGCTATAAGAATGGAAACCAAGAATCCCAAGGCCTATTGGTACAGAGGAAGCATTAAGCTTTTGGATCTGGATTACAAGGGCGCCCTCGAAGATTTAAATACGGCA
Source organism: Cytophagales bacterium (assembly GCA_022360055.1). GTDB lineage: Bacteria > Bacteroidota > Bacteroidia > Cytophagales > Cyclobacteriaceae > JAAUQL01. The sequence continues at coordinate 52,760 of JAKSDO010000282.1, read as the reverse complement.
ATAAATCTTGGGGTTACGGACGGAGAGGCTTTCGTGGAACGGGCCCAGTGCAATTACAAGCTAAAAAAGTATGATCTTGTAATTAGAGACGTCAATCAAGCTGAATCCACAGGCTACATGGATATGGCTGCATATTCAAGTCGTGGAAATGCGTACTATTACATGACGGAATCAGAGCTGTCAATTCAAGACCTGGAAAAAGCCATAGAAATGGGCGATGAGGATGGAGACAGCTATTTCCATTTGGGATATGGCTATTACACTCTTGGGAATTGCCAGGATGCGACAAAAGCCTTTGACGAAGGAATCGACCGGGGAGTAAGTAATGAGGTAATCTACGATCTGAGAGGTAAATGCCTGGAGAAGTCAAAAGGAGTCGATGTCGCAATTGAGGATTACAATAGAGCCATTGAGATCAATCCGGATTACGTATCCGCACGAGAAAACCGGGGCATGATACATTATGCAAAGCAAAACTGGGCGCAATGTGTGGAGGATTTGGGCAAGGTTGCCAAAAACGGGAAGGCTGAGACAAAAGTGTTTACCCTCCTTGGACTGTCTTACTTCAATTTGGAAGACTATACGAAAACCATCGAATCTCTAAATATTGCCATCAGTAAGGGGGAGAACTACAAGAAGGCTTTTTATTGTCGGGGGCATGCTAATTATCACCTGGGCGAATATGAAAATGCAACCTATGATTTGACCAGATCGATAGAGGATGGATTGAAGGACCTCGAGTCGTATTTAAACCGGGGATTGTCTTATTATGAGTTGAAAGAATACGGCAAGGCGGTCAACGATCTGACCAAGGCCGCTTCGCTCGGAGGAAATACCTTCGAACTATTTTCTGCTTTGGGAATGGCAAAGTATGAGGTAAAGAAGTATGAAGGAGCTATCAAGGAGTTTAATAAAGCCATCAATATCAACTCGGAAGATGGAGGCGCATATTTTAATCGCGCAAACTCAAAATTTAAAATTAAGGATTATGAGGGAGCGATCCTTGATTACAACCAGGCAGTAACTTTGGGTATGACCGATCATTTATTGTACAACAATCGCGGAAAAGCCAGGCAATTGATGGAGCAATACGAGGCTGCCATCTCCGATTATAACCTTGCTCTTGATATTAAGGCAGATTATACGCGTGCTTTCGAAAACCGGGGAACCTGTTATTACCAGATGGAAAATTATGAACGGGCAATTGAAGATCTAACAAATCTGGAAAAGAAGGAAGAGCTAAGACCAGCCTTGCTATATTTCCTTGGACAGTCGTATTACTATACGGAAAATTATCCTTTTGCCATTACCTATCTTGACAAGGCGATAAATAAAGGGATAAACCTCAAAGACGGATTTAAAAATCGAGGGTATAGTCATATGTTGCAGGGGTCGTATCAATTGGCTGTAGATGATTTTAGCGCAAGTTTAAAATTGGACGCAAACCAGGCCGATGTCTACACGGACCGGGCAGAAGCCTTTATGTATCTGGAGGATGCGGAAAGCGCAATGAATGATTTGAATCGGGCTCTAAGGCTGGATGAGTCGAATCCCGATTATTATTACAACAGAGCTATTTTAAAGGAACAAACGGAGAACTTTGCCGGAGCGGCCAAAGATTATACAAAAGTGATTGAGCTCAATCCTGAAGATGCAAACGCCTATTTCAACAGGGGGAGCTGTTATGCCAAAGGTAATAACTTTGTGCCAGCCATTAAGGATCTATCTACGGCCGCCAGGCTGGACCCTGCCAACGGAAACTATTTCAGAGTGCTGGGGAATACAAAATATCAGTTTAACGAACTGGAAGGCGATCCCTGTAACGACTGGCAAAAAGCTTCCGATTTAGGAGATAAAAAAGCAGCCTTTTCTATCAAACGATTTTGTAAGGACAACTAGAAGTACTAAGTAAAATTAAAAGCGACGTTTTTGTCATTTCGAGGCTCCTATCTTGTCATCTCGACGTCAGGAGAGATCTGGCTTATTAGTAGCGGTGGCCCGTTGTCGATTGAACCAGATTTCTCACTGCGTTCAAAATGACACGTTACTTTTTACTTAACATTATGAAGATTATCGGGGCGTGGAAAAGTAATGGAATTCATCGGTGCAATTAACCTGTATTTTACATTATTTCCGAATCCATTACCAGCACCCTGGCCCAAAGTCCCGAGAAATTGTTGATGAATTCATCGTGCGCAGTGTGCTTTTGGTATACATTATGATCATCGACATTTTTAAACCGGACAAATATTGAATACCCGAACGATTTATCGACAACCTCACGGTCCGGGGTGCCGGCCGGGATTCCGATTTCATATTCCTGCACCTCCTTTACCGCTCCGAGGAATTTTTTCAAACCATTTTCAAATCCCTTTTTGTCCTTTTCGCTTACTCCTTCTTTAAACCAAAAATATACATTGTGTTGTAGCATGCCCTTTTTATTTACGGATTTATTTGAATACATATTGTTTTTAGTATATGCGACATGGTAACCAAATGTGCCTGCCGCTGCCACCAATAGCGAGGTTGATTTTATAAATTTTCTGCGAGGGTTCATAGATTTTGTATTTTACCGGTTCCAAAGCTAATCATTTGTTATCTTGCTAAAAATACATTTTTTTATCTCCAGATAGAAGAAAATGCAAATTGATCTGAGGAGCGACACCATTACTAAGCCTACACCCGGAATGCTGGAAGCCATGATGTCTGCCCGGGTGGGGGATGATGTATTCGAAGAAGATCCAACGGTCTCCGAACTGGAAGAGAAAGGGGCTTCCATGCTGGGTTTTGAAGCAGGCCTTTTCTGTCCGTCGGGCACCATGACCAACCAGATCGCCATTCGAACGCTGACCCAGCCCCAGGATGAGGTGATCTGCGATAAACGATCGCATATATATTTATATGAAGCAGGCGGGATGGCCTCAAATTCAATGGTTTCGGTGGAGCTGGTAGATGGAGACAGAGGAAGGCTTTTACCAGCCCATGTTACTGAAAACGTTAAGCCGGACGATATTCATTTTCCGAGGACAAAGCTTGTCGCCCTCGAGAATACAGTGAACAAAGGAGGAGGATGTTATTATTCCATGGATCAGATGCGAGCGATCCGAAGCGTATGCGATATGCATGGTTTGGTAATGCACCTGGACGGAGCGAGATTGTTTAATGCCCTTGTTGAGACCGCTGACGATCCAAAGGAAATCGGAAAAATTTTTGACACCACTTCAATTTGCTTATCAAAAGGATTGGGAGCCCCGGTAGGATCTCTTCTGCTAAGCAGCAATAAAAACATAAAAAAAGCCAGAAGAATCAGAAAGGTCTATGGCGGTGCGATGAGGCAAGCCGGTTATTTGGCTGCCGCGGGTATTTATGCATTAGACAATCACATCAAACGCTTGAAAAAAGATCATATAAATGCCCGTAAAATCGCAGGCATATTATCAGGTTGCCCAAAAGTGGATCACATAGCCCCCGTCGATACCAATATTGTAATCTTTACCGTAAATAAAGATGTGGATGTAAATGATCTTTTGTTAAAACTCAGAAAAAACAATATGCTCGCTTTGGCTTTCGGCGGGAAAAGCATCCGTATGGTAACCCATCTCGATATTGATGGCGATATGCTGACTGAAATTGAAAAAGGTGTGAAAGCATTGTAAAAAAGCCTCGCAAATGGAGGCTTTAAATCTGATATTTTTATCAGATATATTAGTTAGAGTAATTATATAATGTCCGTAAGCTTTCTCCGATAAAATTCCACCGAATTCTTATAAGCATCTTTTGCAAATTAAGGTTAAAAAGGGTTAAAATCCCAATGTTTAATGCGCATTTTGTGTAATTTTCCCGAATGTTGGTTTGATTTTTTTAATTTTTTATGCTGATTTTCGTAATTGCCATATATTTTTAATATTATCAAATATGCCAATTCTTATTTGATGTTTTGCGATAATCGCAAAAAAAAGATGCGGTATTTAGTCGGCATACATAATATTATTTTATTGGTGGTCGCCCGTCTGCACGCAATTTCACAAGAATATTTATTTGCTTAATTTTTAATCCTATTTTTGGTATCTGATGATAAAAAAGTATGTTTGATCAATCCTTACCGTTAGCAGAGCGACTGAGGCCGTCCACACTTGAGGATCTGATAGGCCAGGAGCATTTGGTAGGCGAAGGAGCTATATTGAGAAGCGCGATCAACTCAAGCATGATTCCTTCCATGATTTTCTGGGGCCCTCCGGGGGTGGGAAAAACAACCCTGGCAAACATCATAGCCAACCAGGTGAAAGCACCGTTCCATACCTTAAGTGCCATCAATGCCGGTGTAAAAGAAGTTCGGGATGTTATTCATAGGGCCGGAAGGATACAGCGTACCATTCTTTTTATTGATGAAATTCACAGATTTAATAAATCCCAGCAAGATGCCCTTTTAGGAGCAGTTGAAAAAGGAGTGATTACCCTGATCGGAGCGACCACTGAAAATCCGTCTTTTGAAGTCAATGCAGCTTTGCTCTCAAGATGCCAGGTATATGTGCTGAAAGCTCTGGAAAAGCAAGACCTGTTGAAGTTGTTGAGTTTGGCAATGGAAAAAGATAGCAAGCTTAAAAAACGGAATATTCATTTGAATGAAACCGGAGCTTTATTGCAATTAGCGGGCGGAGATGCGCGCAAGTTGCTGAGCATATTCGAGCTGGTTGTAGATTCATTCAATGAAAAAGAAATTGTCATCGAAGACGAGATTGTCATGAAGATTGCTCAACAGAAAGTTGCGCTATATGATAAATCCGGTGAACAGCATTACGATATCATTTCCGCATTTATTAAGTCTGTCCGGGGTAGCGACCCGAATGCGGCGCTGTATTATTTGGCCAGGATGATCGAGGGAGGAGAGGATGTAAAATTTATTGCTCGAAGGTTGGTGATCTTAGCCTCGGAAGATATTGGGAACGCGAATCCCACCGCACTGGTGATTGCCACGAATTGCTTCCAGGCCGTAAATATGATCGGGTATCCCGAATCCAGGATCATACTCTCACAATGCACTACCTATCTTGCATGCTCACCTAAGAGCAACGCGGCATATGTTGCTATCAAAGATGCCCAAGCTGTAGTAAGGGAAACCGGTGATTTATCAATACCTCTTCATTTGAGAAACGCGCCTACCAAGCTGATGAAAGATCAAGACTACGGTAAGGGGTACAAATATGCCCATAGTTTTCCAGGGAATTTTGCTGATCAGGAATTTCTTCCTTCCGAAATATCGGGGACCAGGCTGTATGATCCGGGAGATAATGCCCGCGAAAATGAAATGAGAAAAAGGCTCAGGGCATTGTGGAAGGAAAAATACGGGTATTAAGGATGAGAACGGCAGGTTGCTGCGGACCGGAGGCATTGGCGGTACGGACAATTTGGTTGCTTAACTCCCTGTTATTCACGATCAATCCGTCAAAGTTCGAAAGACATCATTGCAAGATATTGATTTTAAATACTGTACAGTAGGATTGAACCCGATATGGCGTAAAACATAATTGCCCAAATTGGAGGAATCCCGGATTTAATTCTTCGTGACAATTTGATGCGCATGCCATGTTTCCGCACGTTTTAGGCTTTGTGAAACCGGAGATCCTCATTTAAGCGGGATCACCAAATTTTCCCGATTGATTTTTAACTTTATTGAAAGCTTTTGGGAGGTAATCAATAATGTCACTTGCGATCAAACCTTCCTCTCCCAACTGTTCAACAGCCAAATCTGCAGCCAGCCCGTGCAGGTAGACGCCAAGGACTGCCGCATGCTCAGGCGGATATTGTTGACCGAGCAGAGCGGTAATTATGCCGGTGAGTACATCGCCGCTTCCTCCGGTGGCCATACCCGGATTCCCGGTAGAATTGAAATAAACTTTCCCTTCCGGGGTCGATATGGATGTGTGTGCCCCTTTTAATACGATATATGTTTTGAATTCCTTTGAAATCGCAATCTGCTGTTCCAGTCTTTCAAAGTCATCATTCCAGAAACCAACCAACCGTTTGAATTCTCCGGGATGGGGAGTTAGAATCGATCCTTCCGGCAGCTTCCTCATGAAGCTTTGTTCGTCGGCGATAATATTAATAGCATCGGCATCAAAGACGATTGGCTTGTGATAATGATCCAGAAGTTGGGCGATTACCTCATAGGTATCGATATTCTGACCTATTCCGGGGCCAATTCCAATTGCATCGTAGGGATCTAGCTCAGGTATTGCCGTGAGAAATCGCTTTTCAAAATCTGTAGAGGTCATGACCTCCGGGATCGTTGTCTGTAGGATATCATAACCACATTTCGGGATGTGTGCCGTAACTAATCCTGCCCCGGCTTTCATGCTGGCCTTGGCGCAAAGTATGCAAGCTCCCATCTTTCCATAGCTGCCGGACATGAGCATGATACGACCAAAATTTGTTTTATGATCAAATTTCCTCCTTGGCCTTATCAACTGTCCTACAAAATCATGATCAATATATTCATAATTGGTCTGCTGGGCATTGATGAAATCCTGATCCAGTCCAATATTCGCGATCGACCAGTTTTTAATAAAATTGCTATTTTCAGGAACAAGAAATGCGAGTTTGGGAAGCTGGAACGATAACACGTGATCTGCCTTGATGACCGTTTTCTTTGGAGACAAGGTATCTATAAAAAGCCCGGAAGGAACATCCACCGAAATGATAGTTGCACCGGTATTGTTGAGAAAGTCTATGACTTCAGCGTAGATTCCTTTGATTTCGCGAACCAGGCCTGAGCCAAAAATGGCGTCAATAACGATGCTGTTTTCGTTTATATTGAAATTGAGATCTGCCTTTTTTTCAATGTTGTCGACCTGTCGTACTTCAGCAAGCTTTAAATAATTGATCGTAAAATCCTGGCTTCTTTTTGCTGATTTTTTAACTGTAATTGTCTTTACGGTCCATTTACGAAAGCTTAGTATCCTGCCAATGGCCATTCCATCGCCACCGTTATTCCCGGTGCCACAAAAAATGTACACATTTCTATCCCGGTTGAAATTTGATTCGAACCATAAGACAAACGCACGGGAAGCCCGCTCCATCAAATCTATTGACTTGATGGGCTCATTTTCAATTGTATATTTATCAGCTTCGCGAATTTGCTCAGCACTTAATATTTTCATTTAGTGGAGGTGCTTTTCCCGAATGACAAGTTAATAGCTATGATTTACAGCCGCAAAAAAGAAAGAAAATAATTCTGAAAGACAAGATATTGGAGTCGCCCTATTCAGGACTTGAATAAAATCCGGCAAATAAAACGGACCTGGTGTGTCGGTCTTTTATAAAATATAAAAATGGTTTATTCACAAAAATCGATTCGAATCCCGGATCAAAAGTTGATTTGGCAATAGTAGCGGCACTCACATACGGACTCAGATTTATTTTTGCCAAATGTTGAATTTCCGAGATTTGTTTGTCCCCGTCAATAAATGAAGGCGAAAGGTCTGCCGTGGGCAAAAAAAGTTCGTTCAGACCAATTAGCGACAGCGTCTTCTTCATCGGTATTTCACTGTTGAAGTTGATCGCGGGTAAGCTTACATTTGCTCTATACTCAAAGGAGTTTTCCGTCACTTCATTCAGATCTTCCAACGTAAATGATCTCACAAATTCATTCATTGAACTTAACTGCATGGGTTGAATAACAGATAACTCGAACTGACCATTTTCAAATGGAATTTCAATGAACGAAAAATGATCGTTTTCCTCAAGCTTTACATGCATACCTTCCCAGTTTAAAGTCCGAACCTCGAGCTTTTCTCCCTTTGCATTGGTAAATTCGCGCTTTGATCGGAAAAAGCCATTTCCCATTTCCCAACCGGTGTTGAGGCCAAAAGCATTGATAAGAAATATTTCACTTGTAATGGAAGGGGCAGGGTTTATCAGGATTTCAAAATTCCCGTTTGTTTTTAAACTTCCCCAGGTATTTATAAAATCAAATGACGACTGTTTCTTTAAATTAAGCTCGCTTATCTCTGCATCGTAATAAGCCATAACTCTGGTCCTAAAGTCTTCATTTATATCCATAGTGTGAGAAAACCACAGTGAATTGGCATACGAAATATTTAACTGGTTATTTGAGACCTGGAGGAAACTGAGCAGTTCATTATACGATTTGTTTATTTCTTTTTCGGCCAGAGATTCCAAACCCATGATGTGGCGGATCTGCGTCTTTTCTTTTTCTCCGACACCGTTGTATATCATGCCAAGTGCCATTCCCACACTCACAGGTGAAAACATGAAATTTTCATGATTATTTATTTCATATCCGGCTTTTAACAGATCTACGGAAAGGTGGTTGGTCGAATTGACCAGTTCCAGTTCATGAGGGGATAATTTTTTAATGACTTTATGCTCTTCAATTTCAGATAATTCCTTATCACACCCCGATAAAATGACCAGGGAGCTGACCAGTATTAGAAAATATCTGTAGAAAATATGACTTTCCAGGTGTTCTCGCACGACCAAAAATTGGTTCTGTTTATTCCATTCTATTTGACAAATTAATCAAGAAATTGTTTAAAAGCAATTAATATTTTTTTGAAATCTATAATGTCGGATCAATCATTTTGCCTGAAAACAGGATTGAATTTGAGTGTTTTTCTCGAATAAGAAAGGCAAAGGGCCGATCGATATTTATTACCGAAGGCGTACCATTGGGATCTATCGAAGTTTCGACAATTTCAACAATTGTCGCCGCCGCGGCTTCAGTGCCTTCTTCGTCCACTTCAATAAAGGACTGATGGATCACCCTGCTGATTGCCAGGTTTAGCTGTTCGTCAAACAGATCGGAGAAATCGGCATCGGTCCCAAAGCTTTGCTCCATACCCATGCTTGACAGCACATCGTTCAATAAAAGTTTGAATTGAATTTTAAACTTTGGAAAATACACTTGTAATGATGTCGTATCCGAATGGCTGATGAATTCATCCAGTTGATTCATGTTCAGATCTCCGATCACTTCATCCAACTTTGAGTGCTCATTAGGCATTATAATGGAGAAAACAAATTGTCCGTTTCCGTATGGGATTTCAATATACTGAAGCTCATTGTTGGCGTACCTGCTAATCTTCACTCCTTCACTAAACATCATGTCGGTCTTAACTTTTGTTCCATCCGACAAATGGAAATCCATTTTTTTAGTCTTATCCTTCTCAAACTGATATTGCCAGGTGGCTTTTAAATAAATCGCATTGATCAGGTACATCACGGCGTCGGAGGGAATCTTGTCGAGCATATCCTTGATCTTTCCATTTGTTTTATCCTCAATCCAGCTATTGATCAAATCCTTTGTCGACGGATCGCTAAAATCGGCGGGATTTACCTCAGCTCCATAGTATTCTTCCAGGATGCTTCTGAAACTTTTCCCGATCGAAAGCTCTTGTTTGTACCAGTTGGAATTTGCAAGGCTCATGGTCACTTTCGGATCGAGCTCTGTGATGAATTCAATCAAGGTTTTGTAAGCCTGATTCATTTCCTCATCTGTCAGATCGCCGAGGTGAAGCGCTTCTTTCATTCCGTCTTTTGTTGTTCCCACCGCTCCATTCACCGTCATTGAAAGTGCGGTGCTTATACTAAGAGGAGATATAAAAAGGTTGTTGTCCGGGTAATTTATATTGATCCTGTTAAAAATATCAAAAGCAAAATCATTGGCCGAAGCAATTACTTCCTGTTCTCCGCCAGTAATTGGCCTGAGCTCCGGAGGATTGTCGCAATTGCAATCACCCTGATCGCTGCAAGAACTTAGAAATAAAAACGAAGCAATTGTTAACCAAAATAAAATGTAGTTTTTCATCTGTTTATGTTTTTTAAAGTTGCTGACGCACAGAGAAATATGATCATGCTCGTGTGTGTCTTGAATTTGCTCCGGTCCTACCGGTTTCATAATGTTATTCTTTGCAATATCAGACACTTGCCGGCAGGTAAACGTTGGAAATGACGTGAACTGTTAATATTTTTCAGTGAATTTTAGGCCTTTACCATTTGATGCGGATGCTGCGAAGAATCTATTCAGTTTATAGTCTTTCTCTTTTCGCGCTGATTTTTATTTTGATGCTGCCACTTTTCGTTTTACTGATCCGTACCGATAAGCGCCACCCTCTCGTCTATGTATTACATCGAATCTGGGCATGGCTTTATTACACCTGCTCATTCATTCCGATAAAAAGGATCTATTCAAAGAAACTGGATTTCAGCAAGCAATATATTTTTTGTTCCAATCATTTTTCGTACCTGGACATCCCGGCGATTGGAATCAATAAGGTAAGACCAATTTTTGTTGGCAAAAGCTCTCTCGGCAAAATACCTCTGTTCGGCTACATGTATAGAAACATCCACATTACGCTGGACCGGAAAAATCTGATGAGTAAGTATAACGCGCTCGGCAAGTGCGCCAAAGAGCTGGATGAGGGGCGTAATTTAGTGATATTTCCTGAAGGGGGTATATCCAGCAAAAAACCTCCGAAAATGGCTAAATTCAAAGATGGCGCCTTTCGACTTGCCATAGAAAAGCAAGTCCCGATTGTTCCGGTGACCATTCCTTACAACTGGATCCTGCTGCCCGACGACGGAAAGCTTTTGCTTCACAGGCACAAAAATTTAATTGTCTTTCATGATCCCATTAATACGAAGGGTATGCGTTTGGACGAGGTGGAATCATTGAAGAAAAAGGTGTTTGAAATAATAGCTGATGAATTGGAATTAAGAAATTAACGGGGAAGACGGGTAAACGATTAACCCGGATGATTCATCTCCATCCGTCAAAATTCCGGAGCTATCTTTGTAAGACATTGATCTTACAGTGCCGTACTGTAGGGTTGATCCCGATAAGGCATAAAACATGATCGCCCAAATTTGGGGAATCCCGGATTGGATGCTTTGTAAACAAAGGGATGCCCATGTTTGATTTTGAGTGTTTTATGCTTTATGGGCCCGGAGGGCGAGAAATTCCATGAATTTTTCGGATTAAGTTGAATATTTGCGATCGGTTTAAATTCTAATTTATTGATCATCGTTCTTAAAAAGAAAGTAATCTACTTTTTGAATTTTAAGAATTATTCCTTGTACTTTCAGCTTCTATTCTGTAGATCACACGTATAGTTAAATGAAACCGGATTTTTTTTGGAACAGTTGGAGCAAACCTTATAAAACATTTTACCGGGCATTACTGTTGACGTTTGTTGCTTCCGTGCTAATCTATCTGCTTGCTTATCTGGGCGGCAGCGCAATGGTAATCCATTGGGAGACCGAGCATGTGATTGCTCCGGTAAAGACACTTTTTGAAACCTACCGGCTTGGAATTTTCGAATTTCCAATCTATGTCGACAACTATACCATAACACAATCCTTTGTAGGATCCGGGTTGAAGGTAAATGAGTGGCCGGCCTATGTGTTGCTTACATGGTTAGGAATATTTATCTGTATAGTTTTGGCGCTTATCTCAGACCTGGGTCGGTTTTGGTTTGTGGCATCCGTAATCTTATTGACTGTCTTGTTTGTCGGATTAAAGCTGGATTACCTGGTACTATTCAATTCCTATGAAAAGATAGGACTTATTGTCGCTGTGCTCCTTTATTATCCTTCGCTCTATGTATTTCATTTTGTAAAAAAAGAGATCGGCTTTTTGCCAAGGTTTGCCACCCATCTGCTGGCTACGATATTATTTGCGCTCATTGTCAGGTATTTCAGCCAGGTAAACCTTCCTTTTCTTCACCTGGTGAACTACGGAATTTATGTTCCTCTGATCTTAACCATATTGTTTGCTTTTATGATCGGCCACGAAATTATGAGCGGATTTCTCCGCGTTGTTACTTCAGGATCGGTGACGGGTGAAAAGAATGGATTGGTCCATTTTTTGACAATAAGTGTGTTTTTCCTGCTTAATGCGGCATTGGTCGTATTGCGCAATAGTAAAATCCTTGATTTGGATATTTATCTGATCGGGGCATTCGGGCTTCTAACCATAGGATCTGTGGTTGGCATCTGGGGATATCGGGCCAAAGAACGGACATACGTGGGTATATTTAATTTTTATCCGACCGGAGCAATTCTGTTTATATGTCTGGCAATAACGGCACATCTGACAATTGCGTATTTTTTTGTTACCGGGAATGACTCTCTGGTAGAAGCTATGGAAGACGCCATCATTTTCAGTCAGCTCGGATACAGCCTGATGTTTATCATTTATGTGATTGCCAACTTCTTTGATTTGATTAAAAACAATGTAAATGTGGGGAAAGTGCTTTACAAGCCCCGCAGGATGCCCTATTTCATTTCCAGGTTTGCAGGTGTGATCGTGATCATGGCCTTATTTTTCCGGTTTAACATGATCCCCTATTACCAGGCTGTTGCGGGATTCTATTCGGGCATCGGCGACTTGTACCTGGCCAATGAGGATTATGCGTCTGCATCGGAATACTATAAATTATCCAATATATTTTCCGGAACAAGTCATCGAGCAAATTACGCGATGGCTACTCTGGAAAAAAGAGCAGGTAAATCAAGCGAGGAACTTAAATACTTGCAACAAGCTGTAGGCAAAAATCCGACGGAATTTGCATTTGTGAACCTTGCATCAAAATATCTGGAGCAGAAAAGATATTTTGAAGCCGTATTCACTTTGCAGGATGGACTAAAGATGTTCCCGGAAAACGGGATTTTACTCAATAACCTCGGTTTGATTTATCTGGAGATGCAACATGTTGATTCTGCCTATTACCATCTGAGACAGGCGCAATTTGACGGAGAAACAAGAGATGAGGCGGCATCAAATATCTATGCGTTATTAAGCAAAGAAAGATTGTCCATTAAACCGGATACGCTTGACCACTTATTGCGCAATACGGAATATTTATCGGGAATTAATAATTTGATTGTTTTGGCAAACGGGCAAAAAAAGGCCGCACAGGACCAGGGAATTGCGAGATTTGGAGATCCGGAGAAAACCAAAATCGATCAGCTCATCTATAATTACAACAAATCCCTCAATGCTCCATTTACAGTTGATTCACTCTATCTTCAGGCAATGAAGGCTTTCTACGATTCCGGGAATATTTCCTGGTTTCAAGACCATCTCGTCCTCTCAAATGCATTGGCATTGTATCGGCAAGGTGAGGTTTCCAGCTCTTTGGAGCTATTAAATCTACTGGCCATTCAAAACCCGGAGAAAGGTTACTATGGGTTACTTGGAAAATTGTCGTTGCAAAACGGAGCATCCAATCTTGCCATAGATTATTTTAAAAGTGCTTTCCAGCATGGAAATACGGAAATTGCTCCGGAGCTGGCCTTTGCGTATATGGAACAGGGAGCGCTCGACAAGGCGGCTTTTATCTGGAAGCAAATAGAAAACACCGGGGATTCACTGAATGCCCGATTGGCCGGGAAAATGATTTCGGCGATTGAAATGTCCGATTTGGAGCACGCATTAATGGCCGACGATGAAACAAGATTCTCATTTTTGAAGTATAGATATCGCGAATTTGATCTTGGGAAATTAGAAGGGCTTGTTCTTAGTTTTGGCAACGAAGATGTTCAGGCCATGGGATTTTTGCATCTGTTGAAAGCATATCTGGAACTTGATAATCCCGGAAAGGCCCTCAGCCTCCTTAAGGAGCTTGGCCGGTTGAATATAAGCAGAAAAGAGATTCTGGAAGATATTAATCTCGCCCAATGTCTGTATGCTTTCCACACAAAAAATGATGAGCTTATGCAGCGTTTATACTCAGAGCTGGAAAGTGATGATCTTATCGTAAATAACTATCAGGCACTTTTTAGAAATATCGAAGAAGCAACCACGCTGGGAATTGATGAGGTGATCGAAGACTTTCGGCAGATGGGGCAACGCAATCCGTTTTTTGAGCACGGCGTTTTGGAAGCCGCCCGGTTTTTTGATAAGCAAGTCAAAGACAAGGACACCGCGTATAATATCCTGTTAAATGCGGTAAACCTTAATCCCTTTTCGATCGAATACAACAAAGCATACGCCTTCCAATGCTTAAAGACAGGATTAAACAGCTATGCCCTGGATGCCAGGGAAGAGCTCAGGACCATGATGCCATCTGTAATGTTCAAGACATTTGAGCGGGAATTTAATGCTCTAAAAGCCGATATTGAATCAAAATCCTTTGATTGGTAGTTTTTTCCACAAGAAATGATGAATCACATGATGCCGCTTCGATATATAACGATAATCCTTTTGCTTTTATCACTTTCCTGCGATCGTGTTGTCCCTGACGCACAATCCATTGTAGATAGGTCCATCAAAGCTCATGGAGGTGAGCTGTACGAAAACAGCATTGTAGAGTTTGATTTCCGGGGAAGGCATTACAAATTTGAACGGAACCGGGGCATTTTTGAGTATCACCGGATATTTCATGATTCTGCAGGTGTATTTCATGATGTTTTGGATAATAGCGGATTTAAGAGGTTCTTAAATGAAAAGGAAGTTTCATTGGATCGGGACTGGGTGAGAAGGTATTCCAACTCCGTAAATTCGGTGGCCTATTTTTCCTATTTGCCTTTTGGATTGAATGATCCCGCAGTTAACAAAAAATTAATAGGCGAAGAAGAGATTGAAGGCAATAAATATCACAAAATTAGAGTTACTTTTGCGCAGGAAGGTGGAGGAGAAGATTTTGAAGATGTATTTGTGTATTGGATAAATCAGGAAAATTATCAGATGGATTATCTTGGTTATTCTTATATTACCGACGGTGGAGGCATCCGTTTTCGCAAAGCCATCAATAGGCGTATTGAGAACGGTTTGATGTATTCTGATTTTATCAATTATAGAGGCGCTAGCGATTTTAAAGACGTGCCTCGGCTTGCTTCCTTATACAAGGAAGGAAAATTGGAAGTCCTTTCCGAGATATCCATTGAAAATCTTGAAGTAAAGCGTTTCAATTAAATCGGATCCGATCTATGAACCGTTAAAAAAGCAAAATCTCCGCAAAACAAATAATCATTTTTCCTGTTTAAGAATTTCGTACAATTGTTTAAACAAAATTTTTACCAGACAATCAGTTTTTGATGAATAGAAATCTAAATTCACATGTGAGCAAATTCCTCAGGGTTTACTTATGCTTGTTGCTTTGTAGTACCGCATCCTGGGCTGAAGAGGAAAAATATACCATCAGCGGATATATCAAAGATAAAGCCACCGGAGAAGTATTGATCGGAGGGACCATATATGTTGAGGAGATCAGCGCAGGCGCTCAGACCAATGTATATGGCTTTTATTCCCTTACGTTGCCTTCCGGCGAATACACGCTGGAATATCGGTATATAGGCTATGTTGCCGAGGAGGTAAAGATAAATCTGAATAAAGACGAGACGATAAGCATTGAGTTGAGTTCCGAAGATGTACAGCTCGAAGAAATTGTGATCAAAGGAACTCCGGAAGACCAAAATGTGACCAGTACGGAGATGAGCACCGTAGAGCTCGATATTAAGACCATTCGGAAAGTGCCGGCGTTTTTAGGTGAAGTTGACGTGATAAAAAGCATCCAGTTATTACCCGGCGTGAGTACCGTGGGCGAGGGTGCTTCAGGTTTCAACGTGAGAGGGGGCAGCGTCGGCCAAAACCTTGTCTTGCTGGATGAGGCACCGGTTTACAACTCATCCCATCTTTTGGGGTTCTTTTCGGTATTTAATCCGGATGCGGTAAAAGATGTTAAGCTCTACAAGGGCGGAATTCCGGCAAGATACGGCGGACGCATTGCATCTATCCTGGACATTCGGATGAAAGACGGGAATGCAAAGAAATTCGGAGTACAGGGCGGTGTGGGTACGATTTTCAGCAGGCTGGCGGTAGAAGGGCCAACCGTAAAGGATAAAGGCTCGTTCATTCTGGCGGGGCGACGATCTTATATTGATATTCTGGCAAAGCCATTTACGGATGTGCTGAGCGATGGAGCGCAGTTGAATTTCTATGATCTAACGCTCAAGACAAATTATAAGTTCAACAAGAATAATACAATTTTCCTTTCCGGTTATCTTGGCCGCGATAAGTTTTTGTTTGAGGAGGATCAGGGTTTTTCCTGGGGAAATAAAACCGCCACCGTCCGATGGAATCATTTATTCGGAGACCGGCTCTTTTCGAATTTCACCGCATTTTTCAGCGACTACGACTATCAATTGGCATTTGGTGAAACCGAACTGGATAAGTTTGAATGGAATTCGAGAATACGTACGATCAATTTTAAACCTGAATTTACATACTTCATCAATTCCAACAATGAGTTGACATTTGGAGGGGACCTGATCTATTACAAATTTAATCCGGCCAACGCTGTTGGAGTTAGCAACGGAGTTTCCGCAGATGTGAGCCTCGAGAAAAAATACGGATTTGAATCGGCTCTTTTCATAGGTAACGAAACAAAGTTTAGCAATGCTGTTTCGGCCCAGTACGGTTTGCGTTTATCCGATTTTCACTATTTGGGTCCCGGAAACGTATATGAATGGGAAACCGTCGAGCCGGGGAAACGCAAAGAACTGGTTTCCACGCGAAGAGCGGATAAATATGAATCGATAGCGAACTACACGTTTTTGGAGCCGCGTATATCCTTAAAAATCCAAACAGGTCCTAAGACGTCGATCAAGATGAGTTATAACCGCATGTCGCAATACATTCATCTGATCTCGAATACTACCGCTTCCAATCCACTGGATGTATGGCGGCCGAGTACAAACAACATCAAACCCCAGATTGGAGACCAGTATGCATTGGGAGTTTTTAAGAATTTTGGGCCGGAGAATGACTATGAGGTTTCCGTCGAAGGCTATTACAGGGACACCAAGGATCAGATCGAATACATTGACGGGGCAGACATTCTCATAAATGAATTTCTTGAGGCAGATCTGCTCAGCGGAATTGGCCGGGCAATGGGATTGGAGTTTTATCTGAAAAAGAATACGGGCAAGCTGAACGGATGGATCAGCTATACCCTGGGGAAATCCGAACTGAAAGTAGACGGCATCAATAATTTTGAATGGTATCCGGCGAGGTTCGATCAGCGACACAATCTGAAGATCGTGGGATATTACGAATTGAGTCCGAGATGGACGCTCTCGGCAAACTTCACGTATCTCAGCGGAACACCGACAACTTTCCCCACGGATCGGTTTACGCAGCAGGAATACCTGATCCCGTACAATGCCTTTGATTCCAGGAATAATGTGCGCATTCCGAATTTCCACAGATTGGATGTTTCGGCCACGCTGTATGGTAAAAAATATAGAAAGAACGGGAAGTTGAGAAAGAACAGAGATTATTGGGTGTTTGGATTTTATAATCTGTATGCCAGGAAAAATCCATTCTCTATTTATTTCTCCCAGGGCACCGACCGTCCGGTCTCAGGGCAGCCTATAGAGACTTTTGCCAAACAGGTTTCCATCATCGGAACAATCATTCCGGCCATCTCATACAACTTTAATTTTTAACAGCATGAAATTATCGATCAAATATACATTAATCGTTCTTGGGATGATCACGCTTTGGTCCTGCGAGGATACCATCCAGGTGGAGCTGCCAAAATCAGATCCCGTTGTGGTAATTGACGCATGGATCAATAACAAACCCGAAGCCCAGCGCATTGAAGTATTAAAAACAATACCCTATTTTGAAAATTCCTATTTGCCCGGCCAGAGAGGAGCTGTCGTGCAGATTGAGGATTTGACCGACAATTTTATTTATGTGTTTGAAGAAACGGATCAGGATGGCGTGTATGTATGGGAGCCAACACCTGCACAGCCTGTTTTTGGAAAAGTGGGAAACGATTATCTTCTGAGTGTGCAATTAGGCAATAATATCTATGAAGCATTTTCTTCGCTAAACCGAGTTCCGGAAATTGATAGTATTAA
This sequence comes from Cytophagales bacterium, assembly GCA_022360055.1. GTDB lineage: Bacteria > Bacteroidota > Bacteroidia > Cytophagales > Cyclobacteriaceae > JAAUQL01. The sequence goes on along the minus strand of JAKSDO010000282.1, from coordinate 34,871 downwards.
TTTCAGATTTGAAGAAGGGAACAGTTTTTTCCCGGACAGCTATTTTGCCGGGGTGTATGCGGTAGATCCGATTGGTCCGGGAGATTCGTATTGGATTAAAGCCTGGAAAAACGGGGAATACCTTAATAAGCCTTCGGAAATCAACATCTCATACGATGCGGGAGGATCTCCCGGGGCGGTTATCGACGGGATAACATTTATCCAGCCGATTCGCGATGGGATCAATCCCTTCGATCAGGATGAAAACGATGAGTTTTTATCGCCTTATGAGCCGGGAGATTCCGTTTACGTAGAAATCCATTCGGTAAATTACGACTCCTACACATTTCTAAATGAGGTCGCGATTCAAACCGATCGGCCCGGAGGTTTTGGAGAACTTTTTGCTCAGCCGCTGGCAAACGTATCTACCAATATCCGCCTGGCGGAGGAATCTTCATCGGCGACTAAAGCAATTGGTTTTTTTACAGTTTCGGCAGTTTCAAGTAGCGGGAGACGACTTGATCCCGATCATCTGCCTCCAAAAAACTAATGTGATAAAGGTCATTTTATTTTTTCCGGGATATGCTACTTTTGGGTTTTAATCTGTTATGGGAAAAGTTGATACATTCAGGGATATCCTGCAGACGAAGTGTCCGAAGTGCAGGGAAGAGAACATGTTTAAATTCAATACCCTGAATTTGGGGAAAATGCTCAAAATGCATCGGACCTGTCCGAAGTGTGGTCAGGACCTCATGCCCGAACCGGGATTTTATTTTGGCGCCATGTATTTCAGCTATGCCATCAATGTGGCCCTGATGGTGACCTTTGGCGTTGCGTATGAAGTGCTCTTCGATCCGGAAAATATCCTCATTACCCTGGGATCCGTATTGATACCGCCCCTGTTGCTCGCCCCATGGAATTTCAGGATTTCAAGGGCGATTATGCTCTATGCTCTCGGAGGGGTTCAGAAGGGCTAATTTGCCTTGTTATAAATCACAGGCATTTGTCCTTTCCACCTGTTCCAGGTCTGGTTATCGATGATCAGTGTCGCCATAAAATGGGCAACATTGATCCTGCTGGTTTTACCCGGATTAAAAATAGCGCTCCGGATCGGAGCAGGGCGCACCTCATATCCGGTAACTTCATGGTTATCAATCAGGTCGTCCGGGCGAACTACCACCCATTCCATTTTCTCGTCACTTTTACCGATTTCGGTTCGAAAGAAAAGACCGGCCTTTTCATTGTCTGCATGCGGCGGCAGGAGCATCCGAAGAAGCGCAAGGATACATTTTTGGGCAAATGAAACAGGCTCGTTCAGATCCCTGTTGCCCGCGGTATTCATAAGCACAAATTTTACAGGATCCTTGGGATTGTGTACCTTGATTGCCCCGTACAACCTACGGGCGGCGTCGGTCACCAGCCCGCGCGGATGACCATATATGCCCTTCAGGCTAGGGTTGTGCCCCAGGCAGGAAGCTACAGCGTTACATCCCTCCGCGTGCGCCGCAAGCTCCGTGTCGCTAAGGTGCAGAAGGCTTGCCTTGATCACGGATATACGGTCGTGGCGCACCATTGATTCAGGCAACGCATCGGGGGACCGTACAATCACTCTCACATAATGACCGAGATTGAGTAGTTGGTCAACCAATAGACGGCCAGTGGCTCCGCTTGCACCAGCAACCAGAACAGTCATTTATTTTCCCAGCCTAAGGATACCAATAGCCGGGCGTCGGGTGGCAAATTCATGGTTTCCACTTAATGTTACATCCGATGCTCGGAATCTGATCCCTGGAAATTTCTCTTCCGTTGAGCAGCGCCTCCAGCGCCATTCTCAAATCCTTACCGGTTACGGGAATATCATTTTTTGGCCTGGAATTATCCAACTGGCCGCGGTATACGCATTTTAAGTCGGCATCAAACAGGAAAAGATCCGGTGTACATGCCGCATCGTAAGCCCTGGCCACATCCTGGGACTCATCGTATAAATAAGGAAAGGTATATCCGGTCTTTTCGGCCATTTCCTTCATCAATTCCGGGCGATCCTCCGGATAATTGACCACGTCATTTGAGCTTATCGCAATCATAGAGACCCCTTTTGGTTGATAGTCTCTCGCTATTCTGACGAGTTCGTCATTGATATGGAGCACATAAGGACAATGATTACAAATAAACATGACAAGAGTAGCACGCTTGCCTTTCAGTTCAGACAGGGAGCGCATTTTCCCGGATACCGTATCGGGGAGCGTGAAATCCGGAGCGATCGTGCCCAAAGGCATCATTGTAGAAGGGGTAGCAGCCATTGTTTTGAGTCGTTAATAAAGGCCCAAAATTATCGAAATAATGATGAATATAAAACAGAAAATATCCCAAAGAAAATCATCTGTCTTTTATCCGATACATAAATTTAACCCCGGATCAGTTTTCATCCACAGCGCAGACCTTCACGTCTACCAAGCCGGATTCCAGGCCAATTCCTCTCACATCATTTCCATGAAGGTCTTTGGGCAGGGCGGAGGAGCCTTTTGGCCACGACACCCAAAATACTCCGTCTTTTTTAAGTAAGGGAAACCTTACTTCCAGTTCTGCCATTTCCCCGGTAAAGAAGTGTATAAAATCGGCGTCTTTAGCGTTCTCTTTTGTCAGAAAAATGATTTTTTCAGGCCAGTCTTCAATGAGGTCATCGTAATGATCAGGGGTATTTTCCAGATATATCCGATGCCCTTGCTTAATTCCCAGTTTTTTCACCAGGGGACTTTCTGAGCAACCTGCCATTTTTCAATTCGATTCGCAAACTTCATCATGATCTTTATTTGTCTTATGCGGTGTGTGGAATTTTGAATTTACATTTCCCAGCCCGTTCGATAAACTCTTGTCAAATATTTATTTGCATTTTCGTCATTAGTGATCTTCATGTTTGCCGAATCGTATACGATCCGTTTTTGGGCTCGGAGCGCTACGGCGGAAAGATTGATGGTTTCGGTGATCGGACCGGCATTGAGAAAACTTCCGGGGGACTCTGTTTTTGCCTTTATGGCTTCCGCCCACATATCTGATCTCCGGCTTCTTTTAGCTGTTGGAACCGGTTTGTCTCCGTGTATAGCCTTCATCTTTTTCGCGGGGATTAACCTTGGATGCTCTCCGAGAAATCCTCCCAGTATTTTTCCCTGCTCTCCGACGAGCATCAAACCTTCGGAATCCACATCCAGCCCATCTTCTTCCAGTTCAGGCGGGGCAAAGGGTTTCATCCCCCCGTCGTACCAGTAGAGATCGAATTTCGGCAAGTTTCCATGGGCCGGGAAAGTAAATTTAAACTGGCATGAGTATGGAAAGGCAACGTCATTTTTAACGGGGCGGCAGACCTGGTTTTTGACAGTTCTGTTTGTGGTGCCATAGGCTTTAACGGCGACCGGAGTTGTATCGATCCCCAAATTGCGGAATAGCGGGAACAAACTGTAATGCCCCATGTCTGCCATGCTTCCGCCTCCAAAGTCATACCAGCCCCGGAATACATTGTGAGTATAATTTGGATGATACGGCCGGTTTGGCACAGGACCTAACCATAATTCCCAGTTGAATCCGTCCGGAATTTTAGGCGTATCAACCGGATTTCGTGTCCATTGAGGCCAAACCGGTCTGAACGACCAATTGTGAATTTCTTTCAGTTCGCCGATTGCCCCCTCCTTTAACCATTTTACCATCTGGAGCTGGTCGGCTCGATCACTCCAGGCGAGCAAATGCGTAATGACCTTCGTTTCCTTTACGGTATCGATTACCTTCCGGCCTTCTCTCAAGCGATTTGCAATGGGCTTGTGGGTGATCACATGCTTTCCCTTTTTCATTGCGTCAATGGCAATGCAGGCATGCGTATGATCCGGGGTCATGATCTTTATGGCGTCCAGATCGATTTCCTTGTCAAGCAATTCCCGGTAATCTTCATAAGCCGTGCAACCCTTATAGGAACTTTTTTTTCGAATTTTTGAATAAAACGTTTCAACGTATTCCTGACCGATGTCTCTTCCTCCGGGAATCCCCTTGTAGCTTTCTCCCCAGGCATCGTCTTTCAGAGTCTTGCGAATTCCATTGCGGATTCCGTCCGGAGACCAATCCAGGTAATCCGCGGAGCGTTTATTGACATCGCAAACGGAGATCACCTGGATCTGATCGTTTTCAAGCATCTCCGGCATTTCCCGCAATCCTTGCGTACCGCACCCTATGTTTGCAACGGTTATTTTATCCGAAGGAGCGATATGTCCTCTTCCTCCGAGTACGTGTCTGGGTACAATTGAAATTGTCGCTGTCGATGTTGCAGCGGCGCTAATGAAATGGCGGCGATTCATTTTCTTTTTGGGTGTCATGTTCAAAAGTATTTATAATTAACAGGAGCAATTTTTCAACTTCAAACCACCTGCTCAATTGCAGGTTCTTACAAGATAGAAATTATGGGAATCAATGACAATGAATAAATCGCTACGAATAATAATCAGAATTTCGGACCTTTGATTCGGATCGATCGGTTGACTCAAATGAATGATATTAAAATTGCCGCAGCCCAGTTCCAGCCAAGAGATGGCGATAAGTCCTATAATTTATCGGTTATTGAAAGTCTGACAAAGAAAGCAAAAGACCGGGGAGCAGATCTTATCAGTTTTCATGAATTATCGGTTACGGCCTATACATTTCTGAAAAACCTGGATAAAAGCGAATTGACCCATTTGGCTGAAGAAATACCGAACGGCGAAAGCACCGGGCAACTCATGGAGATTTCATCGAGGCACAAAATTCCGGTATTGGCAGGAATTGTCGAAAAAGAAGAAGGAGCGATATTCAATTCGTACCTCTGTGTCAACGGGTTTGATTTGGTTGCAAAATTCAGGAAGCTTCATCCTTTTATCAGTGATTATATGTCGCCGGGAAATGCATATGTAACTTTTGACTTGTTCGGATGGAAATGTGGAATTTTAATTTGTTATGATAATAATGTCGTTGAAAATGTACGAGCTACAGCCCTATTAGGAGCTGATATTATTTTTGCTCCGCATGTTACATGCTGCACCCCGTCCCCAATGCCCGGGCGCGGATTTGTGGATGATAAATACTGGAGAAACCGGGCAAAGGATCCCGATGCGCTCCGAAAAGAATTTGATGGGCCTAAAGGAAGAGGATGGTTAATGAAATGGTTGCCCGCCAGAGCTTATGACAATGGGGTTTATTACATATATTCCAATCCTATCGGATACGACGGAACACATTTAAAAAACGGCAACTCCATGATTCTGGATCCATATGGCGAAGTGCTTGCGGAGATCAGGAATTTCGATGATGACATCACCATAGCTGCCGTAACTCGGGATAAATTGAAACTGGCAGGAGGTTATCGATACCGCAATGCCAGGAGGCCCGAATTGTACGGGGAGATTTTGAGAGCTGCAAACATGCCGGAGACCAAACCTTTCTGGAAACATGACCCCGACGGGATATCGTAATTTATAAAAATTCGAAATTAACGCATTGCAAATAATTCTAATCTGCGTTTGTGGCATTTTATTTGATAAGCAACATCTTGTAGCAACTTAACGATCGAATCATGAAGCGAACCATTCTTACCGTCCTGCTTATCTGCTTATCAATACACACGTTTGGCCAGGGCAAGCTTGAAAGAGCTAAGGAGGACTTGTCCGAGAAATCCGATTCCGGTTCATTTACTACGACAAGTACCGAGGCCTCGTCCGACGATGTAGGCGATGGATTTGTAGGAGGGATCGTTGTGGAATTACTATATGTGGCCACTTACGGACTGTTGATCGGAGAATTACAGCCTCGTTCATTTTATTCCTATCCTTTTGCAGAAGGGCCGCACGGCGAATATCAAATTACGGAGGGAGGCTATTTTCCAAAAAGAAGCAGTTTAACCGTATCCAATACAACCGCTTTCCAATCAAGTACCTTTTCCAATGACTTCAGAGTGAACTATCGCTTTATCCCTGCCCTGGGCCTGGAGGCAAATCATTTGCATTTTCTGGACCGGCGCGACCAGAACGAACAGCTTGGAATTAGTTCGATCCTGCTTAACTTTTACCGGATAAGGGAAAAAAATGTTACCGGGTACTGGGGAATGGGGGGAACCTACGCGGGCGATGGCGTAAATACCTGGGGGTTTAGCTATAATTTAGGCCTGGACATCTATATATCGGACCCTGTGAGTCTCAGCCTATTCTGGAAACAAAGCTTTATCAACGACAGCTCGATCAACGAGTTTCGAGGCCTGGTACGCTATCACTTGAAAAGATTTGCTGTCCACGGCGGATTTATCCACTATCAATTGGGCGATGAAGGTTTTCCTTCGGCGGCTGTGGGAATCGAATATCGATTCTAGGCCGGGTGAAAATAATCCTCACTCGTTCGCACCCTCGCGAACCGGGGCTTGCGTTTATACACTGCCGTAAGACTGATCGTTTCAAAGACCTGCCATATCCCAAATGCGCGCACACCGACTGGCGCCGTCCCAATTCGGGATCTATTTTTAATTGATCCCGATCCGGTCAGTATTGCAGCTTTCAGCCCTGCACTTTTACGCTCAACGTGATATCGGGATTTGTCTTTGGAGCAGTTACGACGTTCAACACCCTGAACGGAAGCTTTACCTCTTCCATGATTTTTACTGTTTTCACCAGCAGTGTTGTCCTCTTATGCGGTTTTACAGCGATCACATTTGCATGGTCGTGCAGGGTATAGCTGCTGAGGTTTTCAAGCAGGTATTCAGCATCCGATAAATTTTGAATTTCCAATTCCAAAACGCTTGATTCTGATCTGTATGCAGCCTTTGTTACTTTTAGAGACTCCATGATTAGAGGTTTCACGTGTGCTTCTTTTCCGATAATCAAATTATTGAACCACGCTGCGGTTCTTCGCTGATTCAATGCTTCTCTTATTCCCTCTTTCGATTTTTCTTTGGCAAAAACCAGTGTAACCGGTCGATGACCACCGCGGGGAATCCCATATTGCCAGTCGATCAATCCATGAATATCCGATGTCCCCAAAATGGCCAGGTCGTGGTCCAGGGCGATCTGCAACGCTTCATCCGAGTAGGTGACATCATTTACCACCTCAATTCCGTCAAGTAGTCCCTGCTCAATGAGCATTTTATGTGTTTCGGTCAATGTTGCCATCCCGGTTTTCTGCTGGGCCGTCCAATGTGGGTGATTCCAAAAAATAAAAGCTCCTTGCTTTTTGGCTTCCCTGTACGCTTCAATCGAATCTTTCACATTCAAACGGTTTACATCCTCGAGGAAGATTGCATTGGAGTGTCCGGGAGGCATATCCCGTGTAATCTCCGAGCCATTAATGATGATCAGGTCATGACCTTCGACGGCTTCAAGCGCCACCTCATAACTCCTGTTTCGGTCGGGATGAGGAATATCCGCTTTATGAGGTTGATATTCAATATGATCCGTTATCGAGATGGCATCCAATCCATCCTTGATGGCTTCCTGTACCCGGATGTTTGGCCAGACACTCCCGTCCGAAAAGACCGTATGTTGGTGAAAATCACATTTTAGTGTTTTATAGCCCGGTATATCGGGAAACTCAATAATACGATCCGCATCAGAGACGAAAGCCTGCTGTCCGTAGCCGGTAATTTGAAATCCGACAACCAGAAAAAAAATAAATGATCTCATTGTTTTTGTCGTCAATATACGATCAAAATTGCTGTCCGGATTAAAATACCGGACCAAATAACAAAGATTTATTCTTGTGGTAAAGTTCACTTTATCTCCCTGATCCTGATATTTCTGAAATAAACGGGAGCTCCGGCATGCTTGCCCTGGAAACCGATTTTCCCTTTGGTCGGAAGACTGGCAGGAGGTTTTGAAAGCCAGGAAGGAGCCTTGCTTCCGTCAGGATTCACTTTGGCATCTGTAAACAATTTCAGATCGATTTCATTTACCTGCTGGCCATTGAGCAATACGTAGATCATATTGTCTAGGCAGGTAATCGTATACCTGTTCCATTCTCCGGGTTTTTTTACTACCGATTTTGTCGCCGGTTTTCGGCCGAATATTGCCCCGCACTGCCAGCTTTTCGGACTGTTAGCCCATTTTTCATTGTGATCGTCCGCTATCTGAACTTCTATGGAATTAGGGATCCAATCGTCGAGATTCGAGCAGTACACCACAACGCCACTGTTCGTGCCATCCGCATTTTTAAATTCCAGGTCAAGAATAAAATTATCGTAATCCTTTTCCGTCCATAAAAACTGATCTTCGGTCGCAGTAAACGTTCCGTTTTCCAGTGACCATACGCCTTCGGGATAGATGGCATTTGAAAGGTTGTCGTCAAACAAGGCTTGCCAGGATTCCGAATTCGGATGCTCGGTCAAAGGGTAGTCGGGCCGGGAATCGCACGAATTTAAAAAAAATGATAATCCGGTTAAGAAGAATAAAAAATGAGTTTGGGTTTTCATAAAGCTTGAATTTAAATTGAATTAAAGATATTCGTTGAGAAAAACAATTGCAACGCATTGGCCATATTCCTTTGAATATGGTCTCCTTCCTTCAAAAGAAGTACAGCTAAGAATCGATCGGTTCACATCCGGTTCGAGCGGAACCGTATGCGGCAAATCCGTATGGAAGGCTCTGTGAGGCGGAGGCAACGGACTGTTCTACCCCGAAACCGCACGTTATCTTATCTCCCGGCAAGTACGATGGATGAATAAGGCTTTAAATCAAATCCTGAATCATTTAACTGCTCGTCACATGTACTGAAAATAACCTCTTTAAAGGCTTCATCTTTGAGCGCCAACTGAACTGGGATAAGACGGTTTGTAAGATTGTGGACAATCAGTAATGTATCTTCTTCATTTTTTCTGTAAAACGAAATTAAATCTCCATTGCCGTAGTGGGCGTTAGAAAAATCGCCGTAAGTAAGCGCCCCGGACCTGTTGCGTGTGTAAATCAGGGATTTATAGTGATGATAGATGGACGATTTGTCATTCATTTGTATTCGAAGGGGAACGACAGTTTCGTCGGTCGTATATTCAGGATCGATCCATTCGGTACGCTCCTGGTCTTCGCGCCGGGCATTCCATAAAAATGGTTCCCTTATGTTGGGATCCGGTTTCATCCCCAACATGCCAATTTCTTCTCCATAGTAAATGTAAGGTGTTCCGGGCATGGTGAGCAGGATGGAAGCCGCCAGTTTTCCTTTATTGATGTTCTCACCCAAAACACTCAGGATCCTGTTTTGATCGTGGTTGCTCAGGAAGACGGCATCCTCGTAATCCGTGGTTTCATTTCGATAAACTTGTTGGTTTTTAATGTAACCGGCCTCAAAGGAAATGCTTTCATCAACCTCCCAGGAGTGTTCCGAAATAAATGCTGTGACACTTTTTTCGCGTTTTATCGATTCCAGCATACTGAATGCCAGGTCGAAATTAAAAAGTGCCGGCAACCCGTGGAGGAATGGAGCCACAAACCCTGCATTGTCCCATACTTCGCCTACCAGGTAATTATCGGGCTTTACCTTTTCAAGCTCAGCTCTGTATACCTTCCACCATTTCCGGTTGTCTTTTACCCTGGAGTCTTCGTAAATATGCTTGGCGGCATCCAGCCGGAAACCGTCTACGCCGACATCTTCAAGCCAGTAACGTCCTATCTCAATTACCTCCTCACGGACCTTTTCGTTGTCATAATTCAAATCCGGCATCATACCCGTGAAAAATCCATAGAATTTTTTGTCGTTACCTTCAGCGCTATGCCATTGGGTAACGTTATACGAATCGCCGGTGGCTTCCTTTTCTATCGAACTGAATTGTTCGATCTCCTCATCGGTCAACCAAGTATAATAGTCTCTGTATTCTGCATCTTCACCTTTTTGGGAATCCAAAAACCAGGGATGTAGATTGCTTGAATGATTGATGATCATATCGATGACAATTTTAATATCCCTTTTGTGGGCTTCCGCCAAAAAAATCTTAAAGTCTTCCATCGTTCCGTAATCAGGGTGGATGTCGTAATAGTCGGTGACATCGTACTTATGATAGGAGGGAGAGGGCATTATGGGCATAAGCCAAATGCCTTTTATCCCAAGGTCCTGCAAATAGTCCAGTTTGCCGGTCATTCCTTTAATATCGCCAATTCCATCACCATCGGAATCCGCATAGGACTGTACAAAGATCTCATACATTACCACGTTTGGCCACGAGGCTACTTCATGTTCGTGCGAAGTTGCAGCGTGCCGGGGGGCTTTTGTGGAATCGCACGCCAAACAGGCCGCCGCTGTCAATAGAACCAATAGGTATTTCATCTGTTTATATTTTTATAGTTTGCTGACATCCAGAGAAGTATCATCATGCTCGTGTGTGTCCTAAATTTGCTCCGGTCATACCGGTTTCATCTGTTTAAAATTTGCAGAAACCTGACCATGCGCCGTTGATCATCATGATCTTGTGTATCTCAATAATTATCTCAGGCATGGCCTGTTTCATCTGTTTATATTTTTATAGTTTGCTGACACCCAGAGAAGTATCATCATGCTTGTATGTGTCGTGAAATTGCTCCGATCCTACCGGTTTCATCTGTTTAAATCTTTAAAACTTTATAATTAAAACCATGCAAATGATTTAAAATTGTCAGGTGATAAATTCCTCCGGGGAGCCTGCCGATATCCAGTTGAAAGATATTGTCTATACGGATTTGTCGCTGCCTTAAAACTCTTCCGTGAATATCCACAATCTTCAGTTCATAAGACCCTGCGGGAATGCCGTTCACCTGTAAGACATCCTCTACCGGATTTGGAAAAATTGCAGTTTTGCTGCGGAGTTCATCATCCGATGCGGCAATGACAAAATTCGATTTCCAGGGGACGAGGTCTGTTTTTATGCCTTCTATTTTCTTCGTGGTGTAAATATGAAATTCGCCGGGTTCAAAATGCAACTCGATACCGGTATCGCTAATCTCAAACGAATCTCCTGTAAAGAAGTCGTACCAGATCCCTGGTTTATGGAAATTGCCTGCTACTATTTTTGAGGTAACGGCGAAGTTCCCTATGATCAGCATATTCGTATTGTCATTGCCGATCTCAATTCTTTTCACTTCTCCTTCGGGCGACCACCTAAAATCGCCGGTCTCAAAGATATCATTCTCCGTCCTGAATTTGATGAGCTCCGCTTTCAGATCATGAAGTCTTCTTCGTTCGACATCTTCGTAGTATTCCCATAATACGGGTTTTTCACCTGTTCGGCCATTTTCTTCAATGCTTATATCATAGCCCAGTTCGCCAAATTGCCAGCACATCTTGGGCCCTGGTAAGGTGTAAAAAAAAGCCGATGCCGCTTTTATGCGGTCCAAAGCCGTGTTTTTATTTTTGACCGAATAATCGCCATGTGAATTGCCGTACTGCAATGCCTCGTACATTTGCCGCTCTTCGTCGTGGCTTTCCATGTATGTGACCAGATTGAAGTCCTCAAATCCCCGTTCGGGAGCGTAACCCCAGCTCAGGTCTGATTTGTCATTTTCATGATTGCCGAGGATCGCTTCTTTGTAAGCTCCGTGCGTATTTCCCCAGAGCATAAAGCCATGATCAGCCAATATTCGTTCTTCTGAGTTGTCGGCGAAATGCTCCAGGATCAGCCAGGTATCGGGAGCATAACTCCAAACTTTGTCAGCCATTCTCATGAGAATATCAATTCTCGATTGATCTTTTTGTCCCCACTTGCCCACGTCAGAACCGGACTGTGTTTGGGTAAAACCCTTGGAAAGGTCAAATCTGAATCCGTCCACATGATATTCGCTGATCCAGTAATGAAGTGTGGTATCCACAAAATGTTTGGTATATTCGCTTTCGTGATTCATATCGGAAAATACCGAAAACGGATGCGTGGCATGGACATTAAACCAGGGATTATCAGGTGTTGGCCGGAATACTGTAAAATCAAAATACATCGTGGCATAAGGATTTGGAATGTCCTGGTGATTAAAGACAATATCCAGAACGACTGCGATTCCATTTTTATGTGCTGCGTCAATGAATTCCTTTAATTTGTTCTTTGTGCCGTAAGCTTTATCAGGCGCAAACATGAAGGTGGGATTATATCCCCAGGAACTGTTGCTGTTAAATTCCTGAATGGGCATTAATTCAATGGTATTTATTCCCAGATTTTTGAAATAGCTGAGGGTGTCTATCAGACGGTCATAGCTTTTATCATTGTCGCCAAAGAAATCGCGTATCAGCAATTCATAAATGATCAAATGCGCTTTTTTCGGCCTTGTGTAATTATCGTTTTGCCAGGCAAAACCGGTCTGGCCGGTTTTGAGTACAGCAAGCCGGTTGAAGTACCATTTACTTTTTAATGCTTCTTTTGGATAATCTTGCAGATCGGGATAGATGCCGGAAGGAATATATTGATCGTCCGGATCGAGGATTTTATCTGCATAAGGGTCGGCCACATACACGTCCTCATCGACCAGGTATTGAAAAGCATATTCTTTTTGGGGGGTTAACCCATTGATTTCCAGCCAGAAATATTCGCCGTCCCGATACATTCTGTACGCCTGTGAAATTGTGAAGTCATTAAACTCTCCCAATACAAACACCGAAGATTTCATGGGTGCCAGCAGGCAAAGCGTTGCTTTTGTGTCATCTCCCTCTTGGTAGTTGATGCCTGGTAGGATACCCTCCGGCTTTGGCAGCACGATCGTGGCTGTGCGAATGATGTAACCGATGTTAATTGTCGTATCTTGATCGGTCCGGACATTGATGACTGTGAGCGAGCCATCTACCTTGCCGCCGGTTTCAGTGACCCGATGGCTGTAAGAATATTCCTTGCCGCCGGTTTTTGAATCTACCTGATGTCCATTTATGCTCAACGTATAATCCGCATTTTCACTGGATATGGCCTCTATGCTTATTTTTCCATTAGCATCAACGAATACCGGGTTAAATTCCGGCCTGGTCAGGATTACCCTGAATTCATTTTCCCGAGCCAGGTCAACAACATAGTCCGTAGTTTGTCCATCATTCCAGTCATTACCTTTCAGCAACACACCCAACTGCTTTTCTTCGCCGATATCAGTGCCAAAGAAGTCCAGGGGAATGAATGTGATGCTAAATGTTGTTCTGTCGCCGGAAGTTGATTTAGAGAATTTCGCGTTTTCCGTCAGTGTTGGGTCATCGCCGGCCGGATTTATATTGTATTTGGCATCAATATCCTTATTTGGGATCCAGACCCATATCCAGGCATTGTGTAGGTTTGCAAGCACACTACCTGTTACATCGTAGGTAATGGTAATTTCGGTGTTGGCGCTGAATATAGCCGGCTCAATCGTTGGTTTGATGTTTTGCTTTTGTCCGAACGCCGGATTTAAGCCGTAGAATATCAAGATCGACAGGGCCGACAGCACACGCAGTTTTAGGCTGTAATGAGTGTTCATAAAGAAGGGTTTGACGCGATCGTTCCGATAATGGAATTGGGAGGCCGCCCATAGCCGGCGGCCTCCGCGAAATCAGATTTATTTAAGAAATGTATATTCGCCCGTGCCACTATGGAAATGAATCGTGTATTTACCTTCTTTCAGGGCAATGTTCGGACCGTCTTTGGCGCCTACTCCGGATGGGAAATCAACACCACCCCAATTATCGGCCCAATCGTCTTCGGCCCTGAATTTTGCTTCACCTTCGGTTAAGGATACCACCAATGAATATCTGTATGGGTTGAATGGGTTTTTAATAAGATCCTGATCCGAATCCCAACCATTTTTTGTAGCGCTTCCGATGATGCCGATTGTGTTGTAAGGATCACGACTGTCCGTGCTCATAAACGCATATTCGCCCGTAGCATCATTGAACCAAGCGTAGTATGTTCCGGCCTTCACAGGTATATTGGGACCGTTTCCTACACCAAAGCCGGAAGGATAAGATTCATTGCCCCAGTTATCGGCCCAGTCGTCTTCCGCCCTGAATTTTGCCTCTCCATCGGCGAGTGTGATTTCGCCTGTCCAGATGTGAGGATTAAACGCATCCCGGGTAAGATCCGTATCAGCGTCCCATCCGCCGTCCGTTGCACTGCCTATGATTCCTACCGTTGTGAAATCTTTGGTCGCTACTTCAGTAAAGGAATATGCTCCTGACTGGTCGTTAAAAACGACCGTATAATAGCCATCGGCGGGAACAGGAATGTTTGGGCCGTCCTGAGTGGCGGTGCCGGAAGGATAATCGCCGGCTCCCCAGTTATCGGCCCAATCGTCTTCGGCCCTGAATTTTGCTTCTCCGGCTTTGAGGTATACGGTAAGTGTCCATGTATTCAGGTCCTTTCTCTCGGGGTCGGAGATCCTCATGTCCGTATCCGTATTCCAGTCTCCCGGAGTAGCGCTGCCGATCAAACCTACGGTACAAAAATCTCCGCACGTACTGTTTTGGTAAGTTGTCGCTGTTCTGGTGATCGATGAGGAATGCAGCGTATCAATGCCCTGACCGTCTACAGCAGATAGGATCCGGACCTTTACCGATGATTCTACAAATCCGGGCAATCCAAGTTTCAGTAAGGCACTGTTGAATTCCTCCACGGTTACCTGTATGGATGTCATGAGGCCGGAACCCAAAACCACTGGAGAAGTGAATGCTTCGGAAGTATCTACGGCAAGGATATAGTTTGTCGAAAGCGGTAATCCGTAATCCGCCTTTGTCCATTCGAACTCTTCATATAATTCAAGGGCCTCTTCCGGCAGTAATACTTTGGGCTCGGAAGTAGGAGCATTCGTTAACTCCGGGCGCACAAATGTGCTGCTATCACCTAATATCGGCTTAACGTTCTCATTTTCACATGCTGCATTGATCAGGATCAGTGCGGTGAAAATAAATATATATTTAAAAATTGATTTCATCTGTTTATATTTTTATAGTTTGCTGACGCACAGAGTAATATCGTCATGCTCTTGTGTGTCCTGAAATTGCTCCGGTCCAACCGGTTGCATCTTTTTGCCTTTTGAAGTCCAATATTAATAACCATCGTTTTGCACCAATTTAGGGTTGGCGGCCAACTGGGCGGCCGGTATCGGGAACAATGCCCTGTGCGAATCAAATCCGGCACCTTCCTTTACATTGCCCTTCCATTCCCAGACATAGCTATCGCTGGAATATTTTCCAAATCGGATAAGGTCGGTTCTCCTTTGACACTCCCAGTACAACTCCCTGCCTCGCTCTTCCAGGATAAAATCAAGGGTGAGGTCATCGGCATTTATATTCGCGCGATCATCCCCGTAAGCGCGTTCCCTCAGGTCATTTATATACTTTATGGCGTTGGCCTGGTTGCCACCGCCGCCTCGTATAAATGCTTCGGCGTACATTAGGAAGGCGTCAGCGAGGCGGAACATCGGGAAATCGATACTCACAAAGTCAGCGTTATAATTCTCAGCCTGGCTTCCGTCGGAATTCAGGTTACTGTATTTATAGATGCCTATTCCTTCGGTGAAGTTATTTACATTGTCGATGCTCCATACCCATGCATCATTCGTATGGAAATAGAATAATGCCCTGCTATCCGGAAATTCCGGCAAGGGGTTTTCGGATGTAAAATCATTTTCATCTATCCCGAATTTCTCCGGCAGCTCTTTTACGGCCCTATAACCTCCCCATCCGGTCCCTCCAACACCGCGAATGCCGGCTACATCCAGTCCACCGCCGCTTGAGGCATGGACTATAAATGTGGTGCCGTGGCTTTGGCTATAGATCCCGTCATATTTAAGCGGGAAGATTATCTCAGAACTTTTATAATTGTCTGCCTTGAATATATCCTCATAAACAGGGTCAAGGGCATAGCCCGAGCCAATGACTTTTTCTATATAGGTCATGGCATCTGCATACCTGTCTGCCTGAATATACACTTCTGCGTTCAGGTATAATTTTGCAAGTAGCATCCATGCAGAAACCCGGTCTACTCGTCCGTTTTCATTTGCCCTGGGTTCTGCCATAAGTGTTTCCAATTCCTTAAGTTCCGATTCGACATAGGCAAATAGTGTCGCCCGGTCCGATTGATCCGGCAGATCACTCAAGGAAGCGTTTTCATCGATCAATGGAATGTTTCCGTACATATCAATGCCTACCCAATATGCGAATGCTCTTAAAAACCGGGCTTCCGCGCGGAACAGTTTTTTGGAATTATCATCCATAGCGGATCCGTCAATGTTTCTCAGGAAATCATTTGCCAGTGCTATGGAGAAGTATATCCTGGAATACACGGCTTCGTTAAATACATCATTGGGGGCCCAGGTGTGCCAGTGGAAATTTTTAATCGTCTGGTCGTCCCACGACACGATGGCCTCTTCGGTGGTGCACTCCTGAAGTGTAAAATACTGGCGCAAAAAATTGCTGAAATCTTCCCGTATTCCCTGGATTTCTTCCTTCCCGTCGCCCTGGCCGTTATAGGCAAATGAAGCATATATTTTTGCCAGCGCTCCTCTCGTTCCTTCCTCCGTGGAAAAAACCGTACTCGCATCGGTTGAATCCGGATCAATGGGAGTAACATCCAAATCATCCACACATGAGATGAGTATCAATGCAATTAAAACTATATGAATATATCTTAAACTTTTCATTTTATCTTTTCTTAAAAATTCAAACTTAGGCCAACAACATAGTTCCTCGGACGAGGATACGTATTCTTATCTATGCCCGGATTTTTGGCATCGGTTACCTCCGGATCAAGACCGGTATAATTGGTAATCAGGAAAGCGTTTTGTACGGTAAAGCTCAATCTGCCGTTTATCTTTTCGGAAAAGAAGCGGTTAAAGGTATAGCCGGCCGTGATGTAATCCATTCGGAAAAACGACCCATTTTCCAGGTAGTAATCGCTTTTGTACTGCGCATTGAAGAATTGGCTTTCTTCCACCGTTTTGACAATATTCGATAAATAACCCGATTGATTATACAACATGGCATATACTGCTTTTTCCGCATTCACATTGTTGAACACATAATTACCGACAGATAGTCTTCCGGCGAATGACATATCAAAATTCTTATAGTCGAACCTTGAAGATAGTCCCAGATTAAAATCCGGCGCCGGCGTCTGTAAATGGTATCTGTTAAGATCGTTTCCGGTCACAGACCCGCCTTCGCCTGTTTTGTCGATGTACAATCCCTCGATAGGATTGCCGTCGGCATCATAGACCTGCTTGAATAAAAAGAAGGTATTCGTAGGGTACCCGACACTGTTTATCTGCACTCTATTATTACTGCCGCCATCGATCTCTCCGACTTCATAACCAATGTAATTCGGATCGGCAAAGGCCGTTAATTTGGTGATCCTATTCTCATTTCGAGCGAAATTTACTCCAATAAAGAGGCTCATGTCCTCGGTAGAAACGGGATATCCGTGCAGGGCGACTTCATAGCCCTCGTTTTCCAGCGAGCCCACATTGGTTACTACTCTGTTGGCAAAGTTGGTGCCCGCCGGGATTGGTATTTCGTTTAATAAGTCGTCCGTTGTTCTTTGATAATAATCGATAGAACCACCGATTCTATTGTCCAGAAAGCTAAAATCCAAACCGATATTTTTTGTTGCGGTCTCTTCCCACTTAATATTCGGGTCGTAGGCTTCGGGTTTCCATAACTGATACAATTCATTCCCAAATCTGTAATAGGCATTTGAAGTGCTTCCGTTATAACTGGCGATCGCAGGATAGTCCAGCGGCCAGTCTCCGTCGGAGAGTTCTTGCTGACCAGTGATGCCATAGCCTATACGAAGCTTCAGTTCGTTCAAAGCATCGACATTTCGCAGGAAGGCTTCTTCGTTTATTTGCCAGGCTAAAGCGACTGCGGGAAAAAATCCCCATCGATTATCTTCGGCAAACCTGGATGAACCGTCCTGACGCAGGGTGGCTGTTAACAAATACCTTCCCATGAACGTATAGTTAATCCTTCCGAAAAATGAAACCAAATAGTTTTCAGTTTTGTTGACTACGGTATCTGCTCCGACATATACGCCGTCGGTCATGTTCCAGGGGCGATTGGCATTTTCCTTCTCGCTGTAAAAGTGTTGCCAGGAGTAACCCGCGGTAATGTCAAGGGTACTGTTTATCGGATCAATATTTTTTGTATAATTCAGATAAAAGTCAAACAGCTCGTTTTGGCCAATGTATTCATATGATTTTACATTGGTTTGCCTGCTTCGATAGGCAAAGGCGGCGGTGCTGTCCGTGTGATCGATGCCTTTGCTTCTGTAATAGTCGTACCCGAAATTTGCGTGTGCTTTTAATTCGGGCAAAAAATGAAACTTGTAGGTCACCTCGGCGTTTCCTATACTTCTCAGTATTTCAGAAGTATTTTCAGTTTGCTCAATTAATGCCACCGGGTTATTATTGGCGATGAAATTCGGAGTTCCATCGGAGGTGGTCCATGCGTAATATCCTCCGTACGGTGAGTTTTCATCGCGCACGGGTTTGGTGGGATCAAATAATATTGAGTTTCCAATAGCCCCTGTGTTTGAGAAGTTGTTGTTGATGTTCATCCCTTTCAGGTTGACCTTTAAACGGAGGTGATCATCGAAAAAAGCCGGGTCGAGTGCGATACCAAGGGTTGTTCTTTCCATTTTTGTTTCCTTAAGTATCCCGTTTTGGTTGATGTATCCGACGGAAGCGCGATAGGGCAGATTATCGTTGATCGTTCCGGTAATGCTCAAATTATGATCTGTGGATATGGCCGTTCTGAAAATCTCTTTTTGCCAGTCGGTATCTTCATCACCAAGAAGGTCCTGCGCTACTGCCGGTATATCCTCATTGGTCGTAACTACTTCTCTATATTCGTCTCCGGAATAAACATCCACATATTCAATCGGAACACCTACCGATACATTTCCATTATAGCTTATTCTTGTATCCTGTCCTTTTTTACCGGTCTTGGTAGTAATAATTATTACCCCATTGGATGCCCTGGAACCATAAATTGCTGTGGCAGAGGCATCTTTCAAAACGGTAAACGTCTCGATATCATTAGGGTTAATGGTACTCAAGGGGTTTGAAAGTCCGCTGACCTCATTATTGTCTACCGGTACTCCGTCTATAATTATCAACGGATCGTTGCTTGCCCTTAACGAGGATCCGCCTCGAATACGTATGGTAGAGGCGCCCCCGGGTTGCCCATTAGGGGCTGAAACAACCACTCCGGCCACTTTGCCCATCAATAATTCCTGTGGCGAAGCAATTGCTCCTTTGTTAAAGTCTTCGGAATCAACCTTAACCAAAGATCCGGTGGCATCTTCCTTTTTCTGTACACCGTAGCCGATAACTACAATTTCCTTCAGGGCTGTTACATCCGATGCCATTTCCAGGTTAATTACCGTCTGACTGCCGACGGCAATTTCCTGGGTAATATAACCAACGGAACTATAGATCAATACGGCATTTTCATCCGGAACTTCAATAGCATAGTTGCCATTGAGATCGGTTACGGTTCCGGTCATGGAGCCCTGCAGTAAGATGTTTACGCCCGGCATGCCTTCGGGCTCGTCATCGGCAATTACCCGTCCGGTGATTCTAATCCCTTGCAATACAATCTCGATTTCCTTTTCATTATTCTTCTGATCCATAAAATCAACGCTGATGTTATCGTTGACCTGCTTGAATTTTAGCTTTGCTTTTTTGGAGATATGGAGCAAAAGATCTTCAATGGAAGCGTTGTTTTTCTGGAAATTGATTTTGGTTTTCAGATCGTCAATATGAATGTTATCATAATTGAAGTTAAGATCGGTGTTATCGTTGATCCAATTAAAGGTCTCCTTTAGAGAAGCATCCTTTAGTTTTATCGTCATATAAATCTCTTTGACGCTTTGATATCGTTGAGCTTCCGTGGTCGAAGCCAGAATCATATTTAGAAACATGCATTGAAGGAAAATCCCTAGCAGTGAATATTTCATTAATTCTTTCAGTAATGGTTCAAATTTCATAATTTTAAGGTGATTAATTATTACACAAATAGTACATTAATTACTCTCCATGGTCGAACGGCCAAATTTGAACATGGAGAGTTTTTTTAAGGCTTTCGTTTTATCATATACACTTTTTTTAATTTGGTTTAAATACTAATTCGACTTTATCCTGACGGATTTCAAAATCAAAACTTTGTGAGAAACTAAGTGATTCCAATACGTCCTGTAGGGTCTGATTATGGAATTCTCCGGTATAGTTCCACTTAAAGTAGGGTTGATTTCTGAAACTGAAATCTACGTTATACCAGCGCTCGAATCTTTTCACCATGGCCTCCATGTCTGCGTTTGCAAAGACAATTTTACCATCCTTCCAACTCAGGTCGAGATTTGGGTCAAAGGCTGAGATGTTCGTGAATGCGTTTTGTTTGCTCGAGTATGAAACACACTCCCCGGGATTCAATTTGATTTTTTTACGTTTAAGGAGGTGGGATGTTTCGGTGCTTTCTACCAGTACTTTTCCGGAATTGAGTGAAATCTTACTGAATTCATTCTCTTCATAGGCATTGATATTGAATGAGGTTCCCAGAACACTGACCCTGAGATTGCCGACTTGCACGATAAACGGTTTGTCGGGATCTCTGGCAATATCAAAGTAGGCTTCTCCCTGCAGCTTAACTATCCTCGCGGAGTCCGGGAAGACTTCCGGATACCGAATGCTGCTTTCAGCATTGAGATATACAATTGATCCGTCCTTTAAAAATATGGTAGACTTTCTGCCTCTTTGATTTTCTTTAGTAATCGCGGTGGCAGTTTTAACATGCTCGGTTGTGTTTTTTGTAAAGTGGAAGGCTATGAAAGTGAATAGTGCCACAAGTAAGAGTGTTGCGGCAATTTTGTAAAAAAATCCAAGGCCGGACCTGTTTTGCCAATCGCCGGAATAGGTTGGAATTTCATGTTCCGGATTGACCGTAGTATTCGTTTCTTTTCTGGCCTTCGAGATTATTTTCGCAGCCATCGTATTTAACTCAACATCATTGATCCGATGTTTTTGTGCAAGCTCTATCTCAAGATCTTCGGAGATATATTTTTCAAGGTCATCGTCAAACTTTTCAGAAAGAACCCATTGAATGAGTTCGGTTTTATCCTGCTCCGTACAATGATTTCTCAATATGTTTTTTAATTCTTTCTTTGTCACTTTTACTCGCTTGATATATTAAGAACAATCTCATTGGAGCCAGCACCTAGCCGATAGTAAAAAAAAATGAAACCGGTATGACCGGAGCAAATTCAGGACAAACATGAGCGCGATTATATTTCTCTGTGTGTCAGCAACTTTAAAAAATATAGACGGACGAAACCGGCACGGCCGGAGCAAATTCAGGACACACACGAGCATGACTATATTTTTCTGTGTATCGGCAACTTTAAAAAATATAGACGGACGAAAATATTTCGAAAAATCTGTAACTCAGAAGAGTTTTTTATGTAACTATCTGATTTATTCGTTTTTTGTGAGCGGATCTAATTGCAAATTTGTAAAAGAAATATTGCACAGCCTAAATATCCAAAGGTTCTGAGATCGATTCGCAGGGATTTTAATGCAGAATTGATATGATTTTCAACAGTGCTTTCCGATATGTCCAGTTTTTCCGCAATCTCTTTATTTGTCAAGCCTTTGGCACGACTTAAAAGAAAGACCTCCTTTCTTTTTTCAGGAAATTGTTCAATCAGATTATTTACAATTTCGCGAACCTCGCAAAAGAGCACTTGATCTTCCGTCTGGATAGATTTCTTGTCGTGTACCGATTCCAGGGTTTGGATGTATGCATTCTCAATAAGCTTTCGCTTTGACCGATTTATGATGAGGTTCTTGGCGATTCTGGTAAGATAGGGTATAAACGGCAAGTCAGGTTTGATTTTTTTATGATTCATCCAGATCTTAAAAAAAGCTTCCTGAACGATTTCCAGTGTGTCCTCCCGGTCATTTAAATATTGAAATGCCACGAAATAGACTCTTCCGGAGTACTTCTTAAACAGAAGTTCAAAAGCATCTTCATTTCCCTGTTTTAATGCTTTCAATAAAAATCTATCGTCCTTTTGATTTGTGGTATTCAAATCGTTCATATCAATATTCCAGCACTATTTAGAAAATTTATTTTAATTATAAAATACTGTCATCCGACTAATTCCCCCCTGGCGAAGGGGGTTAGGGGGATTGGCCATTATAATCAATATTTCACAATGAGATTTTATGTCTGTAAAAAGTAGCGGGTGTTTTTAAGAATGTAAAAAAAAATGGCTTAATAAACGCAAAAGAGCTATGTTTGCTCAATATTTACTTTTAGTCGGATGACAGTAATTATAAAATCAAATCCGTCAGGTCTTTGGAATGCGGCATTAAATCTACGACTCAATCGAAAGGTGTTGCAACCAAGAACTGATGAAATACCGAAGTGGTTGTTCAAAGGCCCATCCGGTGCGATGTTCTTCCGTCATATCATACCGAAACATTGCATTTACGCGTGAAAGCGCAATTGTGGCTATCGCTCTCCTCCCGGAACATATTCCATAAAATAGATTGTGACGCCGTTTTTAGCATTCGTGCTTTTGGGACCTTCATCGAGCAGGAGACGACGATCATTATATACAATACTCCGACTTATGACAGAGCAATGTTACCCGGCGTAATTATTCAGCCGGCCTTTGAATTGGGCGATGGTGATGATTTTTCGAATAATCCCTTGCACTTAGCGAAACAGATCGCTATGCACTATTTGAGTAAATGGTTTCAGTTTTAATCTCAAGTTATTCGGATCCTGCCTATCCAAAAAACCTGGAATTAAAAAAGGCGGGTAGGGGGCCCGCCTGAAATGCAAAATGTTATTTGGTCTCTTGTTTACTCCAGGGAGGTGTGATGCCGTTCATCCTGCTATAAGCTATAAGCTGACCAAGGTGTTCGTTGCAATGACCCTGCGCGATTAATATGGCGCTCATGGTGGTATATTCTCCGGGAAATGGAAATTCAACCTTGTCATCAAGAGCAGCATCATCCAAAGCTTTGATGGTATTCACAATAAGTTCGGTCGATTGTTTTAAAGCGGGCATTAGCTCGTCCTTGGTCGTCAGGTCATTTTCGACTGTCTGAGGATTCACTCCTTCGGGAAGCGTGGCTCCAAGTTTGGTCGCAAAGAAATAATTTACGGAAATTACATGGGCACAAACTCCTGCCACCGATCTGACCCCGTCTCCGGGACTCCAGGCATATTTTTCAGAAGGAATTGCTTCAGCCAATTCCATAATTCTGCCGGCAGCAAAATTTATCATGTTTGTGGTTTCAGTTTGCACCTGGTTTTGTGCGAAGGAAACAGTGCTTGCTAAAAGCGCACTGAACAATAATACTTTTTTCATCTGTTTATATTTTTTTAGGTTGGTGACACACAGAGAAATATAGTCATGCTCGTGTGTGTCCTGAATTTGCTCCGGTCCTACCGGTTCATGTGTAAGTTGTTAAATGGTTATGTTTTCAATGAACGGAAATATTATTGGAGAGTTTGTTGTGAGCACGACATTTTGATAACTACATTCGCTCTTGAGAAAGCAAATGTTTCCCGGTATGACGGTGATTGATTTATTCTTAATCATGATTTAATAAGGTGGTAATTTTGCCGGTTGAAACGTTAATTTGACGGGAGTTAAAAAAAGAAATTCACAGGATTAAAAGCATTCCAAATATCATTTGCCCCAAACGGGAACTAAAATGGGCGATATAATAATACGAAAAGCCGTAAAGAAGGATCACGATTGGATTTGGAAGATTATCCGGCAAGTAATTTGCACAGCGGATACCTATGTTTTTCCACCCGATTCGGATCGAAATTCGATGCTGGATTATTGGTGCGGGGAAGATAAATATACGTACGTTGCCACCATTGAAGGAGGGATCGTGGGCACGTTTATTATTAAAGACAATCAACCGGGCCTTGGCGCTCATGTAGCCAATGCTTCCTTCATGACCTTACCCACGGCTTTTGGGAAGGGAATTGGAAAGGCAATGGGCATATACGCTCTTTCCGAAGCCAAACGGCTCGGCTATATGTCCATGCAATTCAATATCGTAGTTAAAAATAATGCTCGCGCAGTAAGCTTGTGGAAAAAGCTGGGTTTTGAAATTATCGGCGAAATTCCGGAGGCATTTAAGCATCCGGAATACGGCTTAATCAATGCTTATATCATGTGGAGGAAATTATGAAATTACAGAGTTTGGGCCTACAGAAGAAATTCACGGATCTTTAAGCGGACGACCGCATTGATGTTGCTACCGCAAATACTTCAATATGGATTCATCCATAGGTTTAACTTTAGAAGAAAAGTGCTCGAGCAGTTCCCCGTTTTCATCGATCAAAAACTTATTGAAATTCCAGGAAACCTTATAATCCCCTTTGCCGTTCAGATCCTTTTGGGTCAACCACCGGTATATCGGATGCTGGTTTTTACCCTTTACCTCCACCACGGTAGTCATAGGGAAAGTTACATGAAATTCGCTGGTGCAAAATGTCCTTATTTCGGCTTCAGTGTCCAGCTCTTGTCCTAAAAACTGATCGCATGGAAATCCGATAACTTCTAACTTATCCTCATATTGCACCGATAGCTTTTGAAGGTTTTCATATTGAGACGTATATCCGCATTTTGAGGCTACATTTACAATCAGTATTTTCTTCCCTTCAAAAGAAGAAAGATCAATAACCTCCTCGCTGTCCAGGGCCTGGATTTTATATGCATGAATTGTAGATCCCGGGTTAAAGGCCCAAAAAGATATGTAGAGTAAAAGACACTGTATCATGATGTAATCATTTGTATTGAATCATAACAAGATCTGTTTTCATTTGTTTTAGGATCGTAACTAAAGTTGGGTTAGAAACAATCGAATTGTAGCTTTGGCAACAAACATTTTCAGCATTCTTTTCGTGAAAGACCCTACCAGGGCAAACGCATTTAGAAAATAAATCGGTTTTGAGATCCATCAACTATTCACGGATGAGACGGCGGCACGTAATGTTATCGAGAAGAGTATTTTTGTCATGCTACCGATTTGTGAAAAATTCAAACCTTTTACCTCCGACGCATTAGTTATTTGCTTTCCGGGCTTCGGAGGCACCCGACGCCGTATCCGTAAATCGGAACCAGGATGGGATCGGTTACATGAAGTAGTAATAGTCGGTGTTGGAATCTGTGTTCGGGAAGATTACGGATCTGCATATGGCAGGAGTTTTAATGTTCCGGATGATCCTATTCGGAAGGTAATACGGGTGCATACAATTTCCTTTTGATATGAAATTATATTATGATCTAGCGGACTGGTGGCATCTTTTCTCACCCCCTGAAGAATATAAAGAGGAGGCGAAAATTTACCTCGACATCATTCACAAATACAAGCGCGGCGGAAAAACTTGCCTGGAGCTTGGCTGTGGAGGAGGGAATAATGCCTTTTACCTTAAAAATCAATTTGAGATGACATTGACAGACCTTTCGCCCAAAATGCTTGAGGTGAGCAAGACCATCAATCCTGAATGTACACATCTCCGTGCGGATATGAGGAGCCTCGATCTTCCTCGTTCATTCGATGTCGTATTTATTCATGATGCAATTTCATATCTTACCACCGAAGACGATTTGACAAAAGTATTTCACACCGCTCACCGACATTTAAATCCGGGAGGTCTGGTGTTTATTATGCCCGACGAGTACCTGGAAACTTTTCGTCCGCAGACGAATTCCGGCGGAAGTGACGACGGAACCCGGGGCATAAGATATCTGGAATGGACATATGACCCGGATCCGGACGACCATCTTATCTCCGTTGAATACGCATACATCATCCGCGATGAAAACGGAGCGATTTTTCATGAATACGATCGTGCTGTGTACGGATTGTTTTCAATGAAAACTTGGGAAACGCTGCTGAGGCAAGTGGGTTTCACTGTTCATTTTGAACGAGTGGAGTTTTCAGATCAATCCGGCCAGAAATATTTCGGCATTGTTGGATTAAAAGACAAATAATGAAAAGAAGAACTTTTATTACTTCCGGACTATTGCAATTTGGCGGTCTGGTTTCGTTAGCCGGTTTGGCGGGAAGTTGCAGCGAAAGCTGCGCGCATGGATCGAAAGGGCAAATTTTGTATGCCGGAGCAGGTGAAGTGTACTACATAGGTAACAGGAGAAAAGCCAAAGTGACTATAAAAATCTCCAAAGCTTCCGATCCGTGTACTCCGATGTCGTTATTGAGTGAAATAATTCCACCCGGAGATTATATTCCGGTACATCAACACCTGAACGAAGATGAGTTTATTTTTATTTATAGGGGAAATGCATCGGTATTTGTTGAGCATGAGGAACAGGAAATGCTTCCGGGAGACCTGGCTTTTATCCCGCGGAAAAAATGGCATGGCTTGAAAAATAAAGGAAACGAATATGTTCATATGATTTTTGGTTATAGTCCGGCGGGATTTGAGGATTACTTTAGGGCGATCGGAACAAAGTCGATAAAGGACAAAACAAATCTTTCTCCGGAGGCTTGGGAAGAAACAAGTAAGAAATACGGTGTGATTTACAGATAATTCTTAAGAGCTGGCATTTATTGTTTGCCTGATGAGCAGATGGAATTTGCGCATGCGGTTCAATTTCTACGACTGCAATTAGCGCGCAGTAGTTTCCGGAGATTTCATATGGAAAATCAATGGAAAAAAGTGCGCAGATTGCTTGTTTGTGGAATTTTACTTTTTTGAATTTTCTTCATGAAGGCCGGTCTCTCCGAGGAAGCCATGACCTGAAATTATTAATGGTTATACGTCTTACCCGAAGCGCTGGAAATACGCTTTAGCTGTAACTTCCCCAAAATTAATCGTTGGGAAACAACAGAATTATTAGGTATTAAATACGATATTTAACGAATAACTCAAATATAGATGGGAAAAATTGAAGCCATAATTTTTGATATGGACGGAGTCATAATTGATTCCGAACCATTTTGGAAAAGAGCGGAGAAAAGGGTTTTTGCTTCGGTCGGCGTAGAAGTATCTGAAGAATTATGCAGAATTACAGCATCGATGACTACGTCGGATGTCACCAAATTCTGGTTCGAACAGCAACCATGGAGAAATAAAACCTTGGAAGATGTCGAGAATGAGGTCATTGAATACGTCAAACATCTGATTGAAAAAGAAGGAACGGCCATACGTGGAATAGAAAGAATCATAAAACAGCTAACACACAGGGGCTATAAAACCGGATTAGCGACAAATTCCCCTTACTTATTAATTCCCGTGGTATTAAAAAAGCTTAAACTCGAAAATTATTTTGACGCCGTTTCTTCCGCAGAACATGAATTGGAAGGTAAACCAAATCCTTCTGTTTACCTGTCGGTCGCTAAAAAACTAAATGTACGACCCGAATCCTGTATTGCAATTGAGGATTCCTGCTCCGGGTTGGAGGCAGCAAAGCATGCAGGCATGAAAACAATAGCCATTGTAAAAGATGATTGCAATGACCATCTGAAATATGAGTTTGCCGATGCTAAAATAAATGACTATACCGAATTTGATTTTTCGTTAATAAGTTAACCCGGATTCTAAGACTTTAAAAAGTAACGTAAGGTAGCTAACTTAGTGTTGAGCAATCAGACAAAGCCTATGAATTTTTCGAGTTAAATGCCAGATCGCAGGGTTAAGTTTATCCTCTTTGCTTCCTCAACTCCATTGGCGTATACGCCGTATACTTTTTAAAAATCCTGCAAAAATATGCCGTAGTTTTGAAACCGGTGTGGGCAATGATCTCATTTAAAGGGTAATCGGTTGTCAATAGAAGAAGTTTGGCTTTTTCAATTCTTTTCCTGATAATAAATTCACTTGGCGGCATTCCGGTAATGGATTTAAAACTGCGCGTAAAATGATCGCGCGAAATACAGGCTTTTTTTGCCAATTCGTCTACGGATAACTCATTGGAAAGATTTTCCATTATGTATGTCAATATAGATTGAATGTTGTGGTTTGACAATTTGCCGATATTGTCGTGAAGCTCTTCACCAAGAAAACGGGAAAAAAGCTGCCGGATAATCCCCGTATTTTCCAGATAATGACCAAGTGACGAATAGATTATTTTTTTATTGATCCAGGGCTTGTTTTGATATATTTTAGGATCGTGATGCGGGAGCTCAAACCCGGGGTTCCGTTCAGTGCAGGTACGGAATAGTATTTTATCGAGCGAAGCAGCTTTTAGTTTCTTATTTATTGAGTAAAGATTGAAGACATTCAACCCGGATGGCATTTCCAGACTAAAGTGAATGTAATGGTGCGCCAGACCCTCACAGAAAAAATATGAGCATGGTGTATAACTGGGGATCAAATAAATATATCCGGGTTCGAGTTCGATTCTTTCGCCCTCCAGTACAAGATGTCCGTTCCCTTCGCTTATCAGGTACATTCGGCTAAACGGACTGATAATATTTATGTATTTGGAATCCCTTTTAAATCTCAAAAATGCAATATTTATCAAATGGGCAATTATAGACTTTCCGATGATCTCAGTATGCATATGTCTATGATTTATATCTTTATGCTAATATAAGTCAATGTCTGATATTGAAGCAAAGATGATAATAGTCGTATTTGTGCTATATTGCATCGAGTAAATGCAACAAATTGATGTCCTTTCCTGATAAATTTACTCACCGAAACATTCACAACTATTTTTTAACAGAATCGTGGAAATTTTTGCTGGAATTCTGCTCATCTCCATCGGTGCGTTTTCGTCGGGCAGTTTTGCCGTTCCATTCGGAAGAATAAAAGGGTGGAATTGGGAGACTTACTGGATGGTTTTTAGCCTTGGAGCGTATATTGTTTTTCCGCTTTTAGCTTGTTTTGTCTTTGCTCCCGTTTTTTTAGATGCCATTTGTTTGGCTTCTAAAAAAACAATTCTTCTGGTTTTTGCCCTTGGGGCTATTTATGGCATAGGAAATCTTTCATTTGGCTTGGCACTCAGGTACCTGGGTTTATCTCTTGGATATGCGCTTTCGCTGGGATTGATGTTAGCAATCGGGACATTTATTCCACCTGCCATAGACGGCCGTTTGGAGATGATGTTTGAATCTTCGGGAGGCAACAAGCTTCTTACCGGTGTGGTGGTGGCAACTGTGGGCATAGGTTTTTCTGCCTGGGCGGGGGTCTTGAAAGACAGATCCATTTCTTCGGAAAAAAAACGGGAAAGCATTGGCGAATTCGATCTCTTAAAAGGAACTTTTGCTGCCTTGCTCGTGGGTCTTACGGGTTCGACAATGGCCCTTGGGTTCGAGCAGGGCATGCCAATTGCCGGCATTGCGGAACAGGGCAATACAGATCCTTTGTTTTCAATGATGCCGGTGTACTTTGTTTTCCTCCTGGGGACCTTTCTGACAACATTAATCTGGTGTTTTTTTCTCGGCGTAAAAAACAGATCAATAGTCAATTATGCCGGCGCAAAAAATAATCGCATACTTACGCTAAACTATGTATTTGGACTATTGGCGGGCCTTCTTTGGTTTAGTCAGTTCATTTTTTACGGGATGGGGAAGAGTAAGATGGGGCCGTTTACATTTACCTCCTGGGGAATACTTATGGCATTGACGATCGCTTTTGCAACCGTGTGGGGACTCATCCGCGGGGAGTGGAGAGGTGCTTCTGCCCGGGCTTATGCGATCATGACCATGTCTCTGCTGATACTCATTTACGCTTCTTTTATGATTGGTATCAGCGGTTCCGAATAGTTAAGCTCTTTAATAAATCAAACTATGAAAAGTACAACAAAAATAACATCCCGGGAAAGAGTGCTAGCGGCTATCAATCACGAGACTCCGGACCGAGTTCCGGTTGATCTGGGCGCCACACCGAGCTCCGGTATATCTGCTATTGCCTACAGCAATCTTGTAAATCATATGGGGGAGCCAAATTTGCCCGTACAGATTTACGATGTGGTGCAACAACTGGCACAGCCCGGCAATTCCGTTTTAGAAAAATTTCAGGTCGATGTAATTGACATAGGCCGGGCATTTAACGATGCTCTTTCCGACTGGAAAGAGACGACCCTCGCAAATGGAGCTCCGGCATTTTATCCTGCATGGTTTAATCCGGTGAAATTAGAAAATGGTTCTTTTGTGACCTACAATGAGGATGGCAGGATTATGCTCTCAAAAATGCCAATGGGTGCGACTTTTTTTGATCAGACCTACTTTCCTTATGTGAATGGCTATCCGGACGATTACCAAGACCTTGATGTGGAAATGGGGCGGATCATGTGGGCCCGGGACGTACATAGCCCGTGGGATCATGCCGGAGAGGAAGGGTTCTGGGAAACTCTGAGAGAGAAAACGATGCGATTGCGTACGACGACCGATAAGGCGCTGTTGGCAGTATGCGGTTGTAACCTTTTTGAGTGGGGGACATTTCTCCGCCGCATGGACAATTTCCTTATGGATTTGATGTGTGATCAATACAACGTAGAAAAGCTCCTCGACGAATTGGTGAAACGACATCTTGCAACCCTTGAGAAAGTTTGCCATGCTGTTGGAGATATTGTGGATGTGGTGCGCTTCGGAGATGATCTGGGCATGACTTCAGGACCATTTATGGATGTGGAGACGTACAGGACTTTGTTTAAGCCACGGCATAAAATTCTGTGCGATTATGTAAGGCAAAACAGCAAGATGCGAACTTTTATTCATTCATGTGGTTCCATTTCGTCGCTCATGCCCGACTTAATCGACGCGGGATTTGAGATTTTTAATCCTGTTCAGACCAATGCACATCATATGGAGCCCGAATTCCTGAAAAAAGAATTTGGCCAGGATTGTACTTTTTGGGGCGGTGGCGTAGAAACTACCGGGGTATTAAACGGCGGTTCGGTCCGGCAAATAAGGGACCAGGTCCTTGAACGCCTGGAGATATTTTCGCAAGGGGGTGGCTTTGTTTTTAATACCGTTCATAATATCCTACCGGATGTGCCACCTGAAAATATTCTGGCGATGTTTGAAGCAATAAATGAATTCAATAGAAAACTGTAAAAATGAAAACAATTGTATTTGGCAGCTTACTTTTCCTGACGGTCTGTATTTTTTCGTGTATTCCTGAAAAGCAGTCGACCGATATTATTTTTCCAGAAGATCATGCTGAAAAACTCGAATGGTGGAAAGATGCGCGTTTCGGGATGTTTATCCACTGGGGGCCGGTATCGCTTAAGGGGACTGAGATTGGATGGTCCCGTGGGCGGGAGATTCCGATCGAAATATATGATAACCTTTATAAAGAATTCAATCCGGTGAATTTCAATGCGGATGAATGGGTTTTGGTTGCGAAAGACGCGGGGATGAAATACATCGTTTTTACGTCGAAGCATCACGATGGATTTTGTAACTGGGATACGCGGTACACCGACTACAACATCATGAATTCGCCTTTTCAACGCGATGTGATGGCGGAGTTAGCTGTGGCATGTGAGAAGCATGGAATTGCGCTTGGGTTTTATCATTCTACGTGCGACTGGCATCATCCGGATTTTCCACTTACCAGCCCGGGGGGAAGGGTTGAACGCAACGAATACGATCTTGACCGGTACACCGATTATCTGAAAAATCAATCCGTAGAGATTCTTGAAAAATATGGTCCCCTGCTCGTTATGTGGTACGATGTCCCGCAAAGATTCGATTCCATAAGGGGGCAGGGCGTGATTGATCGCATAAGAGAAGTCCAGCCCGGGGTGTTGGTAAATAACAGAACCGGTGCAAAGGGCGATTTTGATACCCCTGAGCAGAAAGTAGGTGGATTTCAGACCGACAGGCCTTGGGAAACATGTATGACCATTGCCCGGCAGTGGGCCTGGAAACCTGACGATGAAGTAAAATCGCTGGAGCAATGCCTCCACGGCCTGATCCGTTCAGCCGGCGGCGATGGTAATTTATTATTCAATGTGGGGCCAAAGCCGGATGGTACGATTGAACCACTTCAGATCGAAAGATTGAAAGAAATGGGGAGGTGGCTGCAAGAATACGGAAATACCATTTACGGCACGCGCGGAGGCCCGTTTAAACCGACGGATTGGGGTGTAAGCACCTACAAGGGCAATAAAATCTACCTTCATGTGTTAAAATGGTTTGGCAATGATCCGAAAATTTCAATTCCTGACATCGGAACAGAAATCAAAGGTTGCAGTTTGCTCGGTAACGGCGAAGTAAGCTTTGAAAAGCAAAAGGGTGGCTATCAAATCCAGTTTTCCAAAGCCCACATGGAGCCGATTAATACCGTTATCGAACTGACCGTTCGTGGAAATGCATCTGAGATTGATCCGATCGATATTTCGAGTCAATCACTTTCATACAAGAAGCCGGTTAAGGCGTCAACAAATCCCAATCCGCATTGGAGAGATGTTTCCTCAGTTAATGACGGGGACTGGGTGGGACACTATTGGGAACCTGGGAAAGGGGATAATGAACCCTGGATTGAAATTGATTTGGAACAACCGCGAGAAATATCCAAAGCAATAATCTTTGAAAGCGGTAATCGCATAAATGCATTTGAGATTCGTTTTCTATCGGGCGAGCGCTGGGTGGTTGCCCATCGAGGCGAAACCGTAGATAATGGAAAAGCAATCGATCTTTCCCGTATAAATACTCAAAAAATCAGGCTTGTGTTAACCGGGTTTTCCGGAAGTCCCGGAATTTATGAGATGATCATTCTTTAAAAGAAATTATGAAAAGGTACGGACAAATTATCGGTTTAAAACCTGGAAAATATGAGGAATACAAAAAGTATCATGCGTCGGCCTGGCCCGATGTACTTCATAAAATAAAGGAATGCAATATTGAAAATTATTCAATCTTTTATAAGGACGATTTACTTTTTGCCTATTTCGAGTATACCGGCAATGATTTTGTCGCAGATATGGCTAAGATGGCGGCAGATCCTAAAACCAGAGCATGGTGGGCGATCATGAAACCGATGCAGCAACCGGTGGCGAGCCGGGCCGAAGGCGAATGGTGGGCACATATGGAAGAGGTCTTTCATGTGAGTTAACCGGGATTGCAAGACATTCCGGGGCGCTTATTTTTCTTGCTCAAACCGCAAAGGCAGCTATTTACGGCAAGTGTCTCTTCCATCCCGGCCGCGCTCTTCCGGGTAAAAGCTCCCGTACGTTTCCTGTCTTTCAATACCTGTGTACCATTGACGAATACGTGAATCATCCCGGTGGCATACCGGTGCGGCTTTTCGAATGTAGCATGATCTTTAATGCGGGCTGTGTTTCCGCTAATCCAATTTCGAAACTTTTATGGTCCAGGCATAACCGCACGGTGGATTTTTTTGCAGCGAAGCGGGTATTTTCACCTTAAATCCACGACCGCTGTCAGTCCATTTCAATTGTTTTTTAGATCCCAGTACGGTCACCTTTGAGCCTTTGGCCGGTTTATGTGAGTGCACAACAATTTCACCCGGGATCTGAATTTCACCCTCTTTTGCCAGATAGAAAAAGTAAGTCGTGCCGTCTTTCTGTTGGGTCATACAGATGTTGTTTTCCTTAAAGGGCGCTATTGGTTTACTATTGTAAATTCCTTCGGAATTAATCTTCATCCAGTCTCCGTAGGCTTTCAATAAGTCGTAAGCGCCATGTTGCCATGTGCCGTCCGGCCCGGGAGCAACATTTAGCAATAGATTTCCTCCTTTTGCCACAATATCGACAAGCATATGGATAGCTTTGCGATGGCTCATATACTTTGCATTTCTGGTGTGTGACCAGCCCCCTCCGGATATAATGCAGGATTCCCATGGATAAGGCAGGGTTTTCTCCGGAACGCGGTTTTCAGGGGTAAGATAATTTTGATTTTTGCCATATACCGCACGATCGACAACGATCAATCCGGGTTGTTTTTTACGCGCTTTTTCTACCAACTCGTCCATACGAATATCCTGATTTACCACTCGGCTTTTGACGTATCCATTGGGGCTATTGGCCATTTTTGAGGCATATGCATTTTCGATGACGCTTTTTGGTTTTTTTGCCACCCAGCCTCCGTCCAGCCAAAGAATATCTACCTTGCCGTAATCGGTCATTAATTCAAGAATTTGGTTATGCGTAAATTCGATGAATTTTTCCCACTTTTCAGGATTGGCTTCAGGCTCGTAATTTACGTTTCGATCGCGCGGAGGATAGTAAGGGTCCCAATAATAGTTGGAATGCCAGTCCGGCTTGGAGAAATATGCTCCTGTCCAAAGTCCCTGATTTCTAAAAGCGGTAAAGACCTCCTTGGTAATGTTGGCTTTTGGATGGCCGGAAAACGGGCATTCGGGATCGGTGACTTTATAATCGGTATATTTCGAATCAAACATCGAAAATCCGTCGTGATGCTTGGTCGTAAATACCATGTATTTCATGCCGGCTTCTTTGGCAGCTAAGGCCCATTTGTCCGGTTCGAATAGAGTCGGATTAAATGTTTTCTTCAATCCTTCGTATTCTTTTACATATTCGATATAATTCCCGGGGTTCGATCCGGCCCGGCGTTCGCACCAGCCGTACTCTTCCGGGCAAATTGACCAGGACTCTACGATCCCCCACTGGCTGTAAGTACCCCAATGCATGAGCAATCCAAATTTCAGATTTTGCCATTCTTCCAGTTTTTCCACTACAAGGGGGTTTGTTTCGGGAACGTAACGTTCGTCTTCATAAATGGCTTGTGCGAATAGCGGTACGGTTGAAAGAACGAATACGGAAAGTACAATCAGGTTTTTCATGTGTTTAAAATTTGCAGAAACCTCACCATGCGCCGTTGATCATCATGATCTTGTATATCTCAATAATTATCTCAGGCATGGCCTGTTTCATGTGTTTAAAATTTGCAGAAACCTCACCATGCGCCGTTGATCATCATGATCTTGTATATCTCAATAATTATCTCAGGCATGGCCTG
>JAKSDO010000180.1 GCA_022360055.1 Cytophagales bacterium | reverse complement strand
TCGCAAACCTGGGATTTGCAGTTGTTACCGGAGGGAGGGGAGGTATCATGGAAGCGGTGAATAAAGGAGCATTTCTAGCGGGAGGAATATCCATAGGTATTTTACCGTCATCATCTATTTTGGAGGCCAATCAATATTGCAATATTGTAATTCCCACAGGGATGGGGGATGCTAGAAATGCGATTACCGCGCTTTCTTGTGATGCCCTTGTCTCAATAGGAGGCGGGGCCGGAACACTGTCGGAGATTTGCTTTGGTTGGATTTATAAAAAACCGATTTTTGTATTCGAACAATTCGGAGGCTGGTCCAAGAAAGTCTCCGGGCGGCGATTGGACGATAAATACTTTACAAGAATAACCCGGTGCGAGCACATTGATGATCTGGTTCGCGAAATTAAGAAATTGTGAAATCCGTTACATGGCAACATCTCAATCTTGATAAAATTCGACCGATAAACTAAATTGAATTCAAATCGATTTTTTAATATGGAATCAACTTCTAATTCCTATACGCTTCATTTATCCAGGTTACACTGTTATTTTATTGAAGAGAATGAATATGACGATGTTTACTTAATCCATGATGGTGAAAAGATCTGGCCCAAGAACAGAAAGCAGCAACCCATAATGATGGACACCACAACCGAACTGGATGTTGATGTAAAAAATATCTCAAAAAACCAGGAAGTGGTGATCGAGTTATGGGATTGGGATTTTCTATCTCCAAATGACAAACTGGGCACTTTTACCATGATTGTTGAAGGTGAGCCGGGACCGTTTTCTACGGATATGGTTCAAAATCCGAGAGAAACGACAAAAGCCAAATATACGCTGGATTGGGAAGTAATTTAGACTAGAAGCGTAAGTTGCTTTTGTAGTATTGACTTTTATTATAAATTGCACGCAACATTATTGAGTTATGTTTGACCCTCCTATTACTTCAGGTGCCAATATATTCATAATCATTGCGATTTGCCTGATCGCGGCAGGGGCGGCTATAGCCGCTGTCGATGTGTACAAAAATGCTCTTCCAAAGAAAAAGAAAACGGGAAAAGATTAGGCCTTTGT
The DNA here is from genome assembly GCA_022360055.1 of Cytophagales bacterium. Lineage (GTDB taxonomy): Bacteria > Bacteroidota > Bacteroidia > Cytophagales > Cyclobacteriaceae > JAAUQL01. The sequence goes on along the minus strand of JAKSDO010000180.1, from coordinate 32,816 downwards.
CATCAGGCTTTAAGATCGATGTGTTCCCATAAACGGCGTGTATTTGCAACGTGTGTCCTCTTTATCGGCATATTTCGCTCTTTTTCTTTGGACCTGCCTTTGTCAGCAGACAGGCGAGCAAAGAAAAAGGACCATGAATTTTCAATCGGCAGAAAAACCACCCGGTCCACATAGATGTTTTTGGCAATCGGGATGCCGGAGCCCTCGGAGTTAAACACAGTGCGGCATAGCGCCTTGAGAAGAAATCCGGGCGAGACGTTCGAACAGGTATTTTTGTATGATTTCCCAACCCCACAGATATTGTACTTGATCCGTCAAGTGCCTGATCCATGATTTGCCGGAAAAAGAATGCCTCGCATGATCCATGAGGCAAGGCATTCCCTGAGATTTGGCCAGATTCAATTAAAACCTCAACTTCAAGCCCGCGAGGAAGTTAATTCCTGCCTGCGGATAATAATATACCTCCCTGTATTCTTCACTATCAACGTAACCAAAGGCATAGCCATTCGATTCGTACTCCACATCAAATATATTATTGACCATAAGATTCAAACCAATTTCTTTGATGAACCTGGTATGTATTGTATAATTTATGATCAGGTCATTGACAAAATACGGATCCAGTTTTCTAGCTTCGTTTGATGTATTATCCAAATACTGCTTGCCGACATATTTTGAAAATAAAAGGATATCCAATCCTTTTGCAGGAGTAAAGGTAAACTCGGAAGCGCCAATAATATCCGGCGAATAGGCAATATACGTATCCTTATACGTATTGGTCACAACTCCTCCTTCGCCATAGTCATTCAAATCTTCTATATACTCTTTAATTTTGCTCTGCCCGTAGGTGAAATTTCCACTCCATCGGAGCATTTTACCAAAGACATATCCTCCGGTCAGCTCGATTCCGGTTCGGTAACTGTCATCCACATTGGTGCGAAGGTTGCCACCGACATCATTTAAAGCCCCTGTAAGCACCAGTTGATTTTGATAGTTCATATGATAGAAATTTACCCCGAAGTTATAGTCTGATGCGGCTCTTTTGTACCCGATTTCCAGATCTGCAAGCGTCTCGTGTGTTGGAACTGTCGGATTATCAACAAAGTCGTTCCTTACAGGTTCTCGATTTCCAATCGCATATGAGGCATAACATGAGGAATTATTGTCTATCGTATAGGTGAGCCCAAACTTGGGATTAAAGAATGTGAAACTTTTGCCAATATCAATCATCCGCCGATCGCTGTCAATCCCATAAGTTTCATAATCAACCAATCTCATTTGGATATCACCGAACAGATTCAGTTTTGTGGTTAAATCATAATTTACTTTTAAATAAGTATTGAAATCTTTCTTTTTCCCGACATTGTCGTAGTATCGATGCCGGATCTCACTTGTAGATGCAAATTGTGTCCAGATGATCTCACCAAAATGATCCCCTTCATAATAATTATAACCACCTCCCAATACAGCACTTAGCCTTTCGGCATCATAGTTAAATCCATAGATCAGGCCGTAAAAATCATTATCCAGCCATCTTCTTCTTATGAGATCCGTTTCAGAGATTACTTCTCCGCCAATTTCCACATCCGGGAGCCCGTAATCACTGAAGGATTCGTCTTGCTTATACTGCTCAAAGAATCCCTTCCCTTTGGTATAGTGTAAAGCCGTATTGAAGGTCCAATTATCGTTAAGAATTTGACTTACATGGAGCTGATAGTGATCCTGTTTGTAATCATCCACTTCCCGGTCATAGAATCGCTCATTGCCGTTCTGATCAATATAAAAGCCAGCGGAATTATATGTACGATTCTCCTGCATCCGACCTGCTTCGACACCGTACCATGCCTGGTATGTAATTTCTTTCCCTCCAAACATCAATGCTTTGACAATGGTATTTTTGCCGATATAATTTCCTGATAAATAATAAGAATTCAGGTCGGCCGTGGCGCGGTCAACATATCCGTCAGACAGTATTTTTGACAGCTTGCCCTCAAAGGACCATTTTTCATCAATAAGTCCCGAGTTTAAGATCACGTTGTGTTTACGCGTGTTGAATGATCCATACGAATTATTTAGTTCGGCGAAAGCATCGTTCGAATGAACATTCGTTTCAAGGTTTACCGTAGCTCCGAAAGCTCCGGAACCATTGGTTGATGTACCTACGCCTCTTTGAATCTGAATGGAATTAACCGAAGAAGAAAAATCCGGCAAATCTACCCAGAATGTTCCTTGAGATTCCGCATCATTATAGGGGATGCCATTGATCGTTACGTTTATACGTGTGGCATCGCTTCCCCGAATTCTCATGCCCGTATATCCGATCCCTGTTCCGGCGTCCGAAGTATATACCAACGACGGAGAAGCCACCAGCATGTAGGGCATATCCTGTCCCAAATTTCTTTTTTCAATCGTTTCTTTTTCAATATTCTGGTAAGTAATCGGTGTATTGCCTCCAGCTCTGGTGCTCGTGATTACAATTTCCTCCAATTCTTTAACCCGAATACTGTCTTCCTCTGACTGGGAGAAAGATTGAAAACCTGCCAAAACCAGCAGTATGAAGATTCTAAACTTTTTAAACATAATAAATTTTACTTAAGGTTAACAAACACAGACCTGGGGTTAGCCTGCCACCTTTTTGCCTTTCCCTGCGCCAGCATTACCCGGTTCAGGTATTATGGGTATAATCTCAGCCCGAAATATTTAAGGCACCCCTTTTTAAAAAAAACTCTGGAGATACTGAAAGATTTGCGATTATGTCTCCCTACGTCTGAATTACCAGCATCAGGTTCTATGGGTATAATCTCAGCCTTTTCAGGCACCCCGAGTGTGCAAATTTAGAAATAATTCTTTAAATCATTAAAAGTTTAACCGCTTTTCGATGAAATCAATTGCCGCAATCATCCGCTCATCATGATTCCCGCGGATTATTTTGTATTTGGCTTTCCTGGCGATAAGCTCCTTTTCAAAGATGCTGAAAAAATAATTTCCCTTTTCGGGATTTTCCCGCAGAGGATCATACTCCCACGGAAGGTCGGGGTAAGTTAATAAGTATAAATCGTAGGAGATCTTATTGTAATTGGATAGTATCCACGGATGAATGCGGCCATATTTATGATTTGCCCATATTTTAATTACCAGCAGCTCTGTATCATAAAATATCATTCTTTTGGCGGTCTCAAAAATCTCGCGCTCACTGTTGATTTGACCTTTGGCGATTTTCAGCAAATCTCTTTCCGTATAAGCTCTTTTTAATTTATCCAGGTACGCTCTCGCGTATTCCGGCACCCAGACGGTTCCGAAGTGTCCGGCCAACTTTTTGGCCAGGCTTGATTTACCGGTTGATTCGGGCCCGGTGATTGCGATGCGAATAATATTGTTTACGCCTGAAGTCAATTGAACATTTTGTCGCTAAATTAAGAATCCTATCCGATTTGCGGTGTGTGCACTCGGATAATTGTAGGCATCGCTAAAACCTCCCTGAAAAGAATTCCCGGTCTTAATCCTCTGCGGATTACGCATTCTGCCCCGGGTGGCCACCATTGTCGCTATGGCATTATCGGCAGAATAAAAGCAGGTATTCTTCCATGTATTCAGATTTAACATTTTTATAATATTGGATTGGTTATCGATAAAGATCGTATCTAATAATGCATATTTATGCGATTTTTTCAACATTATAGAATGTGGGAGATAAATTTTACAATTTGTCGAGGCAGTTATTCGGTATTTCCGGCTTATGTATTGGCTGTGTCGCTATGAGCAAGTAAACCTTTTTCAATATTAATCGTATTTTTGTTTAACGTGTGCAAAGGAATTTGCATCAAAAACTCAAATTTATTAAACAAAACAACAGAACATGCCGTTTGCATTGTGAAGTTGAAAATACGTGGTGTATGGAAACAATCAAAATAGTTATCGAAAGCGCTCCAGGCATTGTTGATCTTATGGTAAGGCTCGTATTCAACAGTGCGATTGCTTTCACAATTCTTCATTTTATTTATAAGCAATACAATAAAAACAAATCGTTCATATTCAATTTGTTTATATTCAATCTTATCATTTTTGGCTTATCAACCGTTCTAACCAGAATCGACTTGAGTGTAGGTTCAGGTTTCGGACTTTTTGCAATCTTCACTATGATGAGATATAGAAGTGAGCAGATCAACATGAAAGATATGGCTTACTTGTTGATCATGATCGGTTTGGGTTTTATAAATTCGACAGGCTATGACGTCGTAGGTGTGGAAGAAATTGTATTGCTCAATGTTGTTATCGCGGGTGTAGTGTATGGTTTGGAAAAGATGTATTTCACCAAAAAGAAGAATAGTCAGAAAATCAAATACGATAAGATCGAGCTTCTAAAACCAAAATATAACCATTTATTGCACAGAGATTTATCGTTGAGATTAGGGAAAGAAGTCATTGAAGTAAAAACTGAGAATGTGAACTTTATAGAAGGTTATGCCACACTGAAAGTTTACTACGGAGAGGATTACAACTTGCATACCAACGAAAATGGAGACCAGATTATTTTAGATCACAACGAGGAGATCAATAGAATCTTAGAAGAGCGAAAAAAGGAGATTAACCTTCCGAGAGCTACCGCCTAAAATACGATTATAACCAATTATCCGACAAGAAATGAAAAAGAAACTATATGCCATGGCAACCACGGTTGTTTTGCTTACTCTATTAGGCAGCCGGACCTTTGCCAGGGAGAGTCCGCTCTTTCAAAGTGACGATCCGATTGAATTGATTTTGGAGGCAGATCTGCTTGCAATTATCGAAGACAAAAGTGACGAACCGGAATACAAGCAGGCCTTGCTCATTCAAAAACTTTCGGCGCATGAGATCCATGCCTTTGAAATCAAGGTGAAACCGAGAGGAAATACACGTCGGGTAACCGAACTTTGCGATTTCCCGCCGTTAAAGTTCAATTTCAAGAAGAAACAACTAACCAATACGATATTTGAGGGGCAAGACAAGCTTAAGTTCGTTTCAAAATGCAGGAACGAAGACGAATTTCAAAATTATGTTTTTGAGGAATATCTTCTTTATAAAACGTACAGTTTGATTACGGAAGAGAGTTACAGAACAAGGCTTGTAAATATTACAATAAAAGATAGCAAGCTACGAATTCCAGCGCTAAAGATGAGCGGTTTCTTAATTGAGGACGATAAGTCATTGGCAAAGCGGTTGGGTGTGAAAGAGCTTAAAAAGATAGCTTACAGCCGGGACAGTTGTACGGATTCTTCCGTGGACAGACTGGCTATGTTTCAATTTATGATCGGAAATACCGATTGGTATATTAATACAAGGCATAATATCGATGTTTTTCAATCTAATAAAAATAACGAGCTCTTTCCGGTACCCTATGATTTTGATTATTCCGGCGTAATCAATACCAGGTATGCCATACCTTCCAGGGCGGTCCCGATTACAAATGTAAAACAGAGATACTTTAAGGGGTCATGTAGAAACATTGATGAATATGGTGCCACGATAGAATTGTTTAATAACAAAAAGGAAGAGATATTCGCTTTGTACAATTCTTTCAATTATTTGCCCAGAGGAGTAATCAAAAAGAGCCTAAGGTATTTTACCAGGTTTTATAAAATTATAAATAACCAGGATCTCGTTAATGAATCATTCTACAACGTTTGCAATACTACTTTTCCGAAACTTAGTGCGCGAAACAAATAACCTCTGTGCCGGATCCCAAATTTTCTAAGATGCTTTACAATTCGATGAATTAATAGCATCTTTGACCATTATGATAAAAATACGGGAAGGAAATAAACAGGATGCCCGATCCATTATTCAATTTCAAGTGAATATGGCCCTGGAAACGGAGGATCTTATACTGGACCGAACCGTCGTGGAAAAGGGTGTCCTCGCTGTTTTTTCAGATGACCGGAAGGGCAGCTATTATGTGGCGGAATTGAATGGTGCCGTAATAGGTGCGTTAATGACTACCTACGAATGGAGTGATTGGAGAAATGGTCGGGTTATATGGATACAATCGGTTTTTGTTGAGAAAGAATACCGCGGTAAAGGAATTTATCGCATGCTTTACGAACATGTGAAAGCGCTTGTTCAATCGGATGAGAATGATTTCCGTGGAATCCGATTATATGTAGATAAAACAAATACCGCTGCCCGAAAGGTTTATGAGAAACTTGGCATGGAAAATCATCATTACGAGATGTATGAATGGATGCATGACCAGTAGTGCTCAAACTACCTCTTTGTATTGCATATTGTATAGCTGATTGTAAAAACCGTTCTTGTTTAAAAGCTCCTGATGCGTTCCTTCCTCCACTATTTTCCCGTGATCCAGTACCAATATCTTATCCGCATTTTGGATCGTTGACAGCCGGTGTGCAATAACAATCGAAGTTCTTCCTGACATCATCTTTTGGATGGCTGTTTGAATTAATTCCTCAGTTTCCGAATCGACCGAGGATGTTGCTTCATCCAACACGATGATTTTCGGATCATAGACCATGGCCCGTATAAAAGAAATCAGTTGCCTTTGCCCGACAGATAGCGTAGCACCGCGTTCCATCACATTGTATTCCAGTTTTCCGGGAAGCCTCTCAATAAATGATTTAGCTCCTACCAGTTCCGCTGCGTCATAGATCTGTTTCCTGCTGATCCGGTAATTACCGAGATTAATATTTTCTTCAATGGTGTTTGAAAACAAAAACACATCTTGAAGCACTACGCCGATATTATTTCTTAATGCGCTCAACTCATAATCTTTTACGGAAACACCGTCGACCAGCAGCGCTCCCCTGTTGATGTCATAAAACCTGGATAGCAAATTTATCACCGAGGACTTTCCCGCACCGGTTGCCCCGACCAGGGCAATTGTTTTTCCTTGTTCCACTTTAAAGGATATGTTCTTGAGCACATAATCCTCATTATTATATGCAAACCAAACATTCTTAAATTCGACGGTGCCGTGCAGGTTTTTCGGCGCAAAACGACCTTCATTCGGTATTTGATCATGGTTATCCAAAAGATCAAAGATTCTTGAAGAGCTGACGATCCCCATCTGAAGCGTATTGTATCTGTCGGCTATTTGCCTTATTGGTCTAAAAAACATATTCAGATACATGATAAAGGCCGTCAGGTCTCCAAAGGTGGTGTATTCCTGAATCACTCCTTTGGCCCCGAACCATACAATGAGACCTATTCCCAGAGCTTGAATTACCTCCGATACCGGATAATATATTGAATAGTACATCACGGACTTTATATTAGCCTTTCTGTGTTCTTGATTGATTTCCCTGAATTTCTTAAACTCTCGTTCTTCACTGTTAAAAATTTGGACAATACTCATTCCGGTAATATGCTCTTGCACAAATGAATTGAGATTTGATACGGCGGTTCTCACTTCATTAAAGGCCTGCTTGATTTTCTCCTTAAAAATGTATGTTGAAATCACGAGTAACGGAAATGTTGAAAGACTCATCAAAGTCAATTTCCAGTCCAGGTAAAACATAAATGTGAGAATAAAAATAAGCTGCAGAACATCTGCGATTAAGGCCGCGAGTCCCTGGCTAAACACTTCCGAAAGAGTTTCGATGTCCGAGACATTTCTTGTGACCAGCCTTCCTATCGGTGTTCTGTCAAAAAATTTTAACTGCATTCTCAACAAGTGTTCATAAAGCTTTATGCGAATGTCTTTGATAATATATTGACCCAACCAGCCCGATAAGAACGTATGTAAATATTGGAAAACCCCCGATAAAGTAAGTAAAATCAATAATACAATTGTAATACTTAATAAACCATGATAATTGGCAACAGCGATATAATCATCGATTGCATAAGAAACCAAAAGGGGGCGGACGGGATTAATAACACCGATGGCGATCGTAAGAAATATTAGAAAATAAAATCTTCCGGAATAAGGCCTGATATATTCGTACAGACGCTGCAGAACTTTCAGATCTATGATGTTTCCACTATTCTTTTCTTTTTGCACTTTGGTCAGATTTCAAAAATTTCCGAAGGATAACAGACCTTACACAGGTATAATCCTTCTGGCGGTACAGCTCTTCCTGCTGCCCTCCGATCTTTTTTAGATAATATTTCATTTAATGATTCAATACTCAGTTTATTTTCATTCACTAGCAATAATGTACCAACAATTGCCCGGACCATCCCCCTCAAAAATCGATTTGCCTCGATATGAAAAATAAACCTGTCTTTGTCTTTTCTCCAACCGGCATCTGTTACCTCACATATAAAATTATTTACCTGGGTCTTTACCTTGCTAAAGGATTTAAAATTATGCTTTCCAAGAAACAATTGTGCTGCCGCATTTAATCTCTCCAGATCAATTGATCTGTGATAGATGTAAGCTTCATCAATAACAAAAGGATTCTTTTGAGAAATCATGACATAGTCGTAACCTCTTGAAATGGCATCGAATCTCGCATGCGCTTCCGGGATGACCTTTTTTATGGATAATATGGATATGTCTCGAGGCAAAATTGCATTCATATGATATGCAAAATCAAAACAATCCAGTTTCATTTCCACATCCGTATGAAAAAACTGTTGTTTTGCATGAACGCCGGCATCCGTTCTTCCGCTACCTACAACCTCAACATTGGCTTTCAGCAATTGTTTTAGTCTATCCTGGATCACCTGTTGAATACTTAAAGCATTTTGTTGAATTTGCCACCCATGATAGTTGGTTCCCTTATACGAAATTTCGAAGAAGTATCTCACGCAAACAGATTTGGTGTACAAAGATAAATGATCTGACTAATGTACCCCTTCAATCGTCCGGGAAATCCATAATATTTCCGGTCATTAAACTTTTTTTGAGATGTTTTCTTTTTCTTTGCAGATAAATCGAAGAGACATGATTCAGCGAGTTCAAACATTGTTTTTGATAGGTGTGGTTATCTGTATGGCCCTGGCTGTTGAGTTTCCCATCTGGGAAAAAACAAGCCCGGATTCCGAAGTTAAATATGCGTTGGATGCATTTTACTGGAAGGAGTTTCAGAAAAATGATTCCGATTCGAAGGCTTGGGATTTAGCCATTTCAAGACCTTCATTTTATCTTGCTGGAGTGGGTATATTGGTTTGCCTAAGTACATTATTCTCAATTTTTCAGTTTAAGAGACGAACAACTCAAATTAAGATCGGAGCACTAAATGCGTTTTTGATGATGGTTTATATTGCATTAGCCACATATTTCATATATCGGGGAGAGAGTAAAATCGGCATGGATGCACGAGGCATATTCAAGGCCGGATACTTTTTGCCGTTAGGGGCCATGATCCTGAATTCCTTAGCGAATCGATTTATCAAGAAGGATGAAGACCTTGTTCGCTCTGTCGATAGAATTCGATAATTCCATGCTGATTCATACGTAAAGTTATCAAACAAAAAAGCATGGCAAATATTAGTTCGCCATGCCTCAAACAAAAAATACTTTTATCGTTTTCTAAGCCGATTCCTTAAAGTTCTTTACATCCGCTAAAACTTTTTCCCACAAAAACTCGTAGGGAACCACTTCAAAATCTACAAAAGTTTCTCCGGCCATTTCCGAGCCAAAAAGTTTGTCTTGCAAGTACTTGCTCTTCTGAACAATTGTGTCGTAATTTCTATTGTGAATAGCAATCTTGTGCAATAGTTTACAGAAGGTTTTTGTTCTCTTGCTAAAACTGTTGTTTAAATACCGGTTTACGTAGTCGTTTACCGCATTGAGCTTGTCATGTAAAAGCGAGAGATCGCCATTGGATTTGCTCATGATTTGTAGAATTATTAGAGCAACATGATATCCGGCGTTTTCCTTACTAAACTTCGGAGTTTTGTTTACAAATTTGTCATAATTGAACTTTCTGATAATTTTCCTGTTGCCGGTTAAGAAGAAAAGATAGCTTCTAAAAATGTTCCATTTTAACAATTCATTTTCGTCCAGTTCATTAAATGACTTATTACTGGCTACTCTGAAAAAAATATCTGAAGCAAAATCAAAGCGTTTGTTTTGAATATTCAGGATTACATATTTTTCCGCAAAGGTAAACCAGGCTTTTGATGTATGATCAATTTCATTAAGCATCTGCTCAAGGAAAATACTTCCGTACTTAAAGTTTCTCATTTTAATGAAAGCATTACCCTTGGCAAATTGGGCAAACAAGGTGTCAAATCTCTTTCGGTTGATATTGCCCTCATTATACTTTTTCTCTACCTCTCCGATAAATTTCAACACATTTTCAAAGTCGCCTTTAAGCTCATGATACCACACCTTCATTTTGAAATACCCTTCAAAAATGTTGTAGGAATTGGTGCTTTTATATAGTATTTCCAATTCTTTAATGGCCTTTTCAAACGGTTTTAAATTCTTCTTTCGATTGTTTACCGAACTATTCAAATACAAGTGGTATTCCTGAAATATTGCATCTGCCTTTTCTTCAATTCGCTCCAAAACCTCATACTCTTCGATTTGCCTTTTTATATTTTGAAATAGCTTTGGACGGTACGTCTTGGCATAGACCTCGCGAAGCGCCTTCAAACAATCAATTACAATTGCAGTATATTCACATTCCTTGGCCAGATCGATTGCTTTATATAGGATTTTGGTCCCTAAACTGGTTTGTTCGACATTTAGAAGCATTCGGGAAAAATGAAGATAATCCAAAGCTTCCTGGTAGCAGTTGGCCGATTTTGCAAAGTTTTTTGACTCAAAATCCATGAAGAACAAGTGATTCAGAAGCTTTCGGTTCAGTCTGGACTTGAGCATTCTAAATTTAAAGTCTACTTCTTCGCTGCCGTATATACCGTTTGATGCTTCGGCATCATCATTAAACTCTCCATTTTTAATACCCAGGAAAAGGTTCATTTCCTTATTGCCATTTTGATGCTGATTTTTAAAATCAAGCAATGGAATATTGCGCTTTGTATATTCCGAGACAACCTTTATTAAACCCTTTATCTCGTCCATCTCTTTTAAGTTTCTTTTCTAGAACATTAATTTCTTTCCATCCATTTTCGATACGAAGGTTGTTTGATAGTCATACTAGTGTGTAATGGCGCCAAAACCATGGATACTCCTTCTACCATATCCTCAAAAAATAGTAGTCATGGTTTTGATTTTCGTGAAGTCTGTTGTCAACTGCTTTGCCTATCCGTAAACAGACAATTAAACAATTAAAGATGGGTAAAATTTATATTATATATTCAAGTATTCTGTAACCTGGGCAAAGGTTTAGACGGATGAGTAATATTCTTCGACAAACAATCATTTTCAGAGATATATGCATTGTAAGAAATAGTATAATTTAGAGCAATTTTACCCTACATTCAATGAGATCGCCCCTCCGGCTCGCGAATTTCAGCCTAAGAGCAACTTATTCGTTAGCACCCGGGGTATTTATTACTTCTGACCGAAATGTATTAATGTTAGATTTTTAAACAATAACCGAACATTGTATTGAAAAAGAAATCGATAAAAAGGCACTTTAATAGCTTCATGTAATATTGATTTGTCAAATTTTCTAGCTTCTCGGATGATATTCCTCGATTATTTGTTTCAAATATTCACGATCAAGATGTGTATAAATTTCGGTGGTGGTTATGGATTCATGACCAAGCATTTCCTGAACCGCTCTAAGATCTGCCCCGCCTTCGACAAGATGGGTCGCAAAGGAATGTCGAAAAGTGTGTGGGCTTACTCTTTTTTGTATACCTGTGGCCCTAACCAGATCTTTAACAATCGTAAAAACCATAACCCTGGTTAATCCGCGCCCCCTGCGATTGAGAAAGACAAAGTTTTCGTAACCTTTTTGCGGTTTTATCTGTGTTCGGATTTCTTCCATATAGATTCCGAGATATTTCAAAGCTGATTTTCCAATCGGTACCAGTCGCTCTTTATTTCCTTTTCCCAAAACCCTCAAAAATCCAATGTCGAAATAAATCTGGTTCATTTTGAGATTGATCAATTCGGAAACGCGTAGCCCTGAGCTGTAGAGCACTTCAAGCATTGCTCTATTCCTCCCTCCTTGCGGTGCGGACATATCGATGGAATTCAGCATTTTTTCGATTTCAAATATATTCAATACGTCCGGGAGCTTTCTGCCCAATTTTGGGGAGTCGATCAATTTGGCAGGATTTTTATCCATCATCCCTTCGTATTCCAAAAAATTATAGAATGATTTTATTCCGGAGAGCATACGCGACTGGCTATAGGCAGATATCTCCAATCCGTCTCCTAGGTACTGCAAAAAATTTTGAATATGCTGAGTTGTCACGCGCATCGGACTCACATCCAAATTGGAGATGTCCGCAAACTGTTTTAGCTTTGTGACGTCTCTTACATAGGCCTGGACCGAATTGTCTGAAAGCGACCGTTCAAGCCTTAAATAATTGGCGAACCGGTGTATAAGTGTATCCCATTTCATCTGATAACAACTATTAAATGGCACTACTGATAATCAATGGCCCAAACTTAAATTTACTTGGTAGAAGAGAAAAGAGCATATACGGCGACCAAAGCTTTGATGAATATTTCGCAGATCTGAAAGCCAAATATCCTCATGCAAATCTAAGCTATTTCCAATCCAATTCAGAATCAGAAATAATAGAAAAAATCCACGGAGTAGGTTTTGAGATTGACGGCATCATCATCAATGCCGGTGCCTTTACGCATACTTCAATTGCCATTCGAGATGCAATTGCCGGGGTAACCTGTCCGGTTGTGGAAGTGCATATTTCCAATGTTCATGCCCGGGAGGAATTCAGACACAACAGCTATTTGTCTGCTGTTTGCAAAGGTGTGGTCCTTGGTTTTGGATTGGACAGCTATCGGCTGGCGGTGGAGTCTTTTTTGTAGGAATAATTTCTTTGGGCATACATAAATGATCAATTTTAAAGAAATCGCATCAGTTACACTTATCCTGTTTTCCATCATCGATATCCTCGGATCAATACCTATTATCATAGAGCTTCGGAAAAGAAATGGCAAAATAGAATCGGGCAAAGCCACCATTGTGGCGGGGGGAATTATGATTACTTTTCTCTTTGTCGGGAAAGCTATCCTGAATTTGTTTGGGATAGATGTTGAATCATTTGCCGTTGCTGGGGCAATTATAATCCTAATTCTGGGAATGGAAATGATCCTGGACAGATCTTTCTTTAAGCAGGAACACGAAGCCGGCAATGCTGCTTCGATCGTGCCTCTGGCTTTCCCATTGATTGCCGGAGCCGGCACCCTGACCACCATACTTTCGTTGAAGGCCGTGTACGGGCATTACAATATACTTATCGGTATAATTGTGAATTTGATATTTGTATACATTGTCCTGAAATCGTCCGTATGGTTGGAGCGAAAATTAGGACACGGTGGATTCAATATCTTGAGAAAGGTGTTTGGTATTATTCTTTTGTCCTTGGCTGTGAAACTGCTAAAAGAAAACTTGCTCGCCTGATATGGTCATCATTTACACAGACGGAGCGTCAAGAGGAAATCCGGGGCCGGGCGGATACGGTATTGTTTTAAAATATGGCCAACACCGCAAGGAATTGTCCGAAGGATTCCGTAAAACAACCAATAATCGAATGGAACTGCTGGCTGTAATCAAAGGTCTTGAAGCTTTGAACAGAGATGGACTTGATGTTACCATTTATTCCGACTCGAAATATGTAATCGAAGCAATCGAAAAAGGATGGCTTTGGGGATGGGTAAAAAAAGGATTTAAAGGCAAAAAAAATCCGGACCTGTGGCAGCGGTTTATACCTGCCTACAATAGGCAGAAAGTGAAATTCAGATGGGTAAAAGGACATGCGGGAATCCCTGAGAACGAACGTTGCGACCGGCTGGCCGTGCAGAGTGCCGAGGGACCCAACCTGCTTGTAGACGAAGGTTTCGAAGCACAATCAAACTAGTTTATTTTGGCAAACGACTTTTTCAGATTCAAGCGGTTCAGTATTTACCAGGATCGATGTGCGATGAAAGTGTCCACCTTAGCCTGCATACAAGGTGCCTGGTTGCCGGATTGCTCGCCAAAAAGAGTATTGGATATTGGAGCCGGAACAGGCTTGCTCTCGTTAATGGCCGCACAAAAATACAATTGTAAAATTGATGCCGTCGAGATTGAAGAAGATGCATTTTTTCAGTTGTGTGAGAACGTTAGCAAAAGCCCATGGGAAAGTCGGGTAGAATGCCATAACTTCGATATTAAAAAGTTTGCTACTGATCGTAAGACACGTTATGATTTTATCATTACAAATCCTCCCTTTTTTAATCGACAATTCAAATCGTCAGATGACAGGATTAATCTGGCAAGGCATGAAAAAGGATTAGTTCTTGAAGATCTCGTACAAATCTGTAATAATCTTTTAAGTGAGCATGGAATAGCTTCGATCATATTGCCCCCTTTGGAAACTAAAAAGCTGATGTCACACTGCAGGAATAAGTGTTTATACATATCGGCTCAGTTGGTAATAACTGACTCTCCACAGAAAGAGCCTAAGGGAATAATCTCGTATATATCGCGGGCCAAAACAACACCTTGCACTAAAAAACTATTTATAAAAATGGCGAATGGAGAATACACTTCGGATTTCGTTAAACTTTTGAAGGATTATTACCTGTATTTGTGATAAATAATCGTCACGCATTAAAGTAAAAGTTATACAGATCGAAATAGGATTATATCAAGAATTAATTCGTGGCGGCTACATACCGATGTTTTAAATATCCGCCACACCCCGGTGTAAAAAGTTTAAAAAATTATAATATATTTCGTCAAATAGTTTTATCCCCGTATTTGGACGATTTTTTTAAATAAAAAAACAAGATTTGCAGGGTACATAAACACTCGGTTTTAACTACAACCTAACTTTTAATTGCATATTTATTTTTTAGGATGATTTTTAATGGAAAGACAATCTGGGCTTAGGTAAAAAAGCATTACCATGCAGGAAATTCATATAGTAGATATACGGAAACTCACGGAAATAATTAAAACAAAATATGGCTACGATTTTACCAATTATGCCATATCTTCTTTTAAGAGGCGGATATTAAGGATATTGGAGCTTTATAAATTTAGCGGCGTAGATGCCCTGGCTAAAAAAATCACGGACGATCCGGTATTCTTTGAGGAATTTATTTCTGAAATCACAGTGAATGTTACTGAAATGTTCAGAGACCCTTCATTTTGGAGGATTCTGCGGGACAAAATCCTGCCGAACATTCTTTTAAACCACAAAAGAGTAAGTATTTGGCATGCCGGATGTTCTTCGGGTGAGGAGGTTTATTCTATAGCCATTTTGCTAAAGGAGATGGGAATTCTTGAGGATTCCAAAATTATTGCAACCGATATAGACGACAGGATTCTGGAACGAGCCAGAAGCGGTGTATATACGGTAAAGAACATGGAATTAAATGAGAAGAACTATGTAAGATTTAGAGGTGAGAATGAATTAAATAAGTACTTCGAAGTTAAAAATGGTCTCGCATATATGGATAAGTCTCTTGTAAAAGATGTTTCTTATCGCAAGCACGATCTTGTCAACGGAATTGTATTCAACAAATTTGATATTGTTTTATGCAGAAACGTAATGATTTATTTCAACCAAAACTTACAAAACGATGTATTAAAAAAATTACATGAGAGCATCTTTAAATATGGATATTTGGCCATTGGCTCCAAAGAGTCTCTCATATGGTGTGAAATTGCTAACAAGTTTATTGTAGTAAATAATGAAGAGAAGATTTACAAAAAAATTAAGGAATAAGCGGGTAGCAGTTTGAATCATATGAAATTTCAAGGACTACATAATAATTTCAAAGCTATCGTAATCGGAGGTTCGGCAGGTAGTTTTCAGGGCATAACAAAGATTTTGTCTCAGATACCCGGGGATTTCCCATTGCCTGTCATTATGTGTCTTCATAGGTTGAAACACGTTCGAAATGGTTTTATCGAAGCTTTGTCAATTAAAAGCATTAAAGACGTGATCGAGCCCTATGACAAAGAGCCAATAAAACGCGGGAAGGTATACCTTGCCCCTGCCAACTACCACTTATCCATTGAGCTTGGCCACTACTTCAGCCTATCTACGGAAGAGATGGTAAATAATTCGAGACCCTCCATCGATATTACGATGGAAACCGCGTCCTATGTATATAAAAATAAACTGATCGGTATATTATTGTCAGGGGCAAATAAGGACGGCGCTCTTGGAATGAAAAGGATTAAAGATAGTGGAGGATTTACGGTCGTTCAGGACCTTGCGGATTGTATGATCGATACAATGCCTGCGGCAGCTTTGGAAATCACAAAAATTGACCATACGCTCACTGTCGATAATATTATCAAATTGTTTTTTGAAATTCATAATCTGTACAAATAAGATATGAAATCACTATATAACCGGCTAAATGTACTTCTTACGATATTCTTCGTATTAGGAATCTTGTTGACAGCATACAATCTTTTCAATCTTCCGGATAGTCTTGAAAAAATATCGGGAAGAATTGATCTGTCCGTTGTTCGAGAATTATCTCCTGTGTTGAATCAAACATATTTTATTGTTGGCTTAACCCTGTTACTGGGTCTCGGTTCGATAATTTTCTCACTGTACCTGCTTAACTATTCAAAAGCTGCTGAGAAAATTGTCTACGTAGACAAGGCTCCTGATAAAAAGGAGGATGAAAAAGATAAAAATGACGAACACGCCAGAATTCAAAATCTTTCTGCCAGAGTTCATGAAATTAAATCGGGACTGGAGGCTATAAAAGATATTAAGGAGAAATACCGGAAGGTGCTTTCTAATCTTTGTATGAAGATGGAGGCAAGCCAGGGTATTATCTATCGAGTCATAAAGGAGCGCAATAAACGCTACATAGAGCTCTTTACATCATTTGCCTATAGTCTTCCCGAAAGTGAAACGCTCAAATTCGAATTTGGTGAAGGGCTTGCAGGACAAGTTGCAAAAGAGCGGAGAAAACTAAATATAAAGGATGTACCGGAAGGATATGTTACAATAATTTCCGGCCTAGGCGCTTCTTCTCCAAACCACCTGGCTATCTTGCCAATTGAGGAGGAGGGAGAAGTTTCTTTCGTGATTGAAATAGCATCATTCAACGAAATAACGGAATCGGATGAAGAGCTAGTTATCGAATCTCTAAAGATGGAGGATAAGATATCGGCAAAAAAACCAAAAGTAAAAAAAGCCGAATCCAAAGATAATAGTAAGTGATCTTTAATAAACAAGGAGAAATTAGATGTTTACGAAAATTAGCATAAGAGGAAAACTAACAACACTGATTCTTTTTCTTGTTGTTGTTACCATTTGTACTTCAGGATATATTTCATATTCCATTAGAAAAAACATGCTGCAGGAGAAATATATTCAAAATTTAAGTGCGCTTGCTGACGTGAAAAAAGAAAAGATCCTGCAGTTTATCAATTCGGCTAAGTCGGAAGTAGATCTTATTTCAAACCTGGAAGATTTTCAGTCAATCAATGAAGAAAAAGAAAGCAGTGCGGTAGTTGAAGCTGATTCCACTGCAGACGATCTGATCGGTTTGAGCATGTTGGTCGAGGAGGAATCCGTAGACCTGAGTAAAGTAGAAAGTACGCTGAAAACAATAAAAAACTCAGTGGGCGCCGAAAAAATCCTTATTACAGATAAAAATGGCGAAATAATAATTACCACTGATCCGTCGGAATCATCTAATATTACGCAAGAGATTAAGGCGACTGAAGATTCGTTTTTACAGGCTGCGCAAAATGGCAAGACCTTTAGCCGGGTATTTAAATCTAACGACAATTTTCGCATAGCTGTCGGGGCCCCCATCGGCAATATTCAAACAAGTAAAGCTATGTGTTTTCTCATTTTGGACATACAGCCCATTCACGACGATTTGGCCCAGGATATGGGCATAGGCGAGACCGTGGAAGTTATTGTTGCTCAAAAAAGAGGTAAGATTGCCCTTTTTCTAAATCCCATAAAATTTAATCCCAACGCCACTTTAGATCAAACCGTAACAATCGGATCAAAAAATGGGATTGCCATCCAACAGGCGGTTGAAGAAAATGAAGGCATCGGATACTCCGTCGATTACCGAGATCAGGAGACACTTTCTGTTTGGGGTTTTATTCCCGAACTGAACTGGGGAATTGAGGTGAAAGTGGATCAATCGGAAATCAGCCAATTAGCATTTATTGTCATATCAAAATTTGCGTTCTGGGGCGGTTTGATTTTGGTGTTTGCAATCATGATTTCGTTTCTTTTTTCTCAATATTTCATCAGCCCGTTGCTATCGCTCAAAGATTCTTTGGCTTCTATTTCGAAAGGTGTGTTACCGGAAAGAATTGATAGGAAATACAACGATGAAGTTGGGCAGATGGCCGAAACTACCGATGACCTCGTGCAGGCCCTAAAGCGGACGGCAACTTTTGCTGAAAGGATAGGTAAGGGAGAGCTAAAGGCGGATTTTAAACCGGCCAGTAAAGGGGATATCCTTGGTAATGCGTTGATCGATATGCGCAATAGCCTGGTTGAAACCGAACAAAAAGATACGGAAAGGAACTGGATCGTTACCGGAGTGGCCGAAATTAGTGAAATACTGAGGTCGCATGATACCATAGATGAGCTCGGCGATGCGGTAATTGCATACATTACCGAAAAGATTGATGCCATCCAGGGAGCTTTTTATGTAGTAAACGATGATAATTCAAACGATACATTCATAGAAATGAAATCTGCCTATGCATACCACAAGAAAAAATATATGCAGGCCAGATTCAAATTTGCCGAAGGATTGGTCGGTCAGGCTGCTGCGGAAAAAGATTATATCCTAAGGACTGAAATCCCGGAAGATTATGTATCGATTACATCCGGCATACTGGGTGATAAACGACCAACAGGGATTTTGATTACCCCGCTTATTACCCAGGATATTGTATATGGTGTGGTTGAGTTCGCAGGTTTTCATCGATTTACCGAGAGTCAGATAAAATTCGTCCAGGAGATAAGTTTGATTCTGGCAAGGACAATTTTCAACATAAAAGTCAATGAACGTACCAGAAATCTTCTGGAAGAATCTCAGAAAATGAGTAATGAGCTTCAAGAACAACAAGAAGTTTTGAGGCAAAATGCTGAAGAAATGTCAGCTACCCAGGAAGAATTGAAGCGTACGAATCAGCGTTTGGAGGATCAGATCGAAGAAGTAAACAGAACGCAGAACAGGATGCAGTTGTTGTTGGAGAATGCTTCGGAGGTAATTGCGATTTATGAAAAAGAAGGGACCATTCGATACATTAGCCCATCGGTGAAAAAGATAATTGGATATACCCAAAATGATTTGATCGGCATTAACGATGTGGTTCATGTAAACCCTGAAGGCGTCGATAATTTCAAAAAAATGTTTGAAGCGGTGATTGCCAATCCATTCGAGTCGGTAACAGAACAATATGAGTATATCAAAAAAGATGGCAATGCGATTTGGCTTGAAGCCACAGCAACAAATATGCTATCCGATCCTGCGATCCAGGGCATTATACTGAACAGTCGCGACATTACAGAAAGGCGCCGCGCAGAGCGTGAAGAGCGAATGAAGTCTAAAATGCAGGCGCTTTCGGAAAATTCTCCCGATCTGATCACAAGGTTTACCCAGGATGGAGAGGTCTTCTACATAAATCCGATGATCGAGAATTATACCGGGCAGAAGCCAAGCGATATTCTTAATAAGAAACTGGATGAGGTGAATGTCGAGGATTCGATCAAACAGGAATGGGTTGAGCTTCTGAAGCAGGTTGAAGAAGAAAATGAAAAGATAAATAAGGAAATTGATTTTCCTTCCTTGATGGGTGATCGTGTCATGCAGGTAAATGCCATTCCGGAATACGACGAAGAAGATGCATTAGAGTCTGTACTTGTCGTATCCCATGATATTACCGAACGTAAACAGATTGAGCTGGAGATTCAGTCGAAAAACCGAAAAATCACGGAAAGTATAAATTATGCCAAACGCATCCAGGGAGCTATTCTGCCAAATAATTCCGTGATCCGACAAATTCTTCCGGAATCATTTATTTTGTATAAGGCGCGGGATGTGGTCAGCGGTGATTTTCCATGGTTTATCAGTGTCGGTGATATAATCTATTTTGCTGCAGTAGATTGCACGGGCCACGGTGTGCCCGGAGCCTTAATTTCTTTGATTGGCTATTTCCTGCTCAACGATATTGTAAAAGGAAGGAAAATAGATGATCCAGGTGATATATTAGATCAGCTTGACAAGAGCGTTACTAAAACACTTAGGCAGGATTCGGACGATTCAAAAACAAAAGACGGAATGGATATCGCGCTCTGTAAAATCGATTTGAAAAATAATAAGGTGTCGTATGCCGGCGCACACCGGCCGTTATACTTTGTAAATAATGGAGAATTGGAAGAAATAAAAGGCAATAAATTCCCGATCGGCGGTGGTATTTACAAGAACCAGACAAAATTTACCAGTACTGAAATTGATGTGAAAAAGGGAGATTCCATTTTCTTCTGTTCGGATGGATTTCCCGATCAGTTTGGCGGTCCGGAAAACAGGAAATACGGGCCAAGAAGATTGAGAGAGGCAATAGTAAAATACCATAAAAAACCAATGGCAGAAATCTATAAAAATATCGACAACGAATGGACCGAATGGAAAGGCGATCATAAACAGACCGATGATGTGTTGTTGATCGGGGTAAGGTTTTAGTAAAGATGAAACCGGTAGGACCGGAACAAATTCAAGACACATTCGAGCATGATTGTATTGCTCTGTGTGTCAGCAAGCTAAAAAAAAGTGAAAGGATGAAATGTATAATTGTTTAGTATTGAATTAATTAATATTTTAAATCATATAATATTGAAATCAAATAATAAAAAATCGAAAAAGTAAAATGAAATATATTTATGAAATGCATCAAATGATGCTCAAGCACAACATTATTCTGGTTTACGAAGGTGAATTTACCCAGGAAATTACAAAATCTGTATTGGCCATGGCCGAAAGAAATATGGATTCTATGGGCGAAGAATTCGGAATAAAAAGAAAAGTGTTTAATGTAATGGTAGAATGTCTCCAAAACATTGTAAAGCACGGTGAAGAATATATTTCTGGTGAAATCCAAATCAATACCGCAATCTTTATGATAGGAAAGCATAAGGATTCCTATATCATTACCTCTGGAAATCCTGTTCGGGACGACCTGGTAAATAGCCTAAAAGAAAAGCTCGATCAAATCAACAGTCTCGACAGGGATGGATTAAAAGCGCTTTACAAGGATATCATAAAGGGCAGTTCCGGACTTACGGATAAAGGTGGAGCAGGTCTTGGTTTTGTGGATATGGCCAGGAAATCAGGTCGAAAACTGGAATATGAGTTTGAATCCTTAGGGAACGGACATTCGTTTTTCTCATTAAAAACTACTGTTTCCAGATCGTAATTAAATATTAAACTGAAAATACTTTTAATAATGGAGATTATAAACTTAGAAGGCACCGAAGATACCCCCAAAATAATTTTGGATAGAAAAAATAAAATTTTTGAAATATCGGGAAGATCACTGCCTGAGGATTCCGCCGAGTTTTATCAGCCCGTTCTTGAGTGGTTAAATGAGTACGCTAAGGATCCGCTTCCGGAAACTATATTTGACTTTAAATTGGAGTATTTCAATACGGCTTCCTCAAAGTTGATCCTCGATGTATTAACAGCACTTGAAAATATTGAGAATACAAAAATCCAGTGGTATTTCTATGAAGATGATGAAGATATGGAAGAGGCAGGCGAGGAATTTTCAGAGCTCGTAGATGTTAAGTTTGAGCTGAAGCCGTATTGATGAATCAATATTTGCTTCAACTTCCGGGAAGAGCAAATTTTTACAAATAGCTGATCTAAGGCTAAGAGGGAACATCGTATTTAAGAATTTACAGGTAGAAAATGAGTGAGGAAATTCTGAAAGCTTTAACCCAGCTTTTTGCAATCATAACCAAGCAGGATGGAGGTGTTACTGAAACGGAAAGAAATTTCGTAATCAGCATCTTTAAAGAAGATCTGGATCAGGATTCGATCAAAGAGTATCTTGCATTATACGATGAATTTGTGGGGTATGGAAAGGAAGTGGAAATAACCAAGAAAAAGAAGCTAACCTCCGTAAAAGACTCGGTACGAACATTGGCCATTTGCCGGAAGATCAATAAAACACTCACTCAAAAACAAAAAGTCGTCGTATTAATCAAGCTGTTTGAGCTGGTGAGCTCAGACGGTAATTTTACTTCTCAACGTATGGAAATCATCAATACTGTTGCGGAAGTATTCAACATCAACTCCGGCGAATACAAGCTCATCGAAGGTTTTATCAAATATAAAATCAATGATATCCTGGATCTCGATGATCTTCTCTTTGCATATAAAAATCCGGGGCATAGACTCCGTCGCGCTAGAGAATTGGATGTTTCAATAACCGGACAATTGATCTTTTTAAAGATAAAAAGTGTGGACATGTATTTTGTCCGGTACCTGGGCGGCGAGGAAATTCATCTGAACGGCTTTGCTATTAAGCCAAAATCCACCAACCAGTTTTCACATGGAAGTACCATCAAAACACCGAGCGGGGATGCGCTTTACTACAGTGACCTGATCCGACATTTCCTTTCGGAGATTGAAACGGTAAACTTATCCTTTGTCGCCAAAGATCTGGAGAAAAGGTTTCCAAACGGCGCCATTGGCCTTCGAGATATAAATATTTATGAAGGACCGGGGAAATTAATAGGTATTATGGGCGCCAGCGGAGCTGGCAAAACCACGCTACTCAATGTATTGGCAGGGATCGATTGTCCAACCGGTGGAAGCATTAAGATCAATGGCGTTGATCTATTTTCAAAAGAAACCGAAAAAATAAAAGGTGTAATCGGATATATTTCCCAGGATGATTTACTTATAGAAGAACTTACTGTTTATGAAAACCTCTATTACAATGCGAAGCTTTGCTTTGCGAATATGAATGAAGAAGAGCTCGATGAGCGCGTGATGGCGACACTTTCCAGCCTTGGATTGGATCAACGAAAGGATCTCAGAGTCGGGAGTATACTCGACAAAACAATTTCCGGAGGGCAACGCAAAAGATTGAATATTGCGCTTGAATTGATTCGTGAACCCGCGGTGATGTTTGTCGACGAACCCACCTCCGGACTTTCATCAAGAGATTCCGAAAATGTAATAGATTTGTTGAAAGAGCTTACCCTTAAAGGCAAATTGATATTTGTGGTCATCCATCAACCATCATCCGATATCTACAAGATGTTCGATAAGATGATGATCATGGACGTAGGAGGATATCCGGTGTATTATGGCCCCCCTGTAGAGGCGGTTACATATTTCAAATCGGCAAGCAATCAGGTTGGGGCGGATAAAGGGCAATGCCAGATATGCGGCAATGTAAATCCTGAACAAATATTCAATATAATTGAAGCCAAGGTTGTCGATGAATACGGAGAGTTTACGAATAAGAGAAAGGTAACGCCTTTACAATGGAAAGAGCTATACGATGAGAATTTTAACCTTGAAGAAATTGAAGAAGTAAAAGAACTTCCTTCAAGATCTTTGAAAATTCCATCCAAAATAAAACAGTCCTTCATATTTGCAAAGCGCGATCTGCTGTCCAAATTAAGTAACAAGCAGTACATGCTTATCAATCTGCTGGAGGCACCCCTATTAGCATTTATACTTGCATTTCTGGTCAGGTACAAGAGCGGCCCTGATGGGCAGGAGTACATATTCAGATTTAATGAAAATATCCCGGTATACATTATGATGGCCATCATTGTGGCACTGTTCATGGGGCTCACGGTGAGTGCGGAAGAGATTATAAAGGACCGAAAGATCCTCAAGCGGGAATCTTTTCTCAATCTAAGTTGGAATAGTTATCTTCTGTCCAAGGTATTTATCCTTTTTGTGTTATCGGCAATTCAAACGATTGTTTTTGCTATCATTGGAAATCTCATATTGGAAATACAGGGTATGACCGTAACTTACTGGCTCATATTATTTTCAATTTCATGCTCCGCCAATGTCATTGGATTGAATATTTCTTCAGCCTTCAATTCAGCTATTACCGTATATATTCTTATCCCACTCCTAATCATACCGCAAATGGTCTTAAGCGGGCTTTTGTTCAGCTTTGATAAGCTCAATGAGGTCGTCAGCACAAAAGGAAAGGTTCCGGTTGTTGCGGATCTCATGGTTTCCAGATGGGGATACGAAGGTGTGGCTGTAAGACAATTTATGACAAACGCGTATGAAGCTAAGTTTTACAGCTTCGAAAAGGATGAATTTCAGGCAGATTTTAAAACTTCATATTGGGTAAAGGAATTAAAGAATAGATTAAACCGCGCAATTGAAAAATACAATACTGATAATGAAGACGAACTGGACCAGGTACATAGAGATCTGGCGCTAGTCAAAAAAGAGCTTGTTTTGGAGGCCGGAACCGATAAGGTTATGGACATTGATTTGAATAAGGCGTTGGATCCGGCCAATTTTAACGATCAAATCGGCAACTTGCTGATGGCCCATCTGGACGGGCTATTTAAAAAATATCAAGACGACTATAACCTCGCGGTTCAGAAAAAAGAAAAACTTATATACGGCTATGAAAACACATTTAACTATGACCTTAACACATTAAAGGATCAGCATTACAACGAAAGCCTTACCGATCTTGTAAGAAATTTAGCCGTAAAAGATCGAATCATCGAATTCAAGGGAAATTTGCTTCAAATCATTGATCCGGTCTTTAATGAACCAAAAAATCCCAAAAACTTACTTGACTATCGCTCGCACTTTTTTGCACCTAAAAAGCATTTTTTAGGTCATTACTTTGATACCTACTGGTTCAACCTCGCAGTGATTTGGGGGATGACAATATTGCTCTATATAGCCCTGTACTTTGAATGGTTAAGGAAGCTGATCAACTCATTTGAAGGCTTAAAAAGAAAAAATAACAGCAAGGATTCCAATTAAATTATAAGTGTAATAAACAAAGTATAATTGCTTGATTTTCAATTTTATTATACTTTATGTATTTATATTTTTGTTTTGATTAATAACAATATCATGAGAAAAATTAGTTCATTATTTTTATTTCTTATCGTAACTGCCTGTGGACCAGGGAAGAAATCCGATGAGCAAGCATTTTTGGATAGTTTAGATAATCTGACATTAGACGCACCAATGATTTCGGAAGAAGTAATTACCGAGATTATTCAACAGATACCCTCCCCATTAGAGATTTCATATTTATTGAAAGACGCCGGTACCAAGTACGATCTTGATATGTTAAATTCTCCAAGCAATTCGTCCAATTATAACAGCAACTTCAACAAAGCTTTAAATCTGGGGATTTATGGGACGGATCTTGGCTACACAAATATTTACGAGGAGAACCAGGATGCTCTTCAATATTTAAATTCAATAAAAGGTTTGGCGAATGATTTAAGTATCGGACAATTTTTTGATTTCGGGACGATTGCAAGATTAGCTACTAACAGTAAGAATCTGGATTCTTTACTGCTTATTACGACTCAGAACTTTAATAATATAAATACTTATTTGCAGGAAAATCAGCGGGCTAATTTGAGTGTTCTGATTTTGACGGGAGGTTGGCTTGAGGCTTTGCATATCACGTGTCAGGTTGCTGAGAAAAACCCCGGAAATGAAAAACTGATAGAAAAAATCGGCGAACAAAAAATTATACTTGACAACATAAAACTCATGCTGGAGTTCTATACGAAAGACCCATATATTGCCGATTTACATATGCGGATTTTGGAACTTGAAAAAGCTTTTGCCCAGATAGATATAATTTATACCTATGAAGAGCCAACTTTGGTTGAAGTCGACGGAATGTTAGTTTCGAAGAGCAACAGTACCACCACAATAAATATTACTAACGAAGATGTTGGAACGATAAGAAAAGAGGTAATTGATATAAGGGAAAAGATCATAAGCTAAAAAATACTTTTTTATATGAAACAGGTAATAAATATCCTAGGAATATCACTAATTGCATTAGTATTCTCCGCAGGTTTCGCAAATGCGCAATGTGCGTCTGAAGTACAGGCAAATGCATGTATTTCGAAACTTCAGGATGGATTTACATTTTTAAAAACATTTAAAGTAGACGGTCAGGGCGGTGCGAAATCCAAGGTGGAATACTCCTATGTCTTCAGTAAGGATACACAGTACTTTCTTAATATTTGTAATGATGGTACTGCAACAGACGGGATTGTCGTAACAATGTACGATTCAAAACGCCAGATGGTATCGACAAATTTTAATAACGGGAAATTCTATCCTGGTCTGGTGTATCCTTGCAATGCAACGGGCATCTACTATATAACATTTACGTTTCAGGATTCCCAGAACTATTGCGGTGGCAGTGTTCTTGGATTTAAAAGATGATCTTTGTTTGGAAATTTAAAGCAGGTTCGACCTGCTTTTTTTATGCAGAAAACTACCATTGAAATCCCCTTCAGAGCGCCATATATAAAGATTGGTTCCGCTGCGACTTCTACAAAGAACATCTGGATGGTATTTCACGGATATGGGCAATTGGCAGAGGAATTTGCCCGCTCTTTTTCCGGATTATTTACAGATCTGAATAGCGTTATTTTTCCGCAGGCACTTTCGAAATTCTACCTAAAAGGAGTGGGCCAAAACATCGGAGCGAGTTGGATGACCGCTCATGACCGCGACTTGGACGTTCATAATTATCTCAACTACCTGGATTCGATTTTCAGTAAGGAAGTTGATCCTTATCTGAAGCACGCCAAGCTGAATTTACTTGGATTTTCCCAAGGCGGACACACCGTGAGTCGATGGATAAATCATTCAAAAATCAAATACAACAAATTGATATTGTGGGGGACAAGCCTGGCTCATGAAATAGAAAGACAAAGTGTATCCGATTCATTTTCAAAAGGTGAAAACCTGGTGGTCATCGGTGATTCGGATAGGTTTATCACCAAAGAGCAACTCCTTAAAGTGAAGAAAAGGTATTCAAAAATCCGTTTCAATTATAAGTTGATAACCTTTCGTGGCGGTCATGAAATCAATTCGGAAGTGCTTGACCAAATAATTTGACACCAGGCTTCGGCCGGAAGTTTCGATTAATCCGAAAACTGTAAATAGAGCGTTACCACATTCATCTTCAGCGATTCGATTCCATCGCTAAATCCATATTGATCTTCTTTCAACAAATTAACAAGACCCTTGGAAAAGCGGATTTCCGGACTAAACTTAAACAAGGGATAATACATATCAATTCCGAAACCTATTTCAGCATTCACGTTAAAATCGTGCGTTATCAGCCGGTTGTCGGATTGTTCTTTTCTCTTTTTACCCGAAACTTCCAAACCGGGGGCCACACCTCCGACAAAATAAAATCTGAAGTTTTTGTGTCGCTCCGATTTATACTTAAAAAGCACTGGTATTTCAACAAAAGTTGCTTCGATCAGTTGCCTGTTTGTGCTTCCGTCCGTGTAATTAAAATCCACGGGGAATTCATAAAATGATACCTTTGGCAATACGCGTATATTGAATTGATCTTCAAGCCTGAAATCAGTAATAAATCCCAGTGAAAAGCCAAAGGCATTCGCCGGCATAATGGAATGGACGCTGTCCATTTCGGGCGTAACAAATTTATCAGAATACTTTAGCTGAAGGTTCGAGGTATGCAGTCCGATACTGAATCCATAATGCAGCCACTTAGCATCTGAAAAAGGAAGATTGAATTGAAATGCTTCCTGTCCTGAACAAGTTAGCGGTACCAAAAAGATAGTAGCCAGTGTGCTTACTATTTTGTACCTGAGTAAATGGAGCAAATGCCGAATGTAAGAGGAATGCATTCCGTCTTTTTAAAACCCGTGTTACTTAATATATTCAAAAATTGAGAACCCTCGGGAAATGCCTGCACCGATTCAGGTAAATAGGTATATGCCGCATTGTCCTTTGATATCACGTTTCCTATAATAGGCAATATCGTTTTAAAATAAAAATTGTAAATCTGCTTGAATGGGAAAGAGACAGGTTTTGAAAATTCAAGAATTACAGCTTTCCCGCCATAATTGAGAACTCTGTACATATCCCTTAATCCGCTTTCCAGATTTTCAAAATTCCTTACTCCAAATGCAACGATGACTGCATCAAATTTATTATCCTCGAACCGCAGCTTTTCGGAATCTCCTTTCTCCAGAGAAATCACATGGTCGAGTTTCTTTTTCCTGATTTTATCTCTTCCGATTTCAAGCATTCCTTCGGAAATATCCACACCTATTACGCTTTCCGGATTTAAAGTCAAAGCCTGAATAGCAAAATCTGCCGTGCCGGTTGCCACGTCAAGTATGATATTTGGGTTTATCGGTTTAAGAAGCTTTATCGCTTTTTTTCTCCACTGAACATCAATTCCGACACTTAACAGGTGATTCAGTAAATCATATTTCGGGCTAATGTTGTCAAACATCTTAGCCACTTGTTCTTTCTTTCCGATACGCTCTGCTTTATAGGGTTTTACCTCCTCATGCATGATTTCTCAAAACGATGAATTTATCTAAGCCGACAGGCTGCAAATATAAGCAACCCTATCGCATTAAATTACAACAGTAGAAATTAATCTGATTTGTTATTGTTTGAATTGGAGAACTCTGAATTCCACTCGGCGGTTCAGCTCCCGACCCCATTCTTCATCGTCGTTACTGGCCAATGGGTGTTCTTCTCCGTAGCCTTCTACTATGAATCTGCCCTCAGATTGACCCCTTTTAATCATATAGTTTACAACGGCCTGTGCTCTTCTTTCCGAAAGCCACTGGTTGAAATCTTTTCCTCCGACATTATCCGTATGGCCTGAAATTTCGATAAGGTATCTCGGGTTTTCCTGCAGTACTTTCAACAATTTATTGAGCTCCGGGTTGGAAGAATCTTTTAACCGGGCGGTACCAAAATCAAAATAGATGTTTCGAATCACCTGACTATATCCCACCTGGATTTTATCCAGCAAAATTTGCTTTGCAATTTTATTTGATTTTGTGGTCATCGCAGGGATGGTTACGGCTATATTTTTATACATATAACCGGATTTCTGAACAGTAATATCATATTGGGATAAAGTGTTGTTTGCAAATTGCGCCTCGTAGAGACCATTGCCAATTCTCCGCACAGCTACGGAGCTATTCGTTCCAGCCCGGCTAATCGATACATCTGATTCAAGTATTTGTCGCGTTTGCTTATCTATGGTTTTCAATATCAAGACTACAGGTATTGGCTGTTCGACAATCGGCTCCTCGATAACCGGCTTTTCAGGTTCTGTCTCAATTTTTTTAGCTTCTACTTTTTTCGGGGGAGCATCCAAGTCAGCAAGTCGGATATGATAGATGTCGGTAAAGCCCAGGCCATCAGCTTTTGCAGATGCGTAATAACCACGCTTGCCGTCCCTGGTACTTACAAAGTAGATATCGTTATCCGGGGAGTTCATCGGATATCCCAGGTTGATTGGTTCAGACCATGTCTCTGTTTCTTCATCATAAACTGTCCTGTAAATGTCATAGCCGCCCATGCCCTTATGGCCTTTACTTGAAAAGTATAAAGATTTGCCATCGTAATCGATAAAAGGGCCGTCTTCATCAAATTCGGTATTGATTACGGGGCCTATATTTTTTGCAACGCCCCAATTCCCATTTCTGTCCTTTTTTGAATAGTAAATATCCAAATCGGTTTTATCGGAGGTTATCGGGCGGTCACTCGAAAAATACAATGTATTTCCATCCGGAGAAATGGATACTGAATTCTCGGAAAAAGTACTGTTTATGTTATCATTCAATGCCTCAGGTTCCGACCACGTCCCGTCCGGATTTTTCTCCGAAAGGAATATATCTCCCCCATTCTGGCTTTTGTACAGGTACAATTGGGTTCCGTCAGCACTAATCGCGAGGTTGGAGGAATGATAAATGATGTTTATCGGAGGTCCTATATTTTGGGCCATTTGCCAGGTGTCGCCGGAGCGCTTTGAATAGAATACATCTTCGTAATACAACATATCGTCGAACACATCCTGGTTGGAATTCCCGTCTTGGCGACGTGTTGTAAACGCCATAAAAGATTCGTCAGCGGTAACTACCGGGGCAAAATCGTCCCATTCCGAATTAATCGAAGAACCCATGTTTTCGATCACGTACTCTCTTGGTGCAAGGACATACTCAATACCGTTTTGGCACTCATAGATGCGCCGTTTCACTTCGGCCGGAGAGGTATAATCCTCACCGCTTCGACGTATGTTTTCCCCGAGTTTGTTTAGATAACGGTTATAATAATCTATAGCTTTTTCAAATTCCAATCCGTACTGGTAGCCCTGGCCGATCATATACAAAATATTGTATTTGTAATTCGGATCGATCTCATATACCCTTAAAAGATACTTTGTCGCGCTGGCTTTTGAGTTGGTTTCAAGGTAGGTCCTTCCGGCCATGTAATTGGCTTCAATATTATCCGGGTCCATCTCGGCTGCCTGGACATATTGCTCGTTGGCGATAAGAATTACTCTTAGATTGAAATACGCTTCATTCGCAATCTCTACAATTTGTCGTGCCGCTTCCTTATTCTCGTCCTGTCCTCTTGCAGCTACAAAAAAGGATGATAATATGATCAGAGCATAAAATTTACGGTATATCCGCATATACAAAAATTAGTTGTAGTTTCTGAATTCAAATAACACAATTTGACCGTTGAAATTAAAATTGATTTTCAGCAATAACAAATGGTTGTAATATATTTAGTCTAATGCTTTAATGGGGTGTGCACAAATCATTAGTAAACAACTGTTTATAATCTGAAATATATCTTTTAATGGTAATTTATACAAGTTTGTTGTTGAATTTGGCTGGTTTTAGATTTATTCTGTGAAGAAAAAAAAAGTGATTGTTCAAAAATTATTGGGAAAACGATGTAATAATTTGGCTTTTAGATCATAAAATAAAGTTTATTTGCATCATATTTTCTCTGATTTTTGTTGACAAGAAATGAAAATTAAGCAATCGAAATTTGTTAAGAGCAGCTCGGATGTCGAACAATGTCCTCCTCCGACTAAGGCTGAATTCGCTTTTATAGGACGTTCAAATGTCGGAAAATCTTCGCTCATAAATATGCTGACAGGGCGGAAAAACCTTGCTAAAACTTCCTCCAAGCCCGGAAAGACTCAACTCATCAATCATTTTGAAATCAATGAAAGTTGGTATCTTGTCGATTTGCCCGTCTACGGATGGTCAAAAGTGAGTAAACAAAAAAAGGCCGAATGGGGCGTGATGATTGAAGAGTATTTATTGAACAGGCCAAATCTTGCCTGTCTGTTTGTTTTGATCGATTCCAGGCTCGAACCTCAATCGATTGATTATGAGTTTATAGCATGGCTCGGAGAAAAAGGAATTCCTTTTGCGATGGTATTTACAAAAACCGACAAGCAGTCAAAAGGCAAATTTCAGTCGACAAAAGCCAGGCATATTCGAGAACTGAATAATACATGGGAAGAAATTCCAATAATGTTTGCCAGCTCCTCAATAAGTCAGGCGGGCAGATCGGAAATACTATCTTTTGCTGAAGAAATAATTTTGGATTTCAAAAAATAATCTCTTTCATTATCGATTCTAATTACCTTAAATTTACAACCAAATTTTTAGCTCATGGAATTAAAAGATATAGCTGCAGTTTCCGGCAAACCGGGATTATTTAAAGTAGTGAAGCCTACCCGTACAGGACTCGTATTAGAAAGTTTGGATGAGAAGAATTCCAGATTGATTACCGGACCTCATCACAGGGTTTCGTTACTGCATGAGATTTCAATTTATACGACGGATTATGACAAAACGATTCCATTACAGGAAATTTTCACAAAGATCCACAAAGAATTCGGAGATGATCCCGGTGTGAGCGGAAAATCAGATCCCGATGAATTAAAAGCTTTTATCGCGCATATAGCTCCGGACTACGATACCGAGCGGGTCTATGTCTCGGACATGAAAAAGCTGGTGAATTGGTATTTGATTCTTCTAAAAGTTGCTCCGGAAGTAATGGAGGAGGCGAAGCAGAACGATTCTGATACGAAGACGGAGGTTAAAGAATCGCCGAAAGACATATCAGAACAGGAACAGGCATAGGTAAAAATATCTATCGGAAGTGTAAAGTAAACTCTGTCTACTCCTTCAGCCCTTCTTCCGGGGGCTAGCCCCCGGAAGAAGGGCTGCGCGCCAAATCCAGTGGCAACCGGTCTCCAAATTTTATGGCCAACTGTTGTACGGTCAAACTCCAATTTTGCAAAGGCGATGTCCATTTTTTCTCAATATTTTTGGTGGCCAGATAGACTAGCTTCAACAAGGCCATATCCGAGGTAAAAGCTCCCTTGGTCTTGGTCACCTTCCGGATCTGACGATGATAACCCTCTACCGCATTGGTAGTATAAATTAATTTACGGATTGGAGCGGTGTACTGAAAATAGGTAGTCAGCTTCTCCCAGTTGTTTTCCCAACTTTGGATGACAATTGGATACTTTTTGCCCCATTTCTCAGATAAATTCAACAACTCCATCTCAGCCAATTCCTTGGTGTCTGCACGATAAACTTCCTTGAGTTCCTTCATGAATACCTTTTGATCCTTGCTGGCCACATATTTAAGCGAATTACGGATTTGGTGGACAATACAACTCTGTATCTCTGCTTTAGGGTAAACACTCTGTATGGCCTCTGAAAAGCCTCTTAGG
>JAKSDO010000043.1 GCA_022360055.1 Cytophagales bacterium | reverse complement strand
TATTAAAATATTGCAACTTGCATGTTAAGAAATTAGGACCCGGATCTCACGGTTCCGGACGCTTTCCGGATCGAATAGAAAAGATTGATTCTCCTTATATAGTCTGTAGACCGTTCGTTATCTCATGCTTGTAAAAAGCATTTTTATATAATTTTGCCTTTTCCCACTTATAATTTTTAAAATCTGGTACGATGATTTGGACACCGATATTTTTTAGTTCATTTTTAAAATTGAAACCAAGAAGTATAAAACCAATCGCATCATTTGTAGATAAGATATGACTACATTTAGAACTGACTTTAACGGATGTACGAAAGAAGATATAAGCCAGCTTCCGGTATATATAAAAGTTTGACTTAGCGCTTATACTCTTATAAAATCGATGCATCACTTTCGTATTCATCAATTGTTAAGCGTCCGGCAACATTCGCATACGGATAGACCTTGTAATTAATTAAAAAGATTAAGATTATTTTTGAATAAAATAGAACGCAATGAACAAAATCGCAAAAAACAAATTGGTTGAAAACATACTAAAAGTACCAATTTTATCAAAACTTCTGGTCGGCATCAAATACAAAGAAGAAATAAAGCTGATCA
Source organism: Cytophagales bacterium (assembly GCA_022360055.1). GTDB lineage: Bacteria > Bacteroidota > Bacteroidia > Cytophagales > Cyclobacteriaceae > JAAUQL01. The sequence continues at coordinate 5,855 of JAKSDO010000043.1, read as the reverse complement.
AAAACCGGCTTGAGGTATCTACCGATCTGCCAAGTATTGTTCACATGGGATTTAATCGAAGCGCTTCTCAATACCTCAAAGACCTTTTTTTTACAATTGGCCCGGACAACGGATATAAATGTATAAATTTGGCTGGTTATGCGTTCTTATCAAACTTCCCTTATCTTGATGATCTCTCCGAAAAAGAATTTGAAAAGTACTCATACTTGATCAAACCGACCGGAATTATTTACAGCGCGTTCGGAGGATATATTCATTCTATTGAAAAATATCCCGACATCAAGAAAATAATCGCTATCAGAGATCCCCGGGACCTGCTGGTATCTATGTTTTATTCATACAGATTCAGTCATTTGACACCGGTAATTGGCGACAAATACGATTATTTCATAAAACATAAAAACCTGGCCCAAAATTCATCCATAGATGATTATTGCTTTAAAACTTCGGACGAGGTATTAGATAATTTCACGAAATACATGGACTTTCTTCAAAAGGATCAAAATCATTTCGTCTTTAAATTCAGTGAATTTTCTCAGGAATTTGAAAATTGGCTCGAAAAAATAATCGATTATACGCAATTGAAAGTCAACACGGATCTTAAGAATAAATTAATTCATGATTTTCATAAAAAGCAGCCCAAAAAAGAAAGTCAAAAATCTCATATAAGAAAAGGATCTTCCGGAGATTACCTTAACAAACTACAGCCTAAAACAATCGATGAGTTAAATAGCAAATTCAGTGCAGTTATTGACTACTTTGAATTTTAGACGGCTCCTTAAATTATTCTGCATCAAAAATTGGCTTAACAATATACGCTCCGACCAAATAGGCTATATTATCATACCGGCTCCAACGGTTTCATTGGTATTTTCATCGATCAGGATGATGCTGCCCGTCCCGCGGTTGTTCTTGTAACTGTCGTAGAAAAACGGCTGGGTCGTGCGAACCCAGATACGACCGATCTCATTCAAACCCAACGATAAATCGTCCTCGATCTTGTGCAACGTATTGATGTCTACCTTGTAACGGATGCTCTTTACGATACATCGTGCATCCTTGGTCGTATGACGAATCGTATATTTGCCACCGGACATGATCTTCTTCTCATTCAGCCAACATATCATCAACTCGATGTCCTGACCAACACGCGGCTGATTGTTCGGCTTTACTAGCATATCACCGCGGCTGATGTCGATATCATCCTCCAGGTTCATCACCACATTCATCGGTGGAAAGGCCTCATCGATCGCTCCGTTCATCGTCTCGATGCTCTTCACCCTAGAGGTAAAACCTGACGGCAACGCCAAAACTTCATCCCCGGGTTTGAAAATACCTCCCTCAATCCTGCCCGCATAACCACGAAAATCATGAAAGGCTTCCGACTGTGGACGGATAACGCGCTGAACAGGAAATCGACAATCTACAAAATTATAGTCACTCGCTATATGCACATTCTCCAACGTGTACAACAACGTCGAGCCCTTATACCAAGGCGTGTTCGCTCCCGGCTCCACTACATTGTCCCCCTTCAACGCACTGATCGGAATATACTGGATGTCCTGGATCTCCAGCTTCGAACTAAAATCATCAAAGTCCGACTTGATCTTTTGGAAAACCTCCTCCCGGTAATCAACCAAATCCATCTTGTTCACACACAAAATCAAATGTTTGATCTGAAGCAACGACGCTATGAACGCATGACGGCACGTCTGCTCAACTACACCGTGACGCGCATCTACCAACACAATCGCCAAATTCGCCGTCGAGGCACCCGTAACCATATTACGCGTATACTGAATGTGACCGGGGGTATCGGCGATGATAAACTTGCGCTTTGGGGTCGCAAAATAACGGTACGCTACATCGATCGTTATACCCTGCTCCCGCTCCGCGCGCAAACCGTCGGTCAGCAACGCCAGGTTCACCTGGTGGTCACCCATCTTCTTACTCGCCTGCTCTACGGCATCCAGCTGATCCTCAAAGATCGATTTCGAATCATGCAGCAAACGACCTATAAGCGTACTCTTACCGTCATCCACGGAACCTGCCGTCGTAAAACGCAACAGGTCCATCTTCAAGTATTCTTCCGTCGAAAATTCTTGCTCTGTCTTTATCATGTATATCTTTTCTAAATTCTAAACTAAAACTACCGTTAAGTAAGAAGTAAAGTGTCATTTCGAACAGAGTGAGAAATCTGTCTTGATTTAGACGATGAATAAGATTTCTCCTAAACATCGAAATGACAAAAACGTCGTTTTTAATTCTACTTAACTCTACATTCCTTTTCTTTTACTGATCGAAACAAACCGGGTCCCTTTTCCTAATCTAGCCTGCCTGTATCATACCCTGTCCTTGCTTACACAGGATCAAACCAACAGGCACATCCGATGCTTTGATAACAACCCCTAAGCATAAATCCCTTAATAGCAGCATGCAACTTTCTCGTTTAAAAATATCCCGCCTTCTTACGGTCTTCCATCGCAGCCTCCGATCGCTTGTCATCGGCACGCGTGCCACGCTCGGTCTCACGGGCTGCCGCCACCTCCAGAATAATATCCTCGATCTTTGAAGCGGTCGATACCACCGCACCGGTACACGTCATGTCTCCGATCGTTCTGAAACGGATCCGCTTGCGCTCGATCTGCTCCCCTTCCAGCAACGTGATATACGGCGAATGCGCCAGGTAGACCCCATCACGACGAACCACTTCTCGCTCGTGCGTATAATAGATCTTGGGAATCGGGATCCCCTCCGTCGCTATGTACTGCCAAACATCCATCTCCGTCCAGTTACTCAGGGGAAACACCCGGAAATGCTCTCCCAAATGCTTACGCCCGTTAAACAAATTCCAAAGCTCAGGACGTTGATTCTTCGGATCCCATTGCCCGAATTCATCACGGTGTGAAAAAAAACGCTCCTTGGCCCGCGCCTTCTCCTCATCACGACGACCGCCACCAAAGGCCGCATCAAACTTGTACGAATCGATCGTATCGAGCAACGTAACCGTTTGAAGCGCGTTCCTGCTCGGGTTCGGGCCCTTCTCTTCAACCGCCTTTCCCTCATCGATCGAGCGCTGAACAGAACCAACTATTAGTTCGACACCCAACTCTGAAACTAAATTATCCCGGAATTCAAGCGTCTCCGTAAAATTATGACCCGTATCTATATGCAACAACGGAAACGGGATACGGGCCGGCCAAAAGGCCTTCTGAGCCAAACGAACCATCACAATGGAATCCTTTCCCCCGGAAAACAACAGCACCGGACGCTCAAACTGTGAGGCCACTTCACGCATGACAAAAATCGCTTCGTTCTCCAGTTGATTCAAATGTGAAAGATGATATTTATGCATGATCAAGTCTTTTTTAATCCTTTATTTCTATTCTGTTTAATATACCTGCTAACAATTGACCGTGACAGTATTCAAGCGTATCGCGGTCCGTTCGGATCTCCAAATCCGGAGTCTCCGGAGCCTCAAACGGTGCATCGATCCCTGTGAAATCACGGATCTCACCAGCACGAGCTCGCTTGTAAAGTCCCTTCACATCACGCGATTCACAAACCTCAAGCGGACAGTTCACAAATACCTCAAAATATCGATCCGACCCTATGATCGATTTAGCCATCTCACGTATTTCTCTGGTCGGGCTTATCAACGAACAGATCGTGATCACGCCGCAATCAACAAACAGTTTCGATACTTCTGCAGCCCTTCTTATGTTCTCCAAACGGTCCGATGACGTAAAAGATAAATTGTTGTTCAGACCGCTGCGAAGGTTATCTCCATCCAGCAGTTTGGTCAGGTACCCACGCTGGTACAGCGCGTTTTCCAATCCCCGCGCCAACGTACTTTTCCCTGATCCGGATAAGCCTACCAGCCAAACAACCAACGAGCGCTGATTCAGCAGCTTTTCTTTATCTGCTAACGATAAAATTGAATCAAAGATTGGGAATATGTTTTCCACACTAAAGAAATTTTCGCAAAAATAGCATTAATCGAGGAATATTATAATGATAGTCTCTATTTTAGTGCTCTTGTTTTGATACGAGTAAAGAATCAAATGAAGATCAGTTTAGATAGCTTATCCAAGCTTGCTGTGCAAGCCGGGAAAGAAATATTAAGAATATATTATGATAATTCCCTTTCCAGGGATATCAATTACAAATCGGACAATTCTCCACTCACTTTAGCCGACAAAGCCAGCAATAACATCATCGTGCATACATTGAGAAAATTAGATCCAAAAATACCAATACTATCCGAAGAAGAAAAAAATATCGAATACCTGAAAAGAAAAAACTGGAACACATTCTGGCTCGTCGACCCTCTCGACGGCACAAAGGAATTCATTAAAAGAAACGGGGAATTCACCGTCAACATCGCTTTGATACAGGACCGGTTCCCCGTCTTCGGCATCGTATATGCCCCCATACTCAAAAAACTCTACATCGGGGACCAACACAACAATAAAGCCCTATTGATTCAGCAAGGAGGAGATGAAACCGTCCTCAAAGTAAACCGGAAGGAAAAAAACAGGATCGCCGTCGGAAGCAGGTCGCATGCTTCCGAAGAAGAAGCACAATTACTCAAAAGCTACGGCGTCACTAAAACAATAGCCGTCGGAAGCTCTTTAAAATTCTGTATGGTCGCCGAAGGTAAAGCAGATATCTACTACAGGCACGGACCTACTATGGAATGGGATACAGCCGCCGGACAAGCTGTCGTCGAAGCCGCCGGTGGAACCGTAAACGATTACAAAAATAACAAACGATTCCAATACAATAAAGAAAAACTCCTAAACAACAGCTTCATCGTTAAAGGGTTTTGATCTGTTTTTGAACAGATCAAGAAAATTGTAGTAGATGAAACTTGGCACAACGCTCAAGTACCTTTTAAACATACGCTTCGGTTCGGCCAATATTCTGTAAAACCATTCAAACCCGCTTCGTTGAACAATTTTGGGGGCTTGTTTTACCTGACCGGTATAAAAATCAAAAGCAGCGCCAATAGTAAAGACATAATGTACATTAAGATACTTCCGTAATCTTGACGCATAAAAATCTTGCTTTGGCGAGCTTATACCGATCCAAACTATATCTGTTTCCAGTTCGTTTATTTCCTGAGCAATAGATTTGATCTCATCTTCGGTTAATTCGCGAAACGGAGGGCAATGCACTCCTTTTATGTTATGATTATTGAATTCACTTTCGCAATGCCCTTTCAACAGCTCGGCGACTCCCTCCTTTCCTCCGGTAAAAAAATGATGAACTTCCTTGTTATCGGCTGTATTTCGGAGAATATACTCAAATACGTCCGGCCCATAACATCTGTCAATATTTCTCGCCCCCTTTAATTTGCCCATCCAAACATTTGGCATACCGTCCGGCATATTCAGGTACGTATCATTGATCAGCAATTCTTTAAGTTGATTATTTTTCATTGAAGAGACCAGGACATTGGCATCACAAAAACTTACCTGTCGATTTAATTTCTCCCCGGATAAAATATCCTGATTGAGCAATTCAAAAAAGCTCTTGATATTTCCGTTATAGATAGGGACATCCAGTACAGGTATCGAAGAAACTTGATTCATATCCGATCTAACTTAATAAGCTCGTTTGTCTCCAATAATCAATTTAAAGATAGTCAAAAAAATAATCCTAATATCCAATCTCAATGACCAGTTTTCAATATACCATGCATCAAAATCAACTCGTTTCTTCATTAATTTGATGTCCTCGGTCTCTCCTCTGAAACCATTAACCTGGGCCCATCCTGTAATTCCGGGCGTAATAAAATGCCGGAATCGATATTTTTCAATTTCTTTGGAGTAGAATTCCAGTTGGCTAAT
>JAKSDO010000195.1 GCA_022360055.1 Cytophagales bacterium | reverse complement strand
GTACGATTTGCCAAGAAACTCCGAATTTATCCTCCAACCATCCGCATTGACTGTATTTTCCATCTGCTCCTAATTTTTCCCAGTAATAATCGATTTGTTCCTGAGTTTCACATTCGATCACAAACGAAGTTGCAGGCGTAAATTTGTATTTAGGCCCACCGTTTAATCCCATAAATTTTGTCCCGTTGATTTCAAACGTAGTTACCATGGGATTGTGTTCTAAAATTTTACCATCCTGGAAAATTGAACAGTAAAACCCGGCAGCTTCTTTTGCCTTATTGTTAAACCACAGGCAAGGATAGATCGTCTTATTCAATTTCATATTTTCTTTTTTTTAGTGTTAGCGGCTGCATATAAAGGCCATAACTGAGTTTTACTCCTTTACTTACGGTTTATAATCTAGCTTTAATTTATTCATTTTCAACTTTTTGAAAGAATTCCATTAGATATTCAAGTGTTGCTTCCTGCTGCTCTTCTAAGCCTATCCTGGGTGACTCATCCGTCAATAGCTTCCCCAGGTAGCCAAATTGTGAATGATTGCCTCCTTCTATCGCTTTCATGATGGTGTTCTTGGGCAATTTGGCTTTGTTTTCCATAACTTCAGGGACACTTGCCAGGCCATCAAGCTCAGCATAAAGTTTTATGGTCGGGATAATTCTGTCCGACAAATCATAATCTCTTGGATGAGATGTTCCGAGTAAATAAAGCCCTTTCAGTAAATTCGGATTTTCATGTACGAATTGAGATGCCATCTTTGCGCCTTGAGAATGCCCTCCTATGATGTATTTGTTTTTTTCAATATTGAATAGGGTTTCAATCTTATTATAGTTCCATCGAGGTATTCTCCACCCCATTTTGATCAGGTGGCAGGTAAATCCTCGTTCGGCAAATTGACGACATAAAGGCGCATAAGCTTTAGGGTCTGCCAGCCCGCCCTGAAAAAAAATGATTTCGGTTTTGTTGCTTGTATTTCTGGCGACAAACGTGATTTTATCATCATTTTGCTCCACAATAACTTTATCGCTATTAGCAAAGGTATCATGGGGTAATCCTTTGGATTGATAGGAAGACCATTGCCAAACTAAAAATACAATTACGAGGCTAAACCATACCAACCTGAAAATATTGTGTTTTTTACTTTTCATAAGATCATATCGGTAATGTCTTGTTGCTGTGATTAGGGTTATCGCATCTAAGAAAACAAAAAAATCCCATTGCAAAAAGGATGAAGAAGGAAAGGTGAACCGGTGGCATACCCACCGACATCAAAATATGACCGTTCACAACCTAAAAATACCAAAGGTTGGGTATTGATTTAAATGGGATTGTTCCAAACCTTTAATTAAGGTTTAAACACTACTCACCAACATACGATCTTTATGAAAACGTTTACCAACCTGATCGTCCTATTACTGTTCCATTTTTGTCTTTATGCACAAAAAGAAGATAAGATCATCGTATTTGTGTCTGACTATACGCAGGATGGTCGGATCAATGAAAAGGATAGTATCATTGTGTACATCCCGGATATTTATCATACCATAGAAAAAGAAGAATGGGACCGGTCCGGTATCGATCTTTCCATCAACGATATCTCATTGGAGGAGATTGTCCCCAATCGGATCTCCAGAACACTCACATTCCAGGAAGATGGCCAGGAAAAGACCATATCGACAGATTTGCTGGCATTTATCATTCAAAAAAATGTACTGGACCGAGATCGACTTGATGCGCTTCGAAGATTAGAAAACATGGCAAGCGCCTATGTGTCGGTTCACCTTCCGAACGATGCCGTTCTAAGCGGTCCTACAAGAATAGAAGGTTTAACAAGAACAAGCTATCGGAGTATTGTATCATGGCTATCGGTTGGGGTTATCGCTATTTTCTTGATGTATATTGGCGTCCGAACTCCTGCTCTGCGCGATCTTTCATCACTGGCAAAAGATAAAAAGCCCTATAGTTTTAGCAGGTGTCAAGTTTTTTGGTGGACTTTGATAATCCTGTCGTCATTGACCTATATTTTGATATCCACATCAACTTTTTCAGTCAATTCGACGGTGTGGATATTATTGGGGATCAGCGGGGCGACCCTCGGTGTAGGTGCTGCCATAGACAACAAGGATGTAAATAAAGTCGGAAGAGGCAAAACCCATCAGAACTTGCCCAGTGAAGGTTGGCTATTCGATATCCTGATGGATAATCAAGGGGTATCGATCCACAGGGTTCAGGCATTCTTGTTTAATATTGGCTTTGGAGTGTTTTACCTGGTCGAGGTACTTACAACACTGGAAATCCCTGAATTTGATACGAATATGCTCGCTCTCTTAGGTTTGAGCAATGGTGCCTATGCACTGGTGAAAAATAACGAAAACAATCAACCGATTAATTCGAATTCTGATGAGCAGGAATAACTTATATGTCCATATGATCTGTCATGTCGTGACTGCCTTTTTTGTGTGCCTGCCCGGGCATGCCCAAATGACCATTCACGTAATCAATGTCGGGCAGGGGAATTGTGTTTTTGTCGAAGGCCCTGAAGTGCATGGAAAACGAAAGACCCTTATATTCGATGGCGGTAAGAAAGAACGCGGAGGTGAAATAACCGACTACCTGACCGATATAGGCTATCCGGCTGCTTCCACCACCTTTGATTATATGATTGTTTCACATAAAGATGCCGACCATTTCGAGGGTTTTTTTAATGTTCTGGAGGCTGGATACGACATCGATGTGTTTTACCATAACGGAAGTGACAAAAAACAAAGAAATTACGATGAAAATTTCATTCCTGAAGTAAGAAAAATTGCAAGAAAGATCTATCGTATGAAACCAGGGTATTCACTGAATTTGGGCGATGGATGTATGGTCACTTGTGCGGTGAATGATGGACGCCTGATCGGCGGATCATCCGTTGAGGTAAAAAGTGAAAACGACAAAAGCATCGGGCTCGTTTTCAAATATGGCGAATTTGAATTTTTCTCTGCCGGAGATTTGGGAGGCGGTCAATTTTCAAAGGATTTGAATTGTACCAACCGGAAAACAAGCCAGCGAAACGTCGAATCCGATCTGGCCAAAGCAATGATAAGGCAACAATTAATCGACAGAGAGAATGGCCTGGAAATATTGCATGTTTCACATCACGGAAGTGAAAGCAGCACCAATTATGAATTTATGAACCTGCTTTCTCCCTCCGTTGCCATCCTGTCTGTCGGACAGAACCAGTCAAGAACCTATCAGCATCCACGCACCGATATAGTAGATAAGGTACTGATGGCAACGGCCCCCTGTGTAACTGTTCCGCCGGCACTTGTTTTGCAAACCGAGGGAGGATTGGATACGAGTAAAACCAGCGAATCCGGATTTATTGTCGGTGATATTGTAATCCAAATTGAAAAAAACGGAAAGTATACGATCTCATCCACCGGAGTTTTTGAAGGACCGCAACAGGATGAAACCGATGCGGCGGGTCTGCCACTGGAAATGTCGGTGGATGAATAGATGATATTGAATGTTCAATAAAACAAAATATACCCAAGGTTGGGTATTTACTGATTGTAAAATCAAGACTATAATTGCCGTTGAGTATGGAGTGGATTGAATCCCGCCAGTTTGGTTTTGATTGATTATCCGAAATTTTATCTATGACAAGATTATTAGCTTTTCTGTTGTTTTTTACCTGCCAATGTCTGGCACAAACACCCCCTGTCGTACGGTTTGATAATCTTACCTTACGGGATCCGCTGCCCTATCAGCGCGTCTTCTTTATTAAAGGAAACAGAAATCTGTTTGATAAAACCGCCGATGCCGGAAGCGTAAAAATAATGAAGTGTACCGTTCCGGATTGTTCCAATTATGATGCGTCAAATGCTATAACATCAAGTTGGTGGAAGCAGGGAAATGAAACCGATTTTGAGTTTTACATCAGCAAAGGACTGGAATACGGAGAAAAGTACAAATTACAATTCACGTTTTATGTATTGAAAGAGCATGATGCCTCCATTAAGGAACAAATAAAAAAAGAGTTGAACACGGAGTTAACTCAACTTTATAGTCGAAAAGGAGCGATAAGTGAATCCCAGGTAAATCAAATGCTGAAGGCAGTCGCCGAAAGTGTGATAAAGCAAAACAAGGTTGGATCGCTGGTATATAAGGACGGAGAATTGGAATTTACAAGACAGACCACGATAAATTCAAACGACGTCGACCTGGTGGGCGCGGCTAAGCTGGCCAGAGCGGAATTCAATTTTAAACGTTATACGCAAGAGAAAGAAAATGCGATCGAGGCCGTTAAGGCTTTTTCAAAAAACAATCCCGGCTTGATTCGAAACCAGTTTCCTGCATTGAAGCTCGGCAAGAAAAACCTGTTCGATAAAGATCAAATAAAAGCGATTTCGGATTTCTTAAATAAACAAACCGTACCCGATCAAGCCACCCTGGATCTGATGGCAATATATATTGAAAAGAATAGTAATCCGCTGAAAAACCATGCTGAAAAGCTTGTTGAATTAAGGGGGCTGATATTTAACTACGAGGATGTGACCAAAAAACTGGACGCCTCCATTCGAAACCGCCGGGAATTGAAAAAGCAATACGATGATTCCTTTCAATTTATGTTGGACAGATTGTATTCAACGATCGGCGATGTAATAGAATTTGATGCCAAAGTCGATGTGGCGGGAGTTAGTGAAAAAGAAACAATTCGTTTTGATGCAGCGGCAGGCGCCGGTTTTGCCTTTCTTAATCCTTTCGAGGATAATGAAACTCAGGTATTTTCCTATCTGGCCGTTAAATATTATTTAACCGATGTGGATAAACGGGTATTAGCGCCTTATCTGACCGATAAATGGTATCGGAGATTTTCGATCCTGGGAGGATTTAAAATCGGAGGCGATTTGAAATATAAGGGGCAGTCCATGGAAAATGTTTTGGGGGTAAATCCGGTACTGGGAGCAAGTTATGATATCAATCGGTTTATTTCGGTTGATCTGCTGACAATATTCTTTAAGCAACCATCGGTCAGTCCGTTGGAATCCACCTCAGAGGTTAGGGCGGCTCCGTGTTTAACGATTAGTGTTAATCCGGATATCCTCAACCGATTCAGGGCCATTGGTTCCGACGACAAGTACAGAGTAACATTACCTAAACCTTAAATTGCAATATTATGGCACAACCACTAGTTTCGTTTACTTCCTATGAGGATATCGATGCCACACGAGGCGAGTCAATAACCATATGGTTAGATATAATACCAAATGCGCCCGGAGATATCCAAGTAAAGTTTTCCCTGGATGGATCTCAGTGTTATTTTGAAGAAAATGATTCAGAAACCATGGAGCTGGATGCTGAAAATTTAGGCGCTTATGTCGAAAAAAGCTATGAATTTAGCATGACTGTAAACTCATCCGATGTTAGTGGAGATATTGTTACTGCACTGAATGCGGAAGTTACAAATGATAACGATGAAACATCCGATACGAATTCCAGAAATTTAAATCTCACCTAATCATTTTTCCATGCGATTGAAAACATTTCTGCTGATTCCCGTGGTGCTCGAATTTGCCTGCAGCCTGGAAGATCCTACCAATGGAATCCCTGTGGAAGACATCCTATCCATTTCGATTTCGGACAATAAGGAGCTGATAGCCAACGGTCAAAGTACGATTGAAATAACTGCTCAGCTCGGCAGTAGGGTGGCCGAAGATCAGGAAGTAATCTTTAAAACCGACCAGGGCAGATTTCAGGGAACCGGTTCCGACAGCGACGGAAAAGAGATAAAGCTAAATACCTCGGAGAAAAGTATTGTTGTGAAACTGATTGCGGATGTGCAACCCAACGATTTTGTCGGGCTTTCCGCTACAACGAACGGCTTTACCGTTTTTGATGAAGTTGCCTTTAAGCCTGCATGGCCAAATGCCGTTTTCTTGACTTCCGATAAGCTCGTTGTAAAGCCGGATAGAACTGATTTCACCACACTGGAGGTGCTTCTCCAAAGAGCGGAAGGAACCGGACGCACTTCGGATAATCTGATAATAACCGTTTCTTCAAGTATTACCGAAGGTAATTTGCAGATTGATATAGTACCCTTTGTCGAATCCCGCGGTGAAAGGGCTGAATTCAGGGTGAAAAGTCTGAATGAGGAAGAAGGTAAGGCTGAAATCACGGTGCTTATCAAGGATTCTGCGGGCGAACTTATATCCGCATTCAGGGAAATCGAGTTTAAAAAGTAATCGCCGCTTCCGTCATTCGGGACGACTCAATAACCGGGCCGGTTTGGGGCGTCGTTTCATTTTCTATCTCAGTAAGTCACTGACCGGCCCTTTCATGACGAATTTCTCTCTTGCTCCCTTTGTGTGCGTATGTGTTGCAAACGCAAGCATTGGAAAAGAAACCTTATACGCAATAAACACGAACGGGCGAACGATTTCCCGATATTTGTATGAACATTCCCAAAAGGTTTCGTTTTACTCGTCTTTAATATTTCTCGATTTGTAATCCTCAAAATGCTGTTTGCCCTCTTCTTCCCAGAATTTATCGTAATGTTTCCATTCGTCTATATTTTCTAATTTGTCCAGTTTTGCCCACCGTCTTTTCCGGTGACGGAAGTTGGGGTGTTTCCCCTGTCTGAAGGAGATCCCTCCGAAAATTAGCCTTGCCAGGACTACGAGTCCGACCGATTGTAAGTAATTAATTCTGGGGAAGCTGAATAGATCGGGCAACAGCGCATTCCAAAGAAGCATAACAAATGCACCAAAGATTACGGCTAATATCAATGATTGAATTAAATTATCTATAACGCCATTGCTATGATCGTTACCATATTTCTTCTTTAATTCCAATAATTCTTTTAACTCTTTTGAATCCATTTTATTCCGGTTATAACTCAACAAAATCACTTTTTAATATATCATGAAGTCTTGCCAAAGCCCTGTGCCTTCTGGAAAGCAAGGTGCCCATGGGTGTGTCCCATTCTTTTGATAATTCTCTTATCGTTTTTCCTTCAAACGCCGTTGCAATAATTACGTCCCGATAAAGGTGAGGTAATAGTTGCACTGCCCGGTGTAACCTTTCGCGGAGCTCTTTTTTTGTCGATTCCGTGTCAAAGTTTTTACATTCGTTTTTTAGGGCTTCTGATAACGCATCGGACATATTGGCATCTGTAAACGAATACCACGATACGGTCCTCTTGGGTTTTCTGTTCATCTCCGCGATTTTATTTTTGACCGAACGGTATAAATATGCTACCAGGTTTTCTACGGAGCTTTCAAAGTCAACTTTACTGAATACTTTAAATGCCACTTCGTGCAAAATATCCTCGGCCTCGATATTGGTAATTTTGCCGATGCGGTACCTCGTGTATCTAAGTAGTTTTTCATATTCCTTCTTCGATAACGTCTTCAATCTTTTTTCGTTTTTTTCCTTCGGTATTAATTATGGATCAATCAATGCCTTTAATATGCAAGATGATGTCGAAGCGATAATATTGCATTTTTTGGATAGAAAATTTTAGAGATCCGTTGTAATCGCGCTGCGACTGAGTGAAATTGAATAGCCGTGATGCCAGGTCCATTCCTGCCGTGCCCCATGTTTTGATCGAACTTGTCTATCGGATTAGCGAACGCTTGCCGGGCTCATAATAGATCACGGTTTTAAATCAAGATTTTTTTTTCAACTGAATCTTATTAGTTGAAAGTGTTTTGAGCGTCTTCCTAATATGTAATGCCCTGTCCTGTTTGATAAAGGTGGTATTAAATTTTCTAATCTTATCTTAAACAGTCGGTTAATCACGACAATATCTTCCTTTGAAAATGGTCTTAACCTGTTAATCAACTCAGCCATAGATCCTTTTCCGTGTCCAGGAATCTTGGCAAGATCGCTTTGGTTTAATCCGCCGGCCTTCAATTTGTCTCTTATCAACGCTTTTCTTTTTGATAAAATTCATTCTCAGCAATCGGTATGCCCTGAATAGTGAATATAGCTCATGAGGTAGCGTGTTCCAAAGGATCTGTCTTTGCCGAACCTATTTACGAACAAATCCCCTCATAAAATAATCCGTCAATTCAACGAATGTACTAAATCTTAAATGGTATTTTCCCGTTGTTCCAAAACCGTAATCGACAAATACGAAAGTCAATGGAACCAAATGGCTTTGTTTACGGTCAGAATCCGTGTCTCCGATATAATAAGGATTTTTCAGTCCGTATTTTTTAATCAGGAATCGAATGTTTTGGTGTTTCGGTTTGTAGTTTTTTCCATGTGCCAGAGATTCTGTAATTATGTTTTCAATTTTTGCCCATTTCACGAAATAATCGATCGTATATCTCGGGCAATTGCTCACAATGAACAGTTTGTATTTTTCGGAAAGTTGCGGAAGCCCTTTTTTAACTCCGTCATACAAAACACCTCCGTCCGATTCGATTCTTTTATACTGGAAATCTATAATCTCTTTATAGGCGATTTTTCTTTCTGTTTTTGAAAATTCCGGAAGGGCCGCTTCCAGGAATTCGTCTTCTTCCAGCCCCATCAAGTGCTTAAGATCATCTTTGGTGAGTTGACGATCGATCTGTTCCTTCTTAAAAAAGTCATTAAATCCTTGGGCGTACGTTTCCACGCCGTCCCAAAGCGTTCCATCCATATCAAAGATTAAAGCGTCCGGTTGTTGGAATAAATCTGTCTTCATATTTAAACAATATCCTCTTTTTTCAATGCCATCCGTTTCCGTTCGCAACTGTCCGGCAGGCCATAACTGGCGTGTCAATATGGGCAGGCGTTGTTTTCGATGTAAGCTGCAAACCTTCCGGAAATATGTTAAAACGGAAACGAAATGCCGATCGCCACCACAGTCCCTGTTTATATTGGTGTTCACTTCCATCGAACGGAAAAGGCCAATATAAGCTTAATTACAAACAAAATCAGCATGAGGTGAACAATGGGCTGTGAAATATTCAATGCAAAAGAAATGGTCAAACCCAGGGCCGTCAGAGCTGCGGCATACAACCTTTGTCGTAAGTAGGCACTTAGGCTGTTAATAAAGATCATGGCCATAAGCGTGTAAACCGATATTATGGCGATGTTTTTTAATTCGTTTGGGAATAGCCACATCAAAATCACGGGTTGCAATATGTGCAAGGATATGAACATATAGCGCATTTTCGGTCTTTGGATGTAGAAGAGATTTGTTCCCTCCGTAAAATTGGAAACCACCCCTCCGGCCAGATCAATTGATAAGAATCCGAGCACCGCCAGTTTATATACCGGCAGATGCCGAGCCAGATACAATACGATTACGGCATATAATGCGGCTGTGGTGTAGGTGATCAGCAATTCGAATATGCTGGACTGTTTTCCGTGAAGTTCGTGCAAATACGGAGGGATGTTCACTTTTTTAGCTAATATTCTCATATCAATAACCATTCAAATGTTGGACGACAAAAACAAAGTTAGATCCGGGGAGGCATAATGCCTTTTACATTTGTTAAAAAAGCGTATTGGATCCTTACCTTTTTTGCACGCCCGCCCGAATACGGCTAAGACTTACCTGACTAATTCCCAAATAAGAAGCAATGTGTTTCAGCGGGATCCGCCTTAAAACTTCGGGGTAGGTTTCTACAAGTTCAAAGTATCGCTGTGAGGCGTCTTTTACACGCAAACTTTCATAATAATTTGTGAGCCGCACCAATTCATTTTGCAGAAACCTTGTGCCCCAAACGGCCCATCGACTGTTTTATTGATAGATCTGTTGAAGATGCTCGAAGGAAATACATATCAGGGCGGTTTCGTTGTCTGCTGCTTTTATAAAGTTCCTGCTTGGTGTTTGAGTATAAAAGCTTACTGTGTCGGTAAAGGAGCTCCTCTCAAATTCGTACCATAGTATTTTTTCATTTTCATCGTTTGCGTAGGAATACACCAGACCTTTGAAGATAAAATACAAGTGTTTACATACGCTCCCGGCTCTTAAAATGGCATCATCGGAACCATAGGTTCTTAACTCAAAAGAATCACTTGCCAGGTGCAGGTCTTCACTTTTCAACGCGTCAAAAAGTGGTATTACGTTCATATAATCTTTCATGTACGGTAGCTCTTGCAATGCGTGCCGGTACAGCGGGGTGAATTCAATTCCGTGTGTTCCGATATACGGACCTTATTAATCATCATTCCTGCGACAAGTTAAGCGATTTTTTGAAAATTTGCATTTCACACGATGTGCCTTAGCGCGGAATGTGTACCCCCGGGGATGCGGGGTTACTCCTTGATGGCGTGGCGTTCGGTCCACCAGCCTGCGACATGTTTGCTGTGCGGGTGATCCTGCAAGGGATGGATTGCTGAGACTGGAATTACATCAATAAGTACCGGCAGTAGAAGGAGGTGCTAAAATAGAGGAATAAAAACACGGGTTGTCTAATTGGACTACTCTTTGTATCTTTGCTTCATGAGTAAAAACGGAGACTATATTTCTTTAAGAACTATTTTGAAAAATTCTATGATGGTCAGACAGAAAAAGTTCAAAAGAAAATTCTATGGACGTTGAAGATTATTGAGGAAATTGACAGAATTCCTGAAATGTATTTGGAGTATTTAAAGAACACTTCGGGACTTTATGAAATAAGAGTTCAGGTTGGAAACAGCATATTTAGGATTTTCTGCTTTTTCGATATGGACAACCTTGTTGTAATCGGACATGGATTTCAAAAGAAAAGCCGGAAAACTCCAAAACAAGAAATAGAGCGGGCAGAACAAATAAAAAGGCATATTATGATAGCAAAAAATAAAAACCTAAAAAGTCTCGACCAATTTATTGACGAAAAAATCGGGAAAAAGGGGACTGAAAAAAGAGCGCATTTTGAAAGTGAATACGATACTTTTAAACTCGGTGTCCTGGTTCAACAGGCAAGAGAACAAAAAGGACTTACTCAGGAACAATTGGCGAAACTGGCCGGAACAAACAAGTCTTACATTTCAAAATTGGAGAGAAATTTGAAAGATATTCGTTTTTCGACGCTACAGAGAATTATAAACGATGGGCTTGGCGGACATCTTGATATTTCGATTCGGTTCGAGTAAAAAGTGCGAGCTCCTCTGCTGTTTATAGTGTTTCTCCTAACACCGTTTCGTCAGGGGATATAGAATCAGTAATTCATGCTTCCTTGCCTCAGCGGTAACGACAAGTAAAAGTAGTTTGGTTAATTTGTAGTTGATGGTTATTTGGTAGCAATTGCCCGATACCTGCCGATCGGACAATTGCTTTATTAGGTATGGTTATGAGAGATTTGCTAAAAGAAATTCGTGCATGTCAGGTGTGCTCCCCTCATTTAGTCGACGGGGTTAACCCCGTACTTTCTGCGCATGCGGAAAGCAAGATCGCTGTTATCGGTCAGGCGCCCGGTGTTATTGTCCATAGAACCGGTATTCCCTGGAACGACAAGAGTGGGGAAAGATTGCGTCAATGGCTGCATGTAACGGAGGACGCATTTTACAATCCCGGAACATTTGCACTCATTCCGATGGGATTTTGCTACCCCGGAAAGGGGAAGTCAGGCGATTTGCCTCCAAGAAAAGAATGTGCTCCATTATGGCACTCCAGGCTATTTGAACATGCCGGGAAAATCCGACTTACCCTGCTGATTGGCGCCTATGCCCAGGATTATTATTTGGGGGCTGAGAAGAAAAAAACGTTGACGGAAACCGTAAGGAATTATCGTAATTACTTACCGGAGTTTCTACCGCTTCCGCACCCTTCGCCCCGCAACAACATTTGGCTTCGTAAAAACTCCTGGTTCGAGGGTGAATTACTCCCTGTACTGAGAGAAAAAGTGAAAAACATACTTCAAACGTGAACGGTGGCTTGTCGAATGGATCTGTAAATTGACCGGTGAAACTGCCGGTACTCCTACCCAGCCCGGTACATAGCCGCCCTACCCAAGATTGGTGTCTTACAAACCATCCGATATAAGTCACCGGCCGGCCGCCTTTACCGGCGCTCGATTGCGATGGGCGCTCTATCTGTTGAAATCCGGAGCTCAATGCCACAGTAAAAGCCAATTGGAGTGCAATGGATTTAACCTGAAATATGCAATATCCTTTCTATTCCGAGCCTAAATTACTTCCAATCAGCCCCTTCGTTTCGTTTTACTTTTCACCATAGCGGTGCTATGCTGTCCAAGTAAAACTTCCTGATTTATTGCAATTTAAGCGCTCATAACGAAATCTGTCGCATTCATCCGGGTTAAACCGCAGAAACGTACAGGTCCGTGCCTGCAGAGCGCGAAATCACTATGGGCCGGAGATGAAAGGAATCCCTAAATCTCCTTAAGGGGGTCTTTGTATTAGAGACTTTTCCGCATAAAAAATACCAACATGTAGGGATTGATCTGGCGGTTGTCACCGCGTATTTTTGTCATTATTTATAATTAGACTAAATAAAGATAATATGAAATATCTACACGCACTAACAATCATGACATTGCTAATAGCGGGAAACACTGTATTAGCTCAAACGGGTACCATTCTAGGTACTGTGACCAATTCTGAAGGAGCACCTATGGAATTTGTAAATATAAGCATTGAAGGGACTACTAAAGGGACTACCACGAATCAAGACGGAACATATCGAATTAAAAACGTTGAACCGGGAACACATCCTCTGATCTTTTCGGCAGTCGGATACGAACTCCATAAAACAGAAGTGGAAGTTCTTGCCAACCGGGCCACAACCGTTCGCCCCATCGTGTTGAATGAAAAAAAAGAACAACTCTCGGAGATCGTCGTGCGGGGAACAAAGAATAAATATATTGAAAATACGCCATCCGGCTCATTGAGATTAAAAACAGCTTTGTTCAAACTGCCACAAAACATACAGGTAATTACCGGCGACTTACTGCGGGATCAGCAAGTGACCACTATGATGGAAGGGGTTATCCGAAATGTTAGCGGGGCTACGATGCTGGAGCATTGGGGACATTTTGCCCGTATCCACATGAGGGGATTTAGATTGCCTGCGTTTCGAAATGGAATCAACTTAAGCGATTCGTGGGGGCCGTTGGCGGAGGATATGAGCTTTGTGGAGCGGATTGAATTTGTAAAAGGTCCTTCCGGCTTTATGATGTCTGCCGGCGAGCCGGGCGGCTTTTATAATGTAGTGACCAAAAAACCTACGGCTACGCCTGTTGCTCAGGTTGCTCTTACAGCAGGTAGTTTTGACCTATATCGGGGGACCGTTGATTTCGGAGGAAAACTGACCAAGGATGAAAAACTTCTTTATAGACTAAACGGCCTGTACCAAACGGCAGACAGCCATCGGGGAAATGAAGATGCCCGGCGTTTTGGCCTGGCTCCGGCCCTGACCTACAATTTCTCCGACAAAACTTCCGTCACGGCAGAATTAAATTATCAGCAAGCCGAAAGCCTCATTGGTTCTGCCTATGTATTCGGGCCCGTATCCATGGGTTATGGCAGTCTCGATCGGGATTTTAAAAATACGGATACGAACTATCCCGCTACGGATATTCGAGAAACTACTGTTTTTGCCAATTTTAAACACGAAATTTCGGATGACTGGAGCGTTGAAGCGCAGTTTTCCCATTTGAGATATGATCAGGAGGGCAACTCCACCTGGATTTGGAATTTTTCGGACAATGGCGATATCCAGCGGTACATCAGTGTTTGGGATGCTTTATCATTGGGGACATACTTTCAAACTTATCTGTATGGCCACGTCCAGACCGGAAGCATCAGCCATAGCCTTTTAGGAGGTATTGATTATACGGACAAAGAATATTGGGCGGATTGGTTTCAGTCGGAGGTGATCGATGAACAGCCCTTCAATATCTTCAATCCCACCTATGGAAACACCACAGTTCCCGAATTTGACCGCTCAAAAGATGTGAAAGACAGAGTGGATGGTTCCTATAACGGAGGCGTAGTCAAAGCCTTTTATGTACAAGATGAAATCGGTTTTTGGGAAAACAAAATCAGGTTGACACTTGCGGGAAGATATACCAGCTTAAAACTGGTAGGCAAAGACGATGAAGACAATAAATTTACACCCCGGGTCGGATTAAGTGCGGATATTACGCCCTCCTTAACCGCTTATGCGCTCTACGACCAGTCCTTCTTGGGACAGTATGGAAAGAGCTTTGAGGGAAAATCTTTTGACCCCGTAGATGCCAAAGATATTGAAGGAGGTATAAAAAAATCGTTTTTTGACGGACGATTAAAAGTTTCATTGGGGGCATATCAAATTACGAAAGAGAACGTATTGGTGGCAGACCCGGACCATCCTGACTTTTCCATTCAATTAGGGGAGGTACAATCCAAAGGTTTTGAGTTTGATGTACAAGGCGAAATATCGCCCGGGTTAAATCTCATTCTTAATTATGCCAACACGGATGTCGAGATAACCGAAGACTCCAACCCCGAAAATATAGGGAATAAGGTGGCCGGGCATGCAAGGCATATGACCAATGGCTGGTTGAATTATGCCTTTCCTTCCGAATCGCCCTTAAAGGGGTTTGGCGTGTCTCTGGGCTACCAATATCAGGCGAACCGTTCTTCCTGGGCCTGGGGATCGGACAACAAGACAGACTTGCCGGACTATTTTAGATTAGACGGGGGGCTTTTTTGGAGAAATGACAAATTCGGCGTTCAATTAAACGTCAATAACCTATTGGATGAATATCTATATTCCGGTGCGAATTACAGCAGCTATTTATACTGGCAGTCGGAACCGGGCATCAACGGACGGTTGACGCTCACTTATAATATCCTGTAAAGGTTATTGATAAAAAAGGCATCCGACCCTTGAAGGTCTCCGATGCCTTTCTTTTAATGAATATGATAAAGAATGGATAAATACATCTTAACGATGGCCATTATAATAACTGTTCGTTGATATTGGGTTGCTTATTTGGTTTCATGGTACCCCTTGGTATTGCGAGCGGCAACTGGTTGTGGAAGAGTATGGAAAACCAACTTTTAAAATATGGTCTATAGATGTTTTCTGGATCGTATTATCGGGTTTTGCCCGGATAGCTTTCGTTAGATTAAAAGACAGGAAAAGTCTATTGGCAGAACAAAAATTTAAAAAAGTTGCAATCATTAAATAAGTGCTGAGAAGACAACCGGCCCGAATCGGAATGGATATGTATTTTTTTGCCTGCCCGGTAAAATGATTTGTATTGAATTTAAAAGTCTCAACGATAATTTCAATTCTGAAAAAGAATACCATCATTTTGTACTTCCAAAATTGCTGTTTTCCCTTAGGCCGTCAGCTTGGTGTAAAATAAAACTTGATATTTCATATACCGTAAGGTATATTTGGGGCATGGTCCGGTCCGAAAAGACACGACAGATAATAATTGAAAAAACCGCGTCCATCTTTAACAAGAAAGGATACACGGGTACGTACTTATCTGATTTGGTGCGTGCTACAGGTTTGACGAAAGGAAGCATTTACGGAAATTTTAAAGACAAAAATGAAGTTGCGGTAGAGGCTTTTCGGTTCAATTATAAATTTCAGACGGAACAGGTGATGGCTCTAATTCAGCGAGAGCAAAGAGCCGATCGAAAACTCCTGGCCTTTTTAGATCATTACAAAACGCGATATTCGGAGATTTTTAAAAACGGTGGTTGCGCCATATTGAATACAGCGGTAGATGCGGATGATGGGAATGACGCTTTGAAAAAGGAAGTCACCGAGAAAATCAATAATTGGATCGCAAGGATCTCGGCCATTTTAAAGGATGGAATTAAAAACAGTGAAATCCGGCATGTAGATACAAAAGCCTTCGCTTGTAAAATGGTGGCGATGGTTGAGGGAAGTGTTTTACTTTCCAAGACACTCAATCAACCCGAAATCTTACTGAGTAACATTGAATTCCTGGAAAAGGAAATAACGGCACTACGGAAATAAATTTTTTTGTCAAACCATATACCGTACGGTATATATAAAATTAACAGATTATGAACAGAGTTGTAATAACAGGATTGGGGGCCATTACTCCAATCGGAAATCGGGTTAGGAGGTACTGGGAGAGTTTATTGGCCGGGACTTCGGGCGCTCATGAAATTACGCGATTTGATACGAGCAAATTCAAAACCAAATTTGCTTGTGAGATAAAAAACTATGATGCTTTGGATTATTTCGACCGGAAAGAAGCAAGGAAATTCGACCGGTTTAATCAGTATGGTTTAATCGCAGCCGAAGAGGCTGTGAGGGATTCCAACATAGATTTTTCCAGGCACGATAAGACCAGACTTGGCGTAATCTTTTCCAGTGGGATAGGCGGATTTGAAACTTTTGAGCGAGAAGTTATCGATTATTCAAAAAACGACTTCCGCCCTGGATTCAATCCTTTTTTTATAACCAAGATTATTTCCAATGGCTTATCCGGAACCATATCGATCAAGTACGGATTGCAGGGCATCAATTATTGTCCGGTGACTGCTTGTGCTTCCTCTTCTCAAAGCATTATCCACGCATTCAACTATATTAGATATGGGAAAGCCGACATCATCATTTCAGGAGGTTCGGAGGCTCCGATAACGGCATCCTCCATCGGAGGATTTAATGCTATGAAAGCCATGTCGACCAATAATGAAAACCATCAAACAGCCTCAAGGCCATTCGATGTACATAGAGATGGGTTTGTCGTTGGCGAAGGCGCTGGAGCGCTCGTCGTAGAAAGTTTGGATTCTGCTACAAAAAGAGGGGCAAAAATTTATGCGGAAATCGTTGGCGGTGGTGAAAATTCAGATGCTTATCATATTACGGGTACGCATCCTGACGGATTAGGCGCATTTTTAGCCATGAAAAATGCCGTTGATGAGGCAAAAATTTCTCCGGGCGATATCGATTACGTCAATGCGCATGCCACTTCTACCGGAATCGGCGATCTGTCGGAGATCAAAGCTGTTGAAAAGCTATTTAAGCCGCATCTGGATAAAATTCAAATCAGCGCGACCAAATCAATGACCGGGCACTTGTTAGGGGGCACGGGCGCAATAGAAGCCATTGCTACCTGTCTGTCCGTACAAACCGGCTGGGTTCCGCCAACTATAAATACGGCCGATGTGGATGAGAAAATACCTTCGAAGCTGAATTTATCTTTAGGTCTCAAATCATATAAAACCATACATTATGCCATTAGTAACAGCTTTGGATTCGGAGGTCACTGTACGGCGCTATTATTGAAAAAATACGTTGGCTGACCGGGCGGGTCGTCCGGCAGGTTCACCGAATTGTTCGGATCAAAATTCCACTGCACTCGAAATATAATTTGCATCGCGTATAAATAATTTCATATCGTTTAATGCGATTTTTCCCCGGAAATAGTTTTTTTCGCTATTCACTTGTGTTAGGTGACTGTGCAATTCTTTATAATCGGCCCCCTTGATTTTGTCGATTGTGTCATAATCGGAATGAACCATCAGGGTTGCAAAATCGGCGTTTACATATCGCATCCTGCAAAAATCAGTTAATCTGGCCAAAAGCAGAACATCTTCGGGCCCAATTGCCAAATCTTCCACCAGCTTTGCTCTTGCCTCCCTGGTGGCAACCCGGTCGTACAACTGAACGGTGCTTTTGATCTTCATTTTCCCGATCTCTGTTTTAATTTCCGGTTTGATGCATGAAAAATCATTGATTTTCCTGGGTTGAGGATGGTAACTGTTGACTTCCCTTCGCAAAACGGTCAGATAATCCGTTGGAAGGCCGCTTTCTTCGGAGAATTTTTGCAGCTTATCCTTTGTTTTCAAGGCTTGCCAAATATCATACAGGTTTTTTAGCCCCAGGTTTTCGAGTGTTTCAAAACCTTCGTCGAGGTGGTCTTCGAGTACTTTTTGACTGGGCAGCAACCTGCTGTTCCGGAGCTTGATTTTAAAACTCGAAATGCTTTTTCGCTTTAAGTCAATATAATAATCCATTGTATTTTTTAAGATAAATCCGATTTACTTCCGTTATCTTAAAGAACTGCTCCGTCCGAGCCTGATTTTTTGATATGTAAGCGAACGCCAAAGCCACTCCATGGGACCAAACTCGAAATACTTCAGCCATAAACCGGACAGCAGAATGAGCAGGACCCATACGGCAAGTACAATCAGAAGCTGCCCGCTTCTTTCAACACTACCGAACACCCCAAATCCATGCCCGTAAAACAGTAAGGTGCAGATCAACGATTGAAGCAGGTAATTGGTAAACGCCATTTTCCCAACGGGTTGAAACAACACGGACATGAAAGCGTGCTTCGACAGCAACATGATGAGTCCGATATACCCCAACGAAGTAAAGAAACTGCCCCAATAGTTGAACAGACAACCGAAGAACATGGAATAGTCTAAGCTCCAGCCGTTTTGAAAATTTTTGTGCACGCCAAAGCCCGAAAGCGTCAGGCCGGCCAGGAGCCCTGTTATTGCCAGTACGGTGTAGTACTTTCGTGATTTCAGGTTCGACAATACCCCGATTTTGTAAAGCGCCATGCCGATCAGCATAAAGCCCGTAACCTTCCATCCCATGAACATCAGGAAGAACATGGTTTGGAAGGCGACCGTATGCGGAACCCTGTGACTCATTTGTTTGATCCAACCGCCCTTGAATGCCGCAACTTCCGCATCGACAGTCACCGGGTCCGGCAACCACGATTGCATCATTTCGGCATAACTCTCTTTCGGCATCTGATCTAAGGAAAATCCCATAAACAAATAGATGAACGAGGGAACGGCAAAAATAATGATCCCTGAAATCAGCAGGGTGGGGACGGATTTCTTCCGCAACAGGAAAACCCACAAACCGCAGATCGAATAGGTTACCAGAATATCGCCATGCCAGAGCAAATACGCATGGGCAAGGCCAAACAGGAGCAGATAAAACATCCGTTTATAATGAAGGGCGACAAAAGGTTTTTCCCGCACGACGGCGCGGTCGGTAAACAAAACAATCCCGGCACCAAAGAGCATGGAGAATATGCCCAGGAATTTTTGGTCGGAAAATACATGTGTCAGGATCCAGACAGCTTTGTTCACGCCTGTTAAATCCCCAAATGCGGTCGGGTTGATATACGCTGCGCCGATCATCGAGAAGCTCTGGATGTTCATCAGCAAAATGCCCAGGACGGCCACTCCGCGGAGCACGTCCAGGGAAGCTATCCGGTCTTTTTTTTCAGATGGCAAGAATGTATTCATGCTAAAAAATGCCTTGTTTAATTAACCTCATGTTATCGTGTTTAAAACCATCGTCTCTTAATAAGGGGAGCTTCAAATTTTGACGGATTGAGATATCCCGGTCAATCCTTTACAAAGGCTTCACCGGTACACAAATATCAACCGGTATTTTGCCCCCTTCTTGTTCTTCGGTATACATTTCAAAGCACGGACCGTCGTCCGGCTGATAGCCGCTTGAAGGGAACCAGGTACCAAACAACCAATCCCATGCCTGTTCAAAATCTTTTGCGGTGAGTATAAACCGGGCAATTGCATAATTGCCGGCTGCGATTTCCATTTTACCGATCGCTCCGTCCACTTTCGTATCAGCAGGTATGGTCATGCAAGCGCTCGTCCTGAGGTTTTCCTCTTCCGTAACTTTCGGATCATCGTGATACACCGCGAAAAATTTTAAATCTTCCTGCGCCATCAAGCCGCGCGGAGCAGCCCAGGTGCACAATTTATTGAACATTTGCTCAAAAAGCTTCTCATCCCCTTTATAGGCGCCGGTATGCCGTACGTAAGCAACGGTCATTTGGGGAAGTTTTTTTACTTCGGTACTTTGATTTAATTCCATAGTAGAACTCCATTTTATTGTTTTCGATTCGTCGCAAAAATACATGGAGATTGCTTCGCGTTCTTGATCGAAATTGCCGAGTGTTTGACTCATATTGCTATTTTCCGGATTGATTTTGCGCCACGCCGTAGGTGACATTGCAAAATGCGCTTTGAAGTTGCGGGAGAAGACGGATAAATCGCTGAAACCGCACTTTATGGCTATGTCGGAAATGGTATCGTTTGTCCTGTATTTTAACATTGCCGCAGCTTTTTCGAGCCTTATCCTGTTAATAAATTGAAAGGGTGTCTCCCTGACCATTGCTGAAAAAATGCGGTTAAAATGATACTTGGAAAAACCGGCCTGCATCGCTAGCTCTTCCAATGAAAATTGCTTTTCAATATTTGTTTCGATATAATCAAACACACGGTTGATGCGCGACCTGTATTCGTTCACAAGGTATTTGTTTTCAGTTGATTTCATGATTTTTTTGGTTAGCTGCAAGTTGGCTTAAAAGTAAATAACACAAATGCCTAAAAAGTGATGATTGGATTTCACATAAATCTATGAAATAATTATATAAACTCCTCTGCCGTCGACCGTTGATCCCAATTAAATCCGGCGATGACCTGTACAGAGGCGCTATCCGGGATAGGAGTTGTCCACTAGATTTTCCATTTTAAGATAATCATTTTATATACGGCTTGAAATTATTCAAAAAAATAATATCTTTGCAATCCTATGAAATCTTCATAACATATACCATTCGGGATAATTGTGCAATAAGTAATTGCTAATCGATCCGATTGCAATTACGTCTGCCATCCTTTTTAAATCAATAAACATGTTGTTGATTCGATTGTTCTTAATCGAATAATTGTTGCCTGTAAATCGTCGTAAGAAGGACAATTTGCTTCATTGCGATTGACGGGCATGCCGAAACAATAAATTACAAAAACACAATAAGCGTATGAACATTAATAAGATCGTACAAAGCGTAAAAAGACCGGCGCTTTACGAGCCCGGAACCGCTCAAATGTGGACAGATGAATACATCTCAAAACAATTGTTAAACATTCATCTGAACCCTGAGGTGGATCTGGCCAGCAGAAAAATGAAAACCATTGAGCGTACAGTCGACTGGATACTGGCGCAAACCGATAAAAAGCGACTCGACATTCTGGACCTGGGGTGCGGACCAGGCCTGTATGCCGAAAAGATGGCACGCAAAGGCCATCGGGTTACCGGCGTTGATTTTTCAGGAGAATCCATTGATTATGCCGGGAACAGAGCAAAAGAAAACAATTTGGATATTGCCTATATCAAGGAGAACTATTTGCACCTTGAGCTGGAAGAGAACAGGTTTGATCTGGTGATACTCATCTATGCCGATTTTGGGGTATTGCGACCTGAAGAACGGGAAAAATTGCTTTTGCGGATACACAAATATTTAAAACCGGAAGGCCTTTTCATTTTCGATGTGCTAAACGACAAAGATATGGAGAAGAAGACGGGGCCGAAAGGCTGGGAAGTATCGGAAAAGGGTTTTTGGAAAGACAGACCCTATCTGGCACTTTCCGACGCATATCTCTACCGGGAAGAAAAAGTCATACTGTATCAGCACGCAGTCATGGATGAGCTGGATAATGTGGAGATTTACCGGTTTTGGACGCATTTTTTTTCACATACCGATTTGACAGGCATGCTGGAAAAATACGCTTTTCACAAGTTGAGTTATTCTGAAGACGTGCTCCCCGAAGGGGATAT
>JAKSDO010000123.1 GCA_022360055.1 Cytophagales bacterium | reverse complement strand
TTTGTTGCATCTTTTGAATTGCGTCTTCGGTTTCAATTCCCGCCAATTCACGGATAGTTTCAATGAGCCCTTCGCGGAAGAAAGCCTGATTGGAACGAATGAGTTCCTCTTTTCGGCTTTTTAGTGACGTAAAAGGGAGAAGGTGTAATTCCGGAGGCGCGAACAAGTGGGAATTGCCCATCAACATCACTCTTAAAAGAGTCGACCCGGCGCGTGGCGTACTTAGCAAATAAATAATAGGTTTTACGGTTTTATCTGTGTTATCGGCCATCACTGTGGCATAATCAGTTATATGCGAGGCATTTGAAAGATTCCCATCAGGCTTCTGAGATAATTGATCGGGTGTTGTCTTTTCTATTTCCTGAGTGAGATAGTCGAAGAGTTTACCAAGTGTATCATGCTCTACCAATTCATTCGGATACAACCGCAATCGGAGTTTATCCTCAATTTCACGGATGATTTTCATGCTCACGATTGAATCCACGCCTAATTCAGTCCATTGCATATCAGGTTCCAATTGATCCATTGAAATACCCGTAATATCAGAAACAATCGCGGACAAAACACCGGTGGTATCGGGTAATGCCGTGTCTGACCTTTCGGAGTCTTGCAATTCAAAGTTTGTCGTTGGTTTTAATACATTTATACCTGATTTGCTCAGAAATCGATCTTCCGCCTTCAATGATATGACTTGTTGCTTGGGATGCATCAACACTCTTTCAATCGCTTCCATGCCTTCATCCGGCTCAATGGAAAGTACTCCCATGGAACTGAACAGTTCATTGTAATAATCGTCCGTGGCACCTCCAACAGAGCCCCAAAACCCCCAATTGATCGTCTTAATCGGATATGATCGTTCATTCTCCAAATAGGCGGCATAGGCATCCTTGAATGCACAACCCGCTACATAGTTCGCTTGTCCGGGACCACCGCTAAAAGACTGTATGGAGGAAAAGAATAGTAAGAAATCCAGCGGCTCGCTTCCGAGTGCTTGAGCCAATACCGCAGAACCACGGACTTTTGGGTCAAATGCCTCTCTAAAAGACCCTTCATCCATGTTTTCAATGAGTTGATCCCGGAGCACCATCGCCGAATGAATAATCCCATGAATTAAGCCAAACCGGGACTTGGCCGACCGCAGCACCTTTCGCATCTGGGACAGATTTTTACAATCTGCTTGTATATAGAATGTCTTGGCTCCGAAAGATTCAATCTCGGCAATTTTAGATTTTTTTTGTTTATTTAATCGGCTTTGACCAACCAAAACCAGCTTGACTTTATACTTTTGTGCTAAGTAACGGCTCAACGCCAATCCAATCCCCCCTGTGCCTCCTACGATCAAGTAAACGCCTTCTTCTTTAAAGTACGACCCCTTTGTGGCCGGCAGCCGAATTGATTCAATAACGCGTCTATAGCGTTTACCACCTCTGATACAAACCTCGTTCCCGTTATGATCCGCCGGTTGATTTATAATCAGACGCCCTATTTTCTGAATGTCTTCCTCAGCAGATTCGATATCGAGGTCTATATCCAAACAACTGACTTGCAGAGAAGCATATTCTTTCGCCAGTACCTTGGCAAACCCCAAAAGGTCGGCCCCATATGGTTGCGTTTTTTCGCCGCCTAAAGCATAGACACGGTTGGTTACGATTTTCAAAGCGACCGTCCTGCCGGAAAGACCCTGTTGCATAATGGATTTAACGAGTTTAAACAAAGCCATAATTCCAGCTTCCAGGCTTCGGTCCAGCATATTCAAATTATCGATCGTTTCAGATGGATTCTGCATCCCACTTATGAAGTAAATTGTTTGAACATCGGAAAGATCTTTTAACCCGTTATCATAATCTTTTGAACGTGAAGAATCTAGTTTGTGCGCTTTTTCATGAGCCTGCAGCAGTACGCGATCCAATCCTCCGGACCACTTGGAATGAACGATGAGTACCTTAGTCTCCTTTTCATTTTCTATGTTGTCAACCGGCTGTATTGTTTGATGCTGCGCCTTCCACTTCGCTTGGTAAAAAAAATGACACAGTCTATCTTTTGCAGATTTTACGATTCGAAATCTGGCACACAACAGCCCTTCAATATCGGTTATGCTGACTTCATATTGTGAATCACTGTTTGATTTTACATATATAAAGCCTTTCGAGCGCAACATATTTATCGCTTCTGCTGCTTCAATCGAAGCAATCGTTCGGAACTCCTGATCTGAAAGTTCCCTTGCGATTGTCGCTTGTAAGCCTGCTTCAACAAGAAATGGATACACAACAAATTGTTTAAACGCACGTCGGTGTTGCAAAGGGATTTCATATTCAATTAAAGTGAAATCATGTTCCATTCGGATTTGTTTAAATAGCTGATCGGAGGCCCCGAAATGAATTCTGAATTTTTCTAAATTAGAATAATATTCGTTGTTTTTTGCAAATGTCGCAGCCTTGGATTTCAAATCCTCAACAGGAATTTTGAAATCAAGCTGCCTACCTGGCTGTTTCAAAGAATAAAACGATCCTTTTGCAAGCACTACAGTATTGCTGTTGACCAGCGTGTTGATTTCAAATGTATATTCTTCTCTTGCCTTTTCAACAGCTATGTTGACCCTATTTTCAGTTCCTCCGAGAGCGGATTGATTCAAAATAGTTATCCGGGATAATTTAAAGGCTCTCTTCTCCAATACCTGTGATGCTGCCTCAAAGGCCATTTCCATATACATTGAGACCGGAAAGGCCGGCTTCTCATTCAACCAATAATCATTTATGATAGGATCATCAGATTGAATGTGTTTTTGAAACACAATGCCTTTACCAAGACTCAATCCCGGGTTGATTCCATCAATCAGAGGTTTCAGCCTTACAGTTTTTGAATACGTCATTCCGGTCTTATTTAAAGGTATCCAATGTCTCTCTCTTTCAAACGGATAAGTGGGAAGGGATATTTTTCTTGGATGACTTGGCGTGATGCTTATCTCCGGGGGAAAATCACAGTAAAGCAAACGCCAATCGATCTCAATTCCGGAGACCCACAGGTTAGCGATTTTACTGTAATCTCTTTCATTAACGACAATTCTCAGATATTCGGCGCCGGCCCTGCCGTCGATTAACAGCTTAGCCTTTGATTTATCAGTCTTTACATTTCCCCTGAAAATATCCTCTACATCATCATTTTGGACCCATTTTCGCAACTTTTCAATTAATATATTGAAATTATTTGCTATAATTGCCAAGCGAGCATTCATTTCTTCACGACCGGTTTGCAACGTATACGCCACATCAGCAAGTTTCAAATGGCTTTCACCAGTGTCTTCGATGAATCTGATCAATCTATCGGCAGCTACTCTTAATCTTTCCTCGTTCTTTGCAGATAAGACGATGAGCATGGGGATCGCTTCATTTTCACTATTTTGGAGTGCCTTGTCGGAAGATTCATACTCTTCAATGACAAGATGTGCATTGGCGCCACCAAAACCGAAAGAACTCACGCCCGCCCTTCTGGGAATTTCACGGTTTTTATCTTTTTCTAAACGATTCCAGTTTTTCGTTTTGGTGACCAGATAGAACGGACTATCTTCCAATTGAATATAAGGGTTTAATTCCTCGAAGTGGATGCTTGCCGGTATCTTCTTATACTTCATGGAAAGTAACACTTTCAGCAATCCCGCAATTCCTGCAGCTGATTCCAAGTGTCCAATGTTGGTTTTTACCGATCCAATCCCACAATATGGTTTTTCAGGCGCAATACGGTTTGCAGTCCTCAACAGGTGTTTAAACGCTTTTTTAAGTCCGTTTATCTCAACAGGGTCACCCAGACTAGTGCCGGTTCCATGTGCCTCAATATAAGTCACCGTGGAAGGATCGACATCGGATTTTTCCCAGGCCGATATGATTAAATCAGCCTGTGCGTTCGGATTGGGGGCTGTCAGAGAGCTGGCTTGTCCACCATGATTAATGGCGGTTCCTTTGATCAAGGCATAAATATGATCGCCATCCGATTGGGCTTTGTTCAATGGTTTCAGTAACACGGCGCCCACGCCTTCTCCTCTGACATATCCATTGGCCTGTTTGTCAAAGGTTTTGCAACGCCCATCTTCACACAACATTCCCGCCTTTGAAAAGGAAATGTATAGCCCTGGACTGAGCATTACATTGACACCACCGGCAATCGCCATTTCGCAAGTCCCATTGCGAATCACTTCTACGGCACGGTGGACGGCGACCAGAGCACTGGAACAGGCCGTATCAACCGGTTCGCTAGGGCCATGTAGATCGAGCAAATAGGAAACCCGATTTGCCAGAATTGAGTGCGCTCTGCCTGTGGCGGACTGCGCTTCGATGGCGATTCCGCTTTGACTGAGTAAATCAGCATAATCACTGGATGATACACCAACAAACAGCCCGGTATTGGATCCGGATAGGGCCGAGGCTTTATATCCGGCATCTTCAATGGCCTGCCATACAACTTCAAGAAAAATCCGCTGTTGCGGATCCATTAA
>JAKSDO010000138.1 GCA_022360055.1 Cytophagales bacterium | reverse complement strand
TACACCCTAAAAAGAATTAGGCCTCATTAAATACCTAATAATTAAATACTTAGGAGATTATATCAGTACCGAAGGTGGGAATCGAACCCACACTCCCGAAGGAACACGATTTTGAGTCGTGCGCGTCTACCAATTCCGCCACTTCGGCCTATGCTGTACAGCACTTTTTGCTGTCTCTTGAATTGGGGCACAATATTATTCAAAATGGGAGACTTTAAAAAGATAAATGGAAAATATTAGTTTTGAATCCCGACGCATTAAACCTCCCATTGAGCCCGGTCCAAATCTGAAATATTCAACCAATCATAGCCGTTATCCATTCAGAAGGAGTATATAATAGTACCAGCAAATGAAAGTTAAATCCATTTACTAAAACGTATATGTGAGGTAGCTTTGATATCCTTAAAAAGAATTTA
Source organism: Cytophagales bacterium (assembly GCA_022360055.1). Taxonomy (GTDB): domain Bacteria; phylum Bacteroidota; class Bacteroidia; order Cytophagales; family Cyclobacteriaceae; genus JAAUQL01. Next base: position 21,332 of record JAKSDO010000138.1, on the reverse strand, counting down.
TTGTTATGGAAAACGGTGTAAATAGAAGAAACTTCCTTAAAACCGGCGGAATCGTTCTTTCGGGATTCACCATGGGATTATCCGCTTTGCATTTCGAAAAAGCAATGGCGGCCAATGACATTGTCCAGTTGGGCGTCATTGGCACGGGAAGTCGCGGAACCGGCTTGATCAGAACTCTGAAGAACATTCCGGGTATACGGGTAACGGCCTGTTGTGACGTTCTTCCGTTCAGGCTTGATGGCGCCATGCAGTACGCGGATAAAAAAGCTAAAGCATACGACAATCACAAAGCTTTGCTTGATGACAAACGTGTAGATGCTGTAATTATATCCACTCCGCTTTCCATGCACAAATCGATGGCATTTGATGCCATCGATGCCGGGAAACATATTTACCTGGAAAAAACGATGACTAAGGAAATCGATGAAGCCCTGGCATTGGTCGAAAAGGTCAACAAATCGAAAAAAATCTTCCAGATCGGTCATCAGTACCACAGTTCCCGACTTTATGCCAACATTGTAAAAACCATCAAAAAGGGATATATTGGAGAAATCAAGTCGTTCGAGGCACAATGGAACAGGAATGGAAATTGGCGGAGGGTGGTTCCCGAGGAAGGCCTGGAACGTCAAATCAACTGGCGCATGTACCGTGAGTTTTCCAATGGACTGCTCGGAGAGCTTTCATCACATCAAATTGATTTTGTAAATTGGGTAACAAATTCCCACCCTGAAAGGGTCGTCGGAACAGGAGGAATCGATTATTGGAAAGACGGAAGAGAAACCTACGATAATGTAAGGGTAGTTTTTGATTATCCGGCAGGAGTGAAAGCGTCATTTACCTGCCTTACCAGCAACGCCTATGAAGGGTATCAGATCAAAGTACAGGGCGATAAGGCTACCGTAGTAATTAAACCGACCAGCGCCTTAATCTACCCGGAACAAGCTACCAAGAAGGAATTGGGAATGGTAGACGGTGTAAGTGGCGCTACCGTACCGACGATGAATAAAGAAGGGGCCATACCTGTAAATGGGACTGATGACGATCCTACCGGGCAGGCATTAATCGATTTTGCGGATAGCATCAAAAATAATACGGAACCCATTTCAAATGTTAAGACCGGCGCCAAAGCAGCCATTTCCGTTCGCATGGCCCTGGAGTCTGTGCTGAAAAAGAAAACAATCAAATGGGCAGACAGCTATAATATTTCCTGAATTTGATTTGCGGCACCATAAGCGGTAACGCAGCCGACAATTTCATTCATCTTCGCTTCGATACCTGCCGGGGATAAACCCTGAACAAAAGTATAGAACTGCCTCTTGAGGAACGAACGGTTTGCAAAGGCATGAAATCCCAGAATGAGGGAATCTCATGCCCTCGTTATCGGTGAAACAGCGCTTCCTCACCGCGGGTCAAAGCTCATACCTACCGAGAATATCAGCTTTAAATGCCATACATTTGTAATCCCGGCAAGTTTGCCGGCGGCGAGCCATCGAACAGAATTTATCTAATCTTAATTCCTTGAATTTTGGACTTTTATGATGCTTTGCCAAACTTTTAATTGAAACTCAATTTCTATGGTATTATCATTCGCTTTCCGGGTATGTTTGAATAAATAGTCGAATGAGAAAATGTCAGGAATTCTCACGAATTTAGGGTGTTTTCTTACGTCAGTTACATTATGGCTTACCGGGCGATTTGGCTTTCAATTTTGTCTTCAATTCCTCCACCATGTTTCTCTCTGTCTGTAATTCCCGCCCCATTTTTATCTGCTTTTCGTGGCTTTTCTTTTTGTGCTCTTCATACTCTACTTCCAGGCTTTTGTATTCTTTCTTTGTATTGGAAGTAATTTTATTGCTCCTCACAAAACTTGTATAGGCAAAAACACCGAAAGCAGCCAAGGCAATTATGATCACCCACACAATGGTATGGTAAGTTGCTTTGTTCAGATTCAATCCCAAAAAAGTAAGGCTTCCTCTAAGCGCTTCACTCTTCTCAAGTTGAGCTTCCAACTCGGTAATTCGGCTGCTTAGCGTGCCAATCTGACTTTTCTGATCCGCAACAGTACTTTTCAGAGAATTAATCTCTGTTTTTCGTGCGTTGAGCGAATCTTGGACAGCTCTTGAATATTGACTTAAGCTTGTTCTTTTGATTACCTTATATTCAGTGTACGTCTCGGATTTCTCAAGCATTTCCTGAAACTGCGAACGGAGCGTCGGATTCTGCTGTGATCCCTCTTCCGATTGAGCATTCACAATAAACGGCGACAGGAAAAGAAAAAGAACCGGGACAAGAATATTATTTTTCATAGCATAACTAAATTTCAAGTGGACCAAAATTATTATTGAAGTTAGTTTTAACAAATGAAATTACCGCCTAAAAAGTACTCATAATATATCTTTGCTTTCTTAAAGTTTATCCTTTCCGCACATTGATATATCAAATTAAAAATTGTATTTATCCAATACCGTGACTGCAGGTCGGTAATATTCGTAAAAAAGAAGTACAAGGCAAGCTCCGGGGGATGTTCCAAAACGAACGAATGTGTCGGAAAATCCAACGATACCAATAGTTATTTTTTTGTTAAACCATTGATATCCAGCACAATGAATTTTTGCACTTAATTCGCTTTGAGGCTTCCGGGGCTTATAAGAAAGACATGTTCTGACATTTAATCAAAATTGCGATAAGAAATATTCTCAGGAACAGATCCTATGCCATCATAAATATCCTGGGGCTTGCAGCGGGTATGACGTCCAGTATTTTTATCGTTTTGTGGATATTGGACGAAACGAGCTATGACAGGTTCCACGAAGATGCCGACCGGATATTCAGAATCGCATGGTTCAATGACAATCCTCAAACCCGCACTCCCCACCCCATGACATATGGTCTGGCAAACGATTTGCCGGAAGTGGAACATGCCGTAAGCATTACTCCAATATTTGGTGATGGTCTCACAAGGCCCATGAGAACGGTAAAAAGAGGAAAGGTGCAATTCGGGGATCTTTGCGGCAGATCAGATGGGCGCTATTACTCAAAAGGTGTTTTACATCAACTATGGGAACCCCGGGGTACTCGTCGGTGTATCGGCACTGGTTTTATTTTGTACCTTCATCGCAGGCGCCTATCCCGCTTCGGTTTTATCCGGGTTTAAGGCTTCAAATGCGATGAAGGGGGTCGCTACCGGACGCAAACAAAAATTTAACTTCAGAAAGGCGCTTGTTGTATTTCAATTCGGGATCTCCACCTTCCTGATCATAGGAGCATTGACCATTGCTTCACAATTGAAGTATTTGAGCGATCAGAAGCTGGGATTTAACTCGGATCAAGTGCTTGTGATCCCCATTAAGGATACGTTGATGAGAAAAAATTATGAATCGACAAAAACCGAGTTCCTTAAAAGTTCGAATATTATAAGCGCCTCTGCGGTATCGAATATCCCCGGCAAAAGCTTTAATCAAAATCCGGTGCGCTGGAAAAAGGATGAAAACGTTTATGCCGACGTCTCGGAATACAGTGTGGATCACGATTTTTTTGAAACTCTGGGATTGAATATCATCGACGGTCGATCTTTTTCAAAAAACCGGAAATCGGTATCCGGAAAGTGAACGGAGCTTCCAATTGGACAATTATATCATTGTTGTCCAAAGACTTTATGAAGTGGGTGGTCATCGCGTTTTTGATTGCTTGCCCTTTCGGATGGATGATCATGGCCCGATGGTTAAACAACTTTGCCTATAACTCCGGAATTTCGCCGTACAGCTTTTTGTTTACAGGTCTGATCGTTATCGTGATCGGTCTGCTGACAATTGGCATACGTTCCATCCGAACCGCCATGAAAAACCCTGTCGATGTGCTAAAATATGAATAAAGCTATTTGGATTTCAGCGCGTCGATAATCTTCCTGGTATCCTCGATCCGTTGCTTCAGCCCTTTTTTATACCACCAGGCTCTTTGGCTAACGCGCTCATTGGGCGCTTCCAATTCATATTCCAATTCCTGAAGATATTTCTCGTTTAAAGCCAGGTAATCGTGGAGGGTTTCCGGATTGTAGAATCCATTTTTATCAATTGAAACATATATCGGGGTCGTATGTGCCACCTGTGTGGGGCCAGCGTAACATCTTGCCGCAATCCACATTCCTTTATCAATTTCCATTTCAAAGTCGAGGTTCATCCGTTCGAGCATTTCCGTATTCCCGCCGGAAACTACCTCTTCAACCACCTTTCCATGCGCAATGATCTCCAATTTTGACAGAGGTACCTGGCCCCTATTCCCGAATGCCTGAGCATGAACCGTTACTTTGCCTTGACCGGAAAGATTAATTTCATCTCCGGGTAATTTTCCGTTGATATCAAACAAAAGCCCGGGGCCTGATGAAACAAAAGTGTGACCTGCGCTCAGACTTTCTTTCCAGGAATCGTATTCAAATGCTCCATCGATATAGGTATAAAATCTGACGTTTCCGATCCTGGAATTCCACTGTGGCCCATCGACACCAAATCTGGGTCCATTTCCGCACCATGGGAAATCCGATCCGGCAGTCGCCGTAATCTTATATCCAAGATCTAAAAAGTGGTAATAGTTTTGAACCAGGAGTGGTCCTCCATCTACGCAAAATTGTAATAACTCCAAAAAATCGACTTTGCCTGCCAGGACATCCAGCGTCATACCTCTAAAACCATTGAACGACATTCCCTGATGGGCATAGCCCATAATTCCATTCAATTCGTGCACCTTGTCAAACACTTTGTCGTAATAATAATAGTCATTCCTGTACCGCACAAAATCATCGGCCACCATGGCAATGGTATGCCCTATTTCATGGGTTCTCGGCTCTTCCTGCCCCGTTGACAGCATATGCATATCCTCTTTATAAACTCCGTCCTGGCCGAAAGCATATTGCGAAAAATAAGTTGTCCAGAAATCGCCCATCTGCAGCATGACGCCTACGTTCAAACCTTCCGCTTCTACCCACTTAAGTATCAATGGATTTTCCCTCGGCGATCTCCGGATATGAATGTGATCATCCGCAGAATACCAACCCAGTTTGTTCATATCCATCCATCGGTGCATCTCGAAATTCACTTCCCTTTTTTCTCCTTCCTTGAGATCGATCGCGTGGGCCTGATCGAGATATTCTGCCCCTTTGGAAAGTAGAATATGGTAGGTTCCGGGGCTCAATTCCAGGTGAAAAAAACCATCCGCATAAAAAGAACTGTCCGGCTGATAGCCGTATCGCTCCGGTTTATCATCCCTTCCGTACATAATTGAGATTACTTCAGCGGGCAAACCGGCCGCATGACCATTCGAATCCGTAATTCTTATCCGCACCGGCGTCGGTTTATTTCTTTCTCCATCGAGAACAGTAACACTCAAAGACGAGCCGGGAGATTGGCCGTATCCATGAGCCACAAAATATGAAAGGATAAATGCTATAAAATAGTTTTTCAAGGCAGCCATAAGTGTGTGGATTTGTTTATTTAAAAATAGTCAACATTCGCCTTACTTTTTCAGGTTATGGAAAAAATCAATTGTTGTCCCCCGAATCTGCCCGGGGGAGTTCCGGCCTTCAAGATTTTAATCAAGGGGATCCAACTTCTTCCTCAACAGTACGGAGCCTGGTGCATCACAGCTCTTGAGCAGGAGTATGGGATTATTTAAATAAATGATTGCGGGATGAAATTTATGTTCTAGTTTTGAATTGAAATACAGCAAACTTCATTCAACAGGTAAATCGATTTTTGGGATGAGAGTTATTTTTGTACCGCTATTCGCGTTGATTTTGAACGCGTGCAATCCTCAGGAAAAGAAAATGAATGTGCTTTTCATAATTTCCGACGATCTTACGACTACAGCCGTTTCCGCCTATGAAAACAAGGTATGCCAAACCCCCAATATCGACAAACTGGCGTCGGAGGGGGTCCTGTATACCAGGGCATACTGCCAGTATCCGGTATGCGGTCCTTCCAGAGCTTCATTCATGTCTGGTTATTATCCCAATGCTACAACCACATATGGATACGTAAGCGGTCGCGAAAATATCGGGCCCGACCGAAAGACCTGGTCGCAACTTTTCAAGGACAATGGGTATCGCGCAGCGCGAGTGAGCAAAATCTTTCATATGGGTGTCCCGATCGATATTGAAAATGGATCGAATGGAACGGACGATGAGGCTTCCTGGTCCGAAAGATATAATAGTCAGGGGCCGGAATGGAAAGCTCCCGGAGAAGGTGAACTGGTGCAGGGGAATCCGGACGGCACATTGCCGATTAAAGGGGGTAACGTCATGACAATAGTGAAGGCTGACGGAGATGATCTTGTACATTCGGACGGCAAAACCGCTCAAAAAGCTTGCGAACTGATCCGGCAATACAAAGATTCTACTTTCTTTCTGGCCGTAGGTTTCGTTCGACCTCATGTTCCATTCGTTGCTCCAAAATCCTATTTTGATCCGTATCCCCATAAAAATATAGCGGTTCCCGAAAAAGTAGAAGGGGATTGGGAAGACATTCCACCCAGAGGCATTAATTATGTAACGAGTGTGAACGGTAAGATGAATGAAGAACAGGAGCAAAAAGCCATTGCTGCATACTATGCTTCCGTGGCCTACATGGATGCCCAGGTGGGCAAAGTGCTCGGGACACTGAAAGAAGAAGGCCTGGAAGACAATACGGTTGTAATATTTACATCTGATCATGGATTTCACTTGGGAGAACATAGATTTTGGATGAAGGTAAGCCTGCATGAAGAATCTGCCAGAGTACCGCTGATCATCAAGGTTCCGGGCAAAAAACCTGCGGTGTGCAATTCTTTTGTCGAACTTATCGACCTTTACCCCACAGTTGCTGAATTGGCCGGACTTCCCTATTCAGAGCACCTACAGGGCAAAAGCCTGGTGGAAACACTCGAAAATCCCGATCACAAAGTCAGAGCTATGGCATTTTCGGTTACGCAGGGAGGAAAAACCTTTTTATTGAGGAATGAAAATTGGGCATATATTCAATACAATGAAGATGCTTCCGCCGGGATCGAGCTGTTCGATATGAAAAAAGATCCGAAGCAGTACACAAATCTGGCCCAGGATCCGGAATATGCCCGGATCGTTGCGGACTTTCAAAAAAAATTAAAGGCCAAACTGGCTGAAATTCGAACAAATGATCTTGAAATAGAATACAGCCCGGAAGGGCAAGCCCACCGATACTAATTCTGAAAAAACCCAATGAATATTTAGCGAGAAAAAGTAATTTTGTGCACTGCAAAAATTTGGGATTTCACCCGCGAGGTTTTTAGTGAAATTTGGATATAATTTTGCACAATACTTGTTTTTTTAGCAAAAAAAATCAGGAAATGAAGATACATATTTTTAAGTACTCCGTTGGTTTAGCGATATTTTTTTTATCCGCGATCGGTTTGGCCCAGGAAAAGAAGGGAAATATTGTTGAATATTTTGGGAAGGAGAAAGTAGAAGAGATCCGAGAAGGGAAAGTGATCCATGTTTTTAAGGAAGGCTTGATATTGAAGCTTCGCAGGTACGGTATCAACAGCAGCTCGACGCCTAAAAATCCGGTGTTTTCCAGATTTCTTCTGGAAGATAATCTCGACATAAAAGACGGAGGGGCTTTTATAGACGATGAGAATCCTGTTACCTGGGAGCGCATTGAAGTCGGCGAGACAAACGAATTCAAAGATAATGCCTTACGGTCAGGGTATTTATACCTTGAATATAATGCTGAAAAAGCCGTAAATGTAATTTTTGAAGCCTCGGGGCATACCACGATCCTGATCAACGGATTTCCGCATGAGGGAGATCACTATGACTTTGGATATAGCCTGATACCTCTTCGCCTGGAAAAAGGTAAAAATACGTTTGTCTTGCAGGGCGGAAGATTTCCGCGAATACGCGCCCGCATTCTAGATCCGTACGTATCCATTGCATTCACCAAAAGGGACATGACAATGCCGGACCTCCTCAAAGAAGAAACGGACAATCTGGTTGGAGGCATACGTGTTATGAATGTAAATCAAAGCTGGTTCAAAGGCGGGAGTATCACCTGCAAGATTAACGGGAACGCCGCGACCACCGAAATGCCTTTCATTTCGCCGATGAACGTGCGCAAAGTTCCATTTCAAATTCCGGTGCCTCCGGTGCTCGACGACAAAAAAGTCACCTATACCCTCGAGCTTAAAGACAGAAGAGGTAAGCTGTTGCATACGGAAGAACTGACACTCAATGTTAAATCAAAATATGAACATCACAAGCAGACTTTCATCAGCAACATCGATGGCAGTGTGCAGTATTACAGCATCGCTCCGTCATCAAATAAGAATCTGGAAAATCCGGCCATGTTTTTCTCCGTTCACGGAGCGTCTGTCGAAGCAGTAAACCAGGCCAGGGCCTACAAGAAAAAAGACTGGGGGCACCTGGTTGCTCCTACAAATCGGAGACCGTTTGGTTTCGCCTGGGAAGACTGGGGAAGGCTCGATGCCCTGGAAGTATTTGATCATGCTCAAAACCTGCTCAAAACCGATCCGCAACGCACCTACCTGACCGGACATTCGATGGGCGGTCACGGCACCTGGTACCTCGGCGCTACTTATCCGGACCGTTGGGGGGCTATTGCTCCCTGTGCAGGTTATCCCGATTTACTGGGCTATCGGGATAGTTTTGTCAGACGGTTAAAGACGATGACAGACGATGAACTCAAGCGGTTTGGAATGACCCGGCATCAAGCGGAAAAAATGCTTTCATCTAATAAGCTGACCGAACCAAGCGATATTTTGCTCGATTCAATCATGCGCAGGGCAGGTAATCCCAGCCGCACCCTGAAGCTGAAAAGAAACTATCTCCACTATGGTGTTTATATACTTCACGGAGAAGTTGATACGGTCGTGCCTACATTTATCGCCAGAGAAATGCGCGCCAACCTGGGAAGCTTTCACAACGATTTCACCTATTACGAATATCCGAACGGATCTCATTGGTACGGCGATCACAGTGTTGACTGGCCGCCGATATTTGATTTCTTCAAGTTCAGGAGCATAAAGGCCTCCGACGAAATTGACAGGATTGAATTTTATACGGCCTCACCCGGCATCTCCTCAAAATCACACTTTATCGAAATCCATCAGCAGGAAATTCCGTTTGAGATCAGCTCGTTCAATTTCCGGAGAGACAGCATCTCTGCCATCACGACAAGTAATGTGGCTACCTTCAATGTAGATCTTCATAAAATGGGCAATAAATCCGGTTCTTTGATGGTAGATGGGCAAGAGATACAAGTTGACGATAATTCGTCAAGCATGACGCTTTCAAAGAGCGATAATTCGTGGAAAATTTCCGAAAAACCCTCCGCAAGCAAAAAGGGGCCTCACAGAAATGGGGGTTTCAAAGATGCATTCCGAAATAATATGGTGCTGGTATTTGCCTCGAAAGGATCAAAGACCGAAAATGAATGGTACTATCATCGCGCCTTGTTTGACGCCGAGAAATTCTACTATCGGGGAAACGGAAATGTAGAACTGGTTAAAGACACGGATTTTTCTCCGGAAAAGTATCCGGACCAAAATGTAATTCTGTATGGCAACAGCTCAAATAACGCAGCGTGGAAAGATCTGCTGAACGCATGTCCGATGCAGGTATCGGACGGAATATTAACCCTGGGCACTAAGACCAAGGAAGGTCCGCAATGGGGAGCCTACTTCATCTATCCTCGTCCGGATAGCCAAACAGCAAGCGTAGGTGTCATCAGCGCCACGGGTGCTGAAGGCATGAAAGCCAGCTTTGCAAACCACTATCTTGTGAACGGCACCACCTTTCCAGACGTAACCATCGTAAAAAGCAGTGTGATCAAAAACGGAATTTCCGGGGTAGAATGTGCCGGATTTTTCGGCAACGACTGGTCGGTGGAGACCGGGGATTTTGTTTGGAGAGAGTAACATCCAAAGGGCTAATAAATCGGTTTTTGTGAAGAATACTCTGAAAACAGATGGTGATCAATGTAGTATTCATTTTGGCTTCTGGCTCATACTTAATGGTTTTCACCGGGAAATCATTATCGCAGGGTTATCGGACAGCCCCGTATTATTCTTCCCGCGGGATCCGGACAGGTAAAACCCGGTTCACTTTCATCGCCCTGTCCGTAGTAATAAGACCGGAACTCATTCGGCACGATTTTCCCGGCACCTTCTCCGGAATTCCGGTAACGGCGTAATTCGGAGAGCCCGAGGCAAAATCAAGGTTTTATGACGATTAATCGATGTTGCCCAGCTATTTTCTCTTTTGAGTATCTCACGGAAAAGCGCGTTCCGGAAGATTTTTTCAGCAAGCAATGCATAAATATCAATTTGTTAAAATAATGTTAATTTTAATGAACTATTCTCATTAAACAAGACTTCTCATTAAACTATTTTGCAATTAAATGACGTTTCATTAATTTCGAAACAACTATGAATCTAGCGTTATGCGAATAGAAATTCCACGAGAAGTAGAGCGATTCGGACCGATTATGTTTTACGACACCCAAAAAGTGTATGAACTGGATTCCGGATTGAGAAATACCAAAGACGAAAAGCTGGAAAGCACCATGACCAGAATTTCCTATGAATCTTTCCAGGAGATTCAAAAACAGATGGTGATCGTTGTACCGGTCAAGGAAGAACGCATCAAACTGATTGAAGGAGTATTCTATGGAATTCCGCACAACTGCCTGATCATAGTGATTTCGAATAGTCCGAGAGATCCTATAGATCGATTCAGCATTGAAAAAAATGCACTGGAACGTCTAGCGACATTTATGAACAAGCGCATGCTGGTGTTGCACCAAAAAGATCCCGTCCTGGCGGAAGCGTGCAAAGCTGCCGGGTATGAAAAGATACTGGACAAAAAAGGAGTCATAAAAAGCGGAAAGGCCGAAGGAATGATTTTGGCAACATTTCTTGCGGTAATCAGCGGTAAAAAATATGTCGGATTTATCGATTCCGATAATTATTTCCCCGGATCCGTACATGAATACGTACAGGAATACAGCGCCGGATTTCACATGGCAAAATCAAAGTACTCTATGGTGCGCATTTCATGGCACTCCAAACCAAAAATCATGGAAAACTCCCTGTTCTTTGCCAAGAGAGGCCGGGCGTCAGAGCACACCAACAGATTCCTGAACAGCCTTTTGAGCCATTACATCGGTTTTGGGACGGAGATCATTAAAACCGGCAATGCCGGAGAACACGCCATGTCAATGGACCTCGCCGCCCAGTTGGATTTCTCATCGGGATATTCGATTGAGCCTTATCATTTTATAAGCATGCTGGAGCGGTTTGGCGGCATTACCAAACCCATCGAACCACAAGTCATGAAAGAAAGTATTGAGCTTTTTCAGATAGAATCCAGGAATCCGCATTTACACGAAGTAAAAGGTGACGAACATGTGAAAGATATGAGTATTGCCGCACTTGAAGTTTTATACAGATCTCCGGTAGCTCCGGAAGGGCTTAAGAAAGAGATCCTGAAGGACCTTTTCGATCGTGGATTCCTGGAAGATAAAAAAACTCCGATGAAGGACAAGGTCACCTACTATCCCGCGGTTATGTTTGCCGATCTCAGAAAATTCCAGTCGGCGCTTGCCAATCAACCGTATGCAGATCTTATCCACGGAGATGTCACTAAATATGTAGATTACAAACAATCCGTAGAAGGGCTCAATTTAAAACAATCCGATATCAAGAGGTCCGATCCGGGAAGACTGGCCATAAAATAACATTTTGAAAAAACTGCTTTTTACAGATCTTGACGGCACCATGCTTGACCTGAAGTCCTATTCTCCGGACAAGGTAAAAGAATCAGTGGCCATACTGAAAAAAGCCGGTGTCTCGATCATATTTTGTTCATCAAAAACGTGGGCGGAACAGGAATCCTATCTCAAAGAATTGGAACTCAACGAACCTGTGATTGTTGAAAATGGCAGTGGAATTTTCTTTCCTGACCATATAAACCCGGAATTAGACAGCCGCACAGAGATCATTCATGGGAAAAAAGCGCTTGTCCTCGGCAAAAAATACGACGACGTAGTAGCAGCAATTGAAAATTCAGCCGAAAATTCATCGACTGCATTTAAATATTACCGGAATCAAACCATTGAAGAAATAGCATCAATCACAGAATTATCTTTAGAAGCGGCCGGTAAAGCCAAATCCAGAGACTTTTCGGAAACCATTTTCAATGCCAACCTTGAATCACCGGTCTATACGCGATTCGAACAAACATTGAATTTCCTGGGATTTCAATGCATACCCGGCAGCCGCTACATTACCGTTACCGGAATCGGGTGCAATAAAGGTACTGCTGTAAAAATGCTGGTCGAATTTTATAAACAAAAAAGCAGTGAAATAAAGAGCATTGGAATCGGGGACAGTCGGAATGATCTCGAAATGCTTGAGGTAGTTCAATTTCCATATCTTGTAAAAAGGCCGGATAACGGTTGGGTAAATATTGAGTGTCAAGATCTGATCAAAATTTCAGCTATTGGACCCGAAGGATGGAATATAATGGCCCGGGAGGTTTTAGCCGATTGATATGGGGCAGCATCATTCTACCTATTGCAAAGTCTGCCGGCTATTTTATCCGGTCGTGGCCAACAACCGGCAGAAGCTGCAATAAAATGAGTTGCCATTTGAGGTTTACGGTCGTTTTTCAACAAGGACGGTCACCTGTTGAACCCGGATCGCAATCGTAATTTCAGCTCACCACAAAGCTATGAATCTCAAACGGGTTGAATTCCAGCGAAACGACATCGTTTGTGACCTTTAATTCTCCAAGCTCCCTTTCCATCAGGTTTACCAGCTTTGCCTGTTTTACCGGCCGTCCAAATTTGAAATCAACCTTTGCATCGCAACCTTTTGCTTCGTACGCCCGGATCAATACTCCTTCGTGTTTTTCAGCTTTTTTAATCACTTCAACAACCACATTTTCCTCACTTACCTCAACAAATGACCAGTGATTTCTGCCGGGACCATTCCGGGCCTCAACCCGAATCCCTTCAAGCGGAATATTGAATTGATAGGCCTGCCGAATCAGGTCACTTTGTACCATATCTCCGGCATGTGGATAAAGCGCATACCTAAATTCATGCATGTGCATGTCCGAGTCCGGATCCGGTGTTTTGGGAGAGCGAAGTAAATTGAGACTAATCACATTCCCTTTGATCTTGTGCCCGTATTTGCAATCATTTATAATTCCTACTCCATAGTTTGGCTGCGAAATATCGGCCCACTTGTGAGCTACTACTTCAAATTGAGCTATGTCCCAATCTGTGTTTTCATGCGTGTTTCGGAAGACATGTCCGTATTGAATCTCAAAAGAAGCCGTACTCGACCGGATGTTAACCGGAAACTCCACGCGCAACATCTTATTCTTTTCCTGCCAATCTACCCTGGTTTCAAAATCAATCCTTCTGGAATGATGATACAATCTTATCCATTGCTCAATCGCACAATTGCGATCCTCAAAAAGTAATTTCATGCTTGTATATACTTCTCCTGTTTCACAGGAAGCGATGCCTTTAAATTCAGGCCTTGTCGGTTTCACCTCCTCATAAAATACATCCACATCCCAGGCATCCCATAAATTTGGAATATCTTCGTATAATTTGAACTGATTACCCGGCTGCCCGTGCGAAAAAACCTCACGCTGAAATTCCTTGTCGAACAGCCGTTTAATTGCACCCGTCCTTTCATCAATTTCAAGTTGGTAAAATACACTTTCCATCGGATTGACAAGCACCGCTTTTTCAATAGTTTTTGACGCTTTCCTCTTGTATGAAATTGCTTTAAATCCCATGGAAGGCACATCCTTAACAAGCACATTTGTCCCTCCCGCATCAGTTACCTGTAATGGCAGAACGTTCCCGTCCGCATCATAGAATTCAGCCTGAATGTCGGTTTTCAGAATCCCGTTCCGAACCCAGCTCAAGTCATTTTCAACAACCAGGATGTTTTCCCCGGACGGGAAGTTGCGGCTTCTCCGTTGCAATGTTCTCCCTTCTCTTTCAAGGCCTAAAAGCTTGGATTCTATATCATAATACTGATCCAGACACTCGTTGTTTACCCGTTGAATGGAAGTCCCCGGAATAATGTCGTGAAACTGGTTTAACAACAATTCTTGCCAGCATTCATCCAGCATGTTTTGAGGGTAGGCTTCCGGAGCATACAAGACATACAATTTCTCAAGTTTCCTGAATAAGAATTCCAGCTTTCGATTCATCTTTTTGATCATTGCCTGCGTAGTCAACGTTCCGCGATGAAGTTCCAGGTAAAGTTCACCTACCCACCGCTGAAGATCCCTGTTGTATCTCGCAGATTTTTCAAAATATTCCCGGGCGAAAGCCATTTTTACTTTTGGCAGATCCTCCATATCGCGCGCCCGTTCGAGCTTGCGAATCAATTCCTCACTCGGGCCGCCTCCGCCATCCCCTGCGCCGTACAAAAACAAGGCGTATTCCGTTCGATCACTATCTGTATTCAAGCGCTCCAGGTTTTTTAAATCCCTGGCTCCACAATCAGATCGATAATTATTTGGCGTGAGAAAATGAGTAAATACCTCCGAACCATCAATCCCTTCCCACATAAATGTATGATGAGGAAATTTATTGAACTGATTCCAGGAGATCTTCTGTGTCATGAAGTACTGAACGTCTGACTTACGCATTAATTGGGGTAATGCGGCCGAATATCCGAATACATCCGGCAACCAGAGATTATCTACCTCGATGTTAAAATGCTCTTTGAAGAATTTCTTGCCATACCAAAACTGGCGCACCAAAGACTCACCTCCGGGGAGATTGCAATCTGCTTCCACATACATACCTCCCTGACATTCCCAACGGCCTTCTTTCACAGCCTTTTTAATCCTTTCGAAAAGTCGGGGATAGGCGTCTTTTACCATCCGGTACAGGTGCGGCTGACTAGCGCCAAATTTATAATCAGAATACCGGTCCATTAGGTACAAGGCGGTAGAGAAAGTCCGGCCTGCTTTCCGCACCGTTTCTCTCAAAGGCCACAACCAGGCAATGTCGATGTGCGCATGACCGATGGCTATGGCATTCAGGCTACTGGCATTTGCCGGCTTGGCAAATTCCGGTTCGAGCAAATCGATGCATTTTTGGATCTCTTCATCACAGCCATCTCCATAATTATTTACCACTTCATTGAGGATATAGAGGAGTACCTTGCGATGTCTGGAGTAGGGTTCAAGTTCTTCGACAATTTGAAAAAGAATATCGAAATCAATATATAATTCGTAACCTTTCCGGCTGAATAATGCAAGATCAGCCTGATTAAACACCCCATCTTCCAACGACTCGTACGTCAGTACATTTTCAACGCCAAGAATATTATTCGCCCCTGCATCTACCATCAATTCAACTTTTTCTCCCCCTTTGGCTTTTTCGAAAAGATAAAATCGTTTTTTAATTACCGACGGTTCAAGGGTCCAGCCAAGCTTCTTATTGGTCAATCCCTTTACAGGGGTTCCTTTCTCATCAAAAATACAGCCTTCACCTCCGACATCGATAAGCGCCACAACTTCTTCTCCCTTCCAACGTTCCGGCACCTTCCCAACAAACCGAAACCAGGCACAGTCAAATGTCGAGCCCCATTTGGTATTCGTATCAATAGGTTCGTAGCTCAGTTTTTTTGCCTCTTCATATGGGACAGGTTCCGCCGACCAATGATACTCCGATTTCAGTGAAATTATTTCGGGATAGAAACTATCCCTTAGCTTTTCCCTGAACTTTTCTAACCGGAAAATTGTGAGGTCCTCATGCTTCTTCATACAGAATGTTTAGTAAAATTACATTTCCAAAATATTCAATTAACAATAATAACGATGTTTTCTTGAGAATTTTAACAAATTACCAGTAAATAATTGCGAAAAAACTCCTATTCTTAGCCTATTCTTGAAATATCACTCAATCAATATTTCAAAATCGCTAAAAATTCGGATTAGCCGACTCTGATGAATTTTAATTAGCGGAAGTGCGCCATCGCCACGCTCAAAAAATTTGCGGCTCTATGGCTTCACTCTCGGGTCAGACCAAGTTTCTTTCCGGCAATGAACCGGAGATTGCTGCCTCAATGACATACTAATAATCGGCCAATATCGCCAAATTCAATCACCGGAATAAGACAACTGAAAATCCGGTCAGGCGGACGTAAGAGCCGACAAAATCGGAATTGAAGAGATCAATGCTAAGTACAAAAAAAGAACAGGTATTGCAGTGAGTTACCGAAGTATTTGAGCGAGAAGAAAAACATTCATTTCCGGGATATACTTTTAGCAGAGGATCAAAATGCCATTAATGAGGGATTAGAGCAGTTGGCAAAAACAGTACGAACCGTATTGTACCGTAAGAGAGAAATTAAAAAGAGGCCGGTCTATTGAAAAAATCGAACCACTGCCCAATGTAAGGGATGATCCGTTTGCGATTCAGGAGCCGGTAAATAATGAGCCTCCAAAACTTCAAATTTGTCCGAAATAAAAATATGGTCTATCCGTGTTTTCATATCAATTTTACCGCCATTGAGTAACTTGCCACTTGATTGTTTACGCCTCATGATCGACGGATCTATTTTATTCGTATCGATTTGCCCAATTGCATCCGGATAAACCCGCAGCCACGCATCATTTAAAAACTTTGTGATTTTTTTGTAATATGGGCTATCCTGTCTGAAATTATAATCTCCCATGGCAATTACATACTCGTTTTGTCGAGCCTCGGATATTACCATGTGAATATGCTCCGCTCTGGATGTCTCATTTCCTGCAGGATGGCTGTTTATAATTTGTATTTTCAGATCCCTGATGGCGATCTCTGCAATGGCCGTTCCGATCTCGTCCTTTGAACTGTAGGTAAATACCGTACGGCAATTTTCAAGTGGAAACTTGGATAAGATAGCGGTTCCATAGGTCCCGGTAACTGTTTTGGGGCCATAATAGGAATAGTACCCGAGCTTTTCGGAAAAGTATCGGACAACGTCGCTATTCCCTCCTGAAATCCTGCTTGCATCGCTTTCCTGCAAACACAAAATATCCGGATCTACCTCGCGAATCTTCGCCAGTTGCCCGTCAAAATTTTTGGCGCCGAAGAGATCGACTCCTTGTTGAATATTGTAGGTCATGAGTGTAAGCCGATTGAAATGCGCTTGACCGGTGCTCACCATTTTATTCCTTTTCAGAAAAATCAAAGCGCTTAACGTGGTGAACAAAACCAGCGAAAGTACCCAGCCCAAGTTTAATTTAAATCGGGTGGTCTTTTTCTCGTTACAGGGATCCGTAAAAAAGTACGGAAGAATCATCATCAATCCTGCCAAAGCAAATGGCAGATGGAACTGATTTCTAAAAATTCTGCCAATCGTTCCGACATATCCCCAGGTATTGGTGAAAATAAGCACGAAGATACACAGGATCATCATGAGAACACCTCCTAAAAACGGGGTTGCCAATTTTGAGGTCTTTACAAACTTAATGCTGTGCGCAAATAAAGAAATATTTACAAACACCACCGGCGACAACACCAGCGCCGTGTAGCATATGACCTTATCAAATAGGCCCTCTTGTCCTACAGTTACCGGATTTAAGTTCTCAAGTGATGGAAATGTCACCCGGTGCAATAAAATATTCCAGATAAAAAAACCGACGAAAAGAACATTCCACAAAGCAATTGATAATCTGGGTTTTGTATGCGAAGAACGAAAGTATCTACTCAGATGAATAAAAATTAAAATTGAAACTGCCGGAACAAACCGAATGGTATTGTGATCGCCCTCGGTCCAACGGGCAATAACTCCTGGACTCGACAGAGCAAAGTATATGAAAAGGATCGAACCCGCCAGCCCTAAAACACTAAACCAAGTATAGTATGGCGGCCTTTCTTCTCTTTTCTTGTGTGCGATCGGATCGGGCTCCCGATAATCTTTGACTGTAAAATAAAACAATAATGCGGCGATAATGACGAGCATCCATCCGATGATCTTAGAATTTCCGGTAATGGAAATGTCGAGGCTGCCGCCAACATGTCGGGAAAGAATAGACACAAGGGTAGCCCATGCCGCACTTTGTCCCCAATCAACTTTTGAAGAGCCCTTATTCGAAAGATGCAGCCCTAAATAAAGCAGAAACGTACCTGCGCCAATTCCGGCAGAAAAAATTCGAGATGCAGTTGACAGCAATGGACTGAGCGTCATGCAAACCAACATTAAACCTACCAGAGAAATATATGTGAATTTGTTGTTTTGAATCGAAAATAAAAAAACGGGTAATGCCAAAAGCAATAGGCCAAGGGCCTTCATATCCATCCGGGTGTTTAGCAGATTCAGCATATAAATGGATTCGATCAGGAGGGTTATCTGCTGGATAAAGAACAAAAACAACAGAGATGAAAAAAAGTCAATATCTATTTCGAGTGTCTTCAGTTTCACATTCAATGCCTTTCAGAAAATTAATATTTTTACAAAATACGCAAACCTGCCGGACGCGCCAAGTGCTGAGATTGACGACCTCGAACCAATTTCACAAAATTCCCGTGAGTAAATTGGGTTCGTTGACAATCGGAATTTATTTGAAATTCGGAGTTTAAGAGGATTGCCCGGCACAGGGCAAACAAACAGGTATAGACGAAATAAGTCCGGCAGAAATTATACGAAGGCCTATTAAACGGTCATTCCTGAACCCCGAATTCGGTACCGAGGTTTATGTATCCCGGATAGGTGATGGGTATTCCTCCCACATTGAGGGTAGGTTTTAATTTCAGCCCAACCCTTGTCGGTTTATCTCCGGCATCCGCAAGATTAAATCCAAAATTGAGCAGGGCATCTTTCGTCTCATTATTCAACACATCCAATAAGTTTACTGAAATTTTCAGCGGGATCGTCCGTGTACCGCCATTGGCAGGAATCCGGTATTCCTGCTCGTTGGTCCCGGAAAC
Organism: Cytophagales bacterium; assembly: GCA_022360055.1. GTDB lineage: Bacteria > Bacteroidota > Bacteroidia > Cytophagales > Cyclobacteriaceae > JAAUQL01. The sequence goes on along the minus strand of JAKSDO010000138.1, from coordinate 2,352 downwards.
CATCTGAATATCATCAATCAGCAAAATCCAGTCGAAGCTGGCCATGGTCGCTTCTGCCGTATTGGGGTTTTTCCCCTCGAGGTTCAGCAAAAATTCAAGCGGAATATCTTTGGAAAGATACGCCTTTGTAAGATTCCCGGCCTGAAAAAGATCAAGATCCGAAAAGGACTTTACATGCTGTATGTTCATTCCGGCCAGCTTTGTTTCCGTAATTGATTTCATCCGGAAATCACATTTTACTACGTTCACATAAGACATCAACGTTTTGCATGAAGAACTGAACCCAAGCAATAAAATGACCGGAATAATTGTTTTCAAAAACCTCATATTAAACAGTTTAAAATAATTGAAATCACAGGAAATAGTAAACAACAATCGAACCAATAATCACATCTGCGGACAAGAATCACCAAATCCTCCTCAAAGAATCAATTTTGCAGATATTTCACTCCCAAATCCAAGTATTTCGATCTTTTCCGGGGACAGCCTGAAAACAGAAAATGCGGTTTCGTTTTCCGTATCCACAATCCCTTTTAAATTTATAAAGTGTATATGCGCATACCTCCCGTAGTTCCCGTCATGATTGTGCCCGCAGATCCAGGCCTTTACACAATTGTAATCTCCAATCAATTGAAGCACTTCCCAATCGTTTAACAGATTATGCTTATGAGCGGGAAAAATCGGAAAATGACAAAAAATGATCACCGTTCGGTTACTTTTTGAAGCATATTCGAGTTTTTCTTTCAGCCAGTTTAACTGCTCCTTCCCGATTCCACCATTCCAAAAATTTGAATTCACTTTGTTTTCGGCCAGGAAATTTTCCGCTATCAAATAGTTTTCCGACCCCTTAGGATTTGCGTAGGTGCTCATTTCATTGCCGTCGAGGATAAGGAATTGCCAGTTATCTATCGCAAAATCAAAATATTTCGATGTCCCGATTCTGGTATGTACTTCTGCTTTGAATTCATCTTTAACTTCATAATCATGATTCCCGAGCACGTGATAAACTTTGCTATCACACCTTTCGAAATGAGGTAAAATTACATCAAAGCTCTCCCAATTCCTGTCGATGGTATCTCCAAGATTTACGGTGAATGCCAAATTGTGTTTATTGAATTCCCGAATTGCCTTGCTGAGCTTTTTTGGTGCGTTCCGAAAATACCTGTTTATTTCCGGATCGGCATCACAGTATTGAAGGTCCGCGATCGCGCCAAATAAGATTTCCTGATTTTGATTATCCATTGGGCCAAAAGGATTCACACGATTCCGAAAGGTTTATTTTGCATTTGTTCGATTTCAATCGAATAAATATTTTGTTCGTTTAAATATCTGGAAAGTTCCGCTGTATATCCATGTGTAGTAATAATTTTTTCGGCTCGGGTATCATTTATTGCCCTTAACAGCCCCTCCCAATCTGCGTGATCGGAAAGAATGAAACCCCTCTCCGCATGACCAAAGTTCCTTCCGGTTTGGCTCCAACCCGAGGCCATTGCCGTTGAGATTGGCCCTACACCTCGCAACAATCTGCCCGAGGTAATTGACGGTGGAGCTATAATCAAATTTCCCCTGGTCTTTTCAATATCTGTTTGATCATCAAGCACAAGGGTACGCGGTAATACACCACCGGAATCCCTTATTGCATCATTCATTTCTCCAACAGATCTATGCACATAAACCGGCCCGATCGTATGATCGATATTTTTTATAATGCGCTGAGATTTACCCAGTGAATATCCAAACAATAAGGATGTGATTCCTTCTGATTTATTGCGCCTCCACCATGAATTTATCTGCTCATACACCAAGTATTGATCGGGCCAGTGATACACGGGCAGCCCGAAGGTACATTCCGTAATAAAAGTATTACATTTTACCGGCTCAAAAGGAGCACACAAATTATCGTTCTCCAATTTGTAATCTCCGGAAACTACCCATGATTCGCCCTTGTATTCTACCTTGACCTGTGATGATCCAAAAATGTGGCCTGCAGGATGCAGACTAACCTTAACTCCACGAATAGATATCTCCTTACGGTATCCGACGGATTCCACATTTGTTTTGTTACCCAGCCGGCATTTCAATAACTTGAAAGAACGTTCATGAGTAAGATATGATTTGTGACCGGGGCGGGCATGATCCGAATGGGCGTGCGTGACGATATTTCTGTCAACCTTTCCTGAGGCATCAATATAAAAATCACCCGGCGGGCAATAAATTCCGTTTTTTGTTAACCGAAGTAAATTCAATTCCAAAGCATAAAAAAGGCAACTTATCAAGCTGCCTTCAAAATAACATATTGACGAAACCGGTAAGACCGGAGCAAATTCAAGACACACACGAGCATGATTATAT
>JAKSDO010000104.1 GCA_022360055.1 Cytophagales bacterium | reverse complement strand
TATTAGCAAGATCATCAGAAAAGTAAGGAATTCTACCATAGGTCATAAAAGTATCTGACAAAGGAAAACCAGCCGGTCCACAGAAATGTTTTTGATCATCTGTATGCCAGGACACTCAGAGCTAAACACAGGGCAACACCGCCTCTTGAGAAGCAGTCCGGGCGAGACGATCAAAATCGTGTTCAGTAAAATTAAAAACGCCATTTATGTTATTTCCTGCCTTGTCATCTCGATACCTAACTTTTTATTCAAAACGCACAAATTTGAATGACGCATTCTTGTGTATTTATTTGATTTACATATTATTATAAAAACAAGTCATCGGTAGGCTCCTATCTTGTCATCTCGACGTCCGGAGAGATCTGGCTGATTAGTGGCGGCCTGGTGTTGATTGAACCGGATTTCTCACAAGTTCGAAATGACACTTTTTATTCAGTACTTGGAAAAATATTTATGCCTGATTTTTGAAATCCCCCAGAAATCCCGATTGATCCGTTTTTTGTCCGGAAAGAAATCAAAAAAGCCCTCAGAAATCAATTCTGAGGGCTTTTTTGTGAAGCTTAGTAGCGGGGGTAGGACTTGAACCTACGACCTTCGGGTTATGAGCCCGACGAGCTACCAACTGCTCCACCCCGCGATGTAATTGGACTGCAAATGTAGGAAGAATTAATTAAATTGCAATGTATGTTCTTAAGATTTATGACCAGACTGCTCCTGATTTTCGCGATCAGCCACTTTTTCAGCCTTTTACATGCACAAAATTATTCCAATCGTGAACGAGATTCACTCCGGATTGCCAAAAATGAAGATGCGCTGGAGCCCGATAAAGTCTTGCACGCCGAACCGCTGTATATCGACCTGATAAGAGACCTTGGCGCCAGAAAAGGTGAAAGGGAGTGGAATGTCGGTTACGGACTCACCGACTTTGATGCCTTTGATGAATACGAATTTCTGATTGAGTATGAATTTGCCGTTATCGATCGCCTGGGGCTGGAAATTGAGGTGCCGGTTTTTCTGTATCATGCGGGTGGAGACGATAACAAACCGGACAATAGAATCGAATCCATCAAAACAGCTGCGCAGTGGTCATTCTACGTAAACCAGCAATGCAAAACCTCGATGGCGCTCGGCTATATAAATGAATTGCTGTTTTATCCACTCAAACAGGTAGAAGATCAGGGATTGTTTGAAGGAAACCTGTTCAATCCGTTCTTAGTGGCCGCAAAACGCTGGGGGGATCATTGGCACAGCCTCATATACACGGGGCCGCGGCTTGAATATCATTTTAAGCCGGGCGACTGGGAATTTGAATATGAAATGCATCTCAATTTTCACTATATGGTTCCGGGTACCGGAAATTTTCTGGGAGTGGAGTACAACCAGTATTTCTTCGGAGAGCAATACAGCGGTGTTTTCAGGCCGCAGGCCAGAGTCGATATCAATGAACATTTATTACTAGGGATCGTCACCGGAATTCCTGCGGATAGAACACAGGAGCGATTGAGTTTTTTTATGCGGATCATATATGAACCGGATTTTTAGAGCCTACGGATTTTCTCATTGTTGAGAATCTGGCTACTTTTCCTTTATTTTAGCGGAAAATAAAGTTTATGGCACACAAAGCCGGATTTGTAAGTATAATCGGGAAGCCCAATGTCGGGAAATCAACCTTAATGAACCGGCTCGTCGGGGATAAATTATCAATCATTACCTCAAAGGCTCAGACGACACGTCATCGCATCATGGGCATCCTGAGCGGCGATGATTTCCAGGTCGTGTATTCGGATACTCCCGGCATTTTGAATCCGGAGTACGAATTGCACAAATCCATGATGAAATTCGTAGGAAGCTCAATGGAAGATGCGGATCTCATTTTGTTTGTGACCGATTTGTATGAAAAGTATGAGGAGGATGCAATCATCAAACGCCTTCAATCTACGGATATTCCGATAATACTTGTGCTCAATAAAATAGATCTGGCAAAGGGAAGTCAGGCGGTGGATAAAATGAGCTATTGGGAGGGAATCATCTCCACAGACCATAACATTCAAATTTCGGCATTGAACGGCGAAGGTGTATCCGACCTGTTCAAATTAATTCTGGACAGGTTACCCGAACATCCGCCATATTACCCAAAAGATGAGTTTACCGATAAGCCTGAGCGTTTTTTCGTATCTGAAATAGTCCGCGAAAAACTGTTTTTAAACTACCGAAAAGAGGTGCCGTACAGTTGCGAGGTGGTTACCACGGATTTTAAAGAAGATGAAAAGATCATCCGAATTCGGGTCGTTATAAATGTGGAGCGAAAAAGCCAGCGGGCGATATTGCTGGGGCATAAAGGAGAGCGAATAAAAAAGGTCGGTATGCAAGCAAGGAAAGACATGGAGACTTTTTTTGGTAAAAAAGTTTTCCTGGAGCAATTTATCAGGGTCGAGCCTGACTGGAGGAAGAAATCAGACAAACTTAAAGGATTCGGATATTGAATATGAATGCACTAAAACCTTCGGCGCTCATCACCGGCGGTTCCCGGGGAATAGGATCGGGAATCGTAAGAGCGCTCCTGCACAGTGGCTTTGACGTAATTATTGCAGATTTGCATCCACCCGGGAAAGATGTCGTGGATTTGGTTCGTTTTGTCCGGGCCGATATCGGCAGGCAAAAAGACCGCAAAGAGATCGAGGTATTTTGCAAATCAGATACAGGAAGACTGGATCTTTTAGTCAACAATGCCGGCGTTTCGGTAGAAACACGGGGCGATATGCTCGATGGTAAGGAGGAATCCATGGATAAACTGATGAATGTAAACTTAAAGGGCCCGTATTTTCTCACACAAAGCATTGCCAAATGGATGATAGCGGAACGGAAGAAAGATGATTTTTCGTATTTTCCTCAAATAGTGAATATCGCTTCCCTGACATCCTATGCCTCATCGACATATATGGCGGAATATGCCCTGTCCAAATCCGCCGTGAGTATGATGACTAAATTATATGCGGATCGCCTTGCGGAGTATGGAATCAGCGTCTTTGAAATCAGGCCCGGGATCATCAAAACCTCGATGACAGCTCCTTCAAAACAAAAATATGATTCGTTTATTGAGGGAGGAGGACTTCCGATCGCGAGGTGGGGACTTCCGGAAGACGTTGGAAAGGCAGTGCTGGCTATTGCCCAACGGCTGTTGCCCTATTCTACCGGAGAAATAATCAATGTCGATGGCGGATACCATTTGAGACGCTTATAAAAAAAATTGTGAAGATTTTCGTTTGCCGTTCAACTTTCGGTTTCTTTACCAAAGTTTTTATAAAGATTCGCAAATGTATATTTAATGAATTGGATTCAACTTTTGAATGACCGGCGTCCCGGAGAAAAGGGAAAGATACACGATCGTCAAAGGAATAAATTTGAGCAGGATTACGACCGGATCATTTTTAGTCATCCCTTTCGTATGCTTCAGGATAAAACCCAGGTTTTCCCATTGCCAAAGCAGGATTTCGTACATACGAGGTTAACCCACAGTTTGGAGGTGGCAAGCGTGGGCCGGTCTCTTGGCAAGCTTGCCGGAGGCCGGATAATAGCAAAATATCCGGAAATTCAAGAACTCGGGATAACTCCATCCGATTTTGGAACCATCGTTTCAACCGCCTCGTTGATGCATGACCTGGGAAATCCGCCATTTGGCCACGCCGGAGAAAGCGCGATTTCACAATTCTTCAGAAACGGAACAATTGCGCATATGATCATGCCCCACGTTACGGAAAAAGAATGGGAAGACCTTACAAACTTTGAAGGAAACGCCCAGGGCTTCCGCTTGGTCAATAAGCAAAATTTTCAGGGGTTAAAGCTGACATTCGCTACGCTGGGAGCATTCACGAAATATCCGCGCGAATCCAAAATTGAATTTCACGAGAGCGGAAGAAAAAGTCAGAAGAAATATGGTTTTCTCCAGTCCAACAAAGTCGTATTTACCACCCTGGCCAATGAGATGGAGCTGGTAAAAGTGGGGGGAGAAAATGATGCTTCCTGGTGCAGGCATCCTTTGGCTTTTCTTGTGGAAGCTGCAGATGATATTTGCTATAACATAATCGATCTTGAGGACGGCACAAATCTCGGATTGGTTTCCCTGGAAGAAACCAGGGAATTGCTGAGCGGGATCATCGGCAGAAGTTTCAATGAGGAGAAATTTAATCGCATTGCCAGCAAGAAAGAGAAAATCAGCGTACTCAGGGCCATGACCATACAGGAACTGATCAACCAATGTGTCGAAAAATTTATGGAATTGGAAGGCGAGCTTCTGGACGGCAAATTTGATCAAGCGCTCACGGACTGTATCCCGGCTTCCGGGGTGTTGAAAAAAATTCAAACTCTATCGATACGGAAAATCTATAAATCAAATCCGGTAATAGAGCGTGAGGTTGCTGGTTTTGAAGTTTTAAACGGACTGCTCGAAACGTTTCTTCCGGCTGTGTTGAGCCACAAAAAAACACGGCAAAAGCAGAGCTGGCATTATTCAAGCCTGATGAGACTTTTTCCGGAAGAACTCATGGACGAAATTGAGAATTCATCAGGTGTTTATGAAGCTCTTTTGGTCATGCAGGATTTTGTTTCCGGAATGACGGATTCATACGCATTGTCGGTTTACAGAAACATAAAAGGCATATCCATGCCGGGTATTTAACCCGGATCATTGACCGAACCCGTCGGACAGATATAATCTGATCGCGATGAACGGCATGAAATACGTCTTTTTAATGGGATTAACCCGACAAATTATGAATTTTTCCTGCTTGTGGCAAGACAGGCGCCCGAAGGGCCGATCATTACTTTTATGCCCAAAAAAGTAGCCTTTTACATGGTAGCACTCATTTTTTTCTCCTTCAAATTTGAGGAATGAATAAAAGTAATGACCGGGGTTATCCCGATGCGTATTCGTTTATGATTCATCCTTTTACAGAATATATTATTCTTTAGAAAATGATTTATCGGGTATAAATCGGATGAAGCGTACTCTTCCGGCAAGAAGCGCCTGTGCATCGGTGAATTCTGACGAACTCTCAGACTTTCACGAATCTGAATCTTGCCGTAAATCCCCAATTATTTGTGTAGCTTTTGAATCCATCCGTGATCATAAACCCGGGCCTGTAATCAAACCCAATGGTTAAAGGAAAATCAAAGGAATATTCAACACCAAAATTACCCGCTATCCCTACATTAAAGTTGTCGCCGAAGAAGAAATCAGGCCCTACTCCGGGGTAGAATTTCAAGCCTTGGGGGCCGCCTTCCAAAGAGAATAACCAATCCAGGTATGTGCCAATAGCAATATCATTGGTAAAATAAATGCTTGGATGGAATCTCGGAGCTTTGGAAAGAGGGAACGTCGCGTCCAGGGCGACGTGTTCACCGGCGCGTAAACCAATCTCAAAAGCCGATTGAGCCCTGGAATTGAAAATTGTTGTGAAGGATAAAAGGATGAAGGCACTTAAAATTTTGATTGTAGAATTCATAGTTAATCCGATTTTTGATTTATTCGATATATCAGCAAGCGTAAAAATCTCCGAAGCGGCTTTCTTAAAAGCTCATGAATTATCCCGGTTTCCACCTGCCGTCGGCAGATCGATCCGGCACGGAGATTATACAGCGTGGAATATGCGCAAAAATAATTCGATTTTAGGCTTTTGAATCGGCCTTTTGCGTTTAATTCTTTTGATGTAATACAAAGGGAAAGATTATTCTTTTCTGAACCGGACTCCTTCTCCAAATCTGAATCTTGCTGAAAATCCCCACCGGGCCCCATCAAAATTAAAACTGTCTGTCACGCGGAATCCCGGCCTCCAGTCAAATCCTACGGTCAGTGGAAAATCAAATGAGTATTCGGCTCCAAAATTGCCGGCAATATCAAAATTAAAATCTCCTTCGAACCAGAATTCCGGACCCACGCCCGGGTAAAACTTCAGCCCTGTCGGTCCGCCCTCGAGCGCGAACAACCAGTCGAAGTAAGCGGCGAGGCCAAAGTCGTCCAGATAAATGGCTGGGTGCAACCTTGGCGTTGTTGCCAAAGGTATGGTGGCATCGATGGCGGCATTTGGTTGCCCGAACCTGAAGCCGACTTCCCAGTTGGATTGTGCCTGCGCATCCGGGGCAAACAGGGTTATAAAAATTATGACAGTCAGTGTAGCTTTTAAAAATTGATTGTAATATTTCATTTTAGATAAAATATGGTTGAAGAAAACATTTATTCGTTGATACAATAATAGTAAAGAATTTTATTTGATGTTAGCATAGGTTTAAAATAGGCAACAATTCAGTAATTTTATCGATTGCGACAAAATGCTCATGTTTTATCTCGTGCTCTACGTGTTCATGCGCCCAGGTGGTGTGAAACGGCACGTGAATCGCAGTACCTCCGATATTTAGCACTGGAATTATATCCGACTTAATTGAATTTCCGATCATAAGAAATGATTCGGGTTCGATATCGAGGCGTTTTATCAACTTCAGGTAGTCGGATTCTTTTTTATCGGACATAATTTCCACGTGATGAAAAAAACGGCCGAGTTTTGACTTTTCGAGTTTGCGTTCCTGATCGAGCAGGTCCCCTTTGGTGGCTACAACCAGCTTATAGTGGCTGTACAATTTATTCAAAACTTCCGTTACACCTTCGAGCAGCTCAATGGGTTTATCAAGCAATTCCTTGCCGAGTGTGAGGATCCGTTCTATCGCCTTAAGACCGATCGTTCCATCGGAAATTCTAATGGAAGTCTCGATCATGGACAGCATAAAACTTTTTACCCCAAACCCGTAGAGGGCAAGATTACTCATTTCCGTTTTAAAAAGCTCCTGGGAAACGTGGTGCTGCGACAGGTAATCTTCCATGATTTCACAGAACCGGGCTTCCACATCCTGAAAATGAGGTTCATTTACCCACAGGGTATCGTCCGCATCAAATGCGATCGTTTTAATTCTATGCATCGATTTGAGTTTTTAAGCCAAATAAGCAAATTAGAAACGCAAGTCGAATTTTTTACAGGTGAATGTTTAAAAATATTTCATCCGTGTATATTTTTTTAGATCGCTGACACACTGAGCAATATAATTATGCTCGTGTGTGTCCTGAATTTGCTCCGGTCCTACCGGTTTCATTTTAATCGGAATGGATACACGCGTATGAAAATTATTCTGTTATTTTGCGATTTCATTTAATCCGGTTGTTGTGGAAAGTAATATCATCGAGCGCATCATAAAGCGTATCGGAGCTCATGGAAGCGATGAGGCGGTACGCTTCAGGCACAATGGATCTACAGGCTGGCAGAGCTATACCTGGGATGAACTCGCTCAACTTATAAAAAAAACGTCGGCCGGGCTGCTCCGTCTTGGGGTGCGGAAGCAAGACAACATTGCCATATATTCCCAAAACAAAGTTGAGTGGTCGGTTGCAGATCTCGGAATAATGGGCGTCGGGGCGGTAACGGTTCCCATTTATGCCACCAATACTGCGAAACAGGCCAAATACATCATGGATGAAGCGGAAATCAAGATAATTTTTGTTGGCGATGAGGAGCAGTATCGACGCGCTTTGGAAATTTATGCGGACGCTTCTTCTACTGTTGAAAAAATAATCGCCCTTGAAAGAGATGTGAATATCTCCGGCGACGCGAGCATGTACTTCGATGATCTTCTGAATCTTTCGAATGAAGAAGACGAGCAATTTGCAGAGCAGCGGTTAAAGGAGATTACCGGAGACGATCTTGCAACGATCATTTATACTTCGGGGACGACCGGAGAGCCAAAGGGCGTGATGCTCACGCATGATAATTTCAGCGAAGCTTTCAGAATTCATGATATGAGATTGAAAATGGACCGTACGGACCATTCGCTCTGTTTCCTTCCGCTCAGTCATGTATTCGAGCGATGCTGGTCGCTTTACATACTCTATAAAGGCATGCGAAATTCCTATTTAGGAGATCCCAAGGATATTCTGAATGCTTTGAGGGAAGTTCGGCCGACAGTTATGTGCTCGGTCCCCAGACTTTATCAGAAGGCGTATCATACCATTCTGGCTAAAGTTGAAAAAGGTTCGAAAACGAAGCGGAAATTATTCCGGAATGCGATAAAAGTAGGGAAACGCTTGGTACGTCTTCAGAGGAAAGGAGCGAGGATCCCTGTGCGTTTGGGATTTTCATATGGTTTTTATGATGCCCTGATATTCAAAAAAATACGGAAAGTCTTTGGCGGGAAATTGCGGATGATGCCTTGTGCAGGGGCGCCATTGTCCGGAGAGATCACCGAGTTTTTTCACGTTGTCGGAATGCCGTTGCTCATCGGCTACGGACTTACGGAGACAACTGCTACCGTATCGGTGTTTCCCGACGAGAACTTTGAATTTGGAACTGTGGGATTGTCCATGCCCGGTGTTGAGGTGAAGATTGGAGCGCATGAGGAAATTCTTGTAAAGGGGAAGACCGTCATGAAGGGCTATTATAAAAAACCGGGCGAAACAGCCGAAGTGATGAAGGATGGCTGGCTTAAAACCGGAGATGCCGGCAGGATGGATGAAAAAGGACATATTACAATTACAGACCGCATTAAGGACCTGATGAAAACCTCCGGTGGAAAATATGTGGCGCCTCAGCAGATCGAGTCCATTCTTACCAATGATAGTTTCATAGAAAATGCAATTTTAATTGGGGATGACCGGCCTTTTGTTTCGGCATTGCTGGTGCCAAATGTGGAAGCGCTCAAAGAATACGCCCATTCTTTGAATCTGACGTATCATTCCATAGAAGAATTGCTCAGGAAAACCCATATTCATAAGTTTTATGAGGAAAAACTGGATCAATTGCAGCACAGTCTGGCAAATTTTGAAAAGGTAAAGAAATTCAAGTTGCTTCCCCATGATTTTAGTATGAATCTTGGCGAATTGACCCCAACCCTGAAGATCAGGCGACAAATAATCATCAGCCACTTCAGCGGGCTGATTGATGAGATGTATGCATTTTAATCATGTTTTATCCCTGGTTTATACCCCTATTAAGTTGCAATGGGGCAGGGCCAAGGTTTTACCGGTAAGCCAATTCATTCCATAGGCGTTTAATCGTTGATGGCCCGAGCGAGGCGGACGTCTTCAAGTACTTTGAGGCTTTTATTTCCGGCGTCATTTTGTTCTCAATAAATCGTTGTCCTTTTTTCCACGAATTTACTTTGAGTTGTAATATTTCCGTATTTTTTCGGATGTCTGCGATTGCTTTTGAAAGCCGCAGCACTCATTTAACCCGGCATTACATCCAGGTTCAAGCACAAAAATCATGATTTTCTTTCTAATGTGACAATTATCATACTGGTAAAAAACCTATCCTATAATTTTGTATTGAAATTTGAATCAGGAGATATTTTCACATGGAAGAAACGATTGTTATTGTAGGCGGGCTTTCGGCCGGACCATCTGCCGCCGCAAAAGCGAGAAGGGTAAATGAACATGCAAAAATCCTTCTTTTTGAAAAAACAGAGTACATTAGCTATGCCACGTGCGGCATTCCGTATTCTCTGTCGGGAAAAATTAAAAATCGTGAGAAACTTCTGGTGGTGAAGCCGGAATTACTGAGGGACCGATTCAATATTGATGTTCATTTAAATGAACCTGTTGTCGATATTTTGCCTGATGAACACAAGATTATAACATCTAAAGGAGCATATAAATATACCAAACTCATTTATGCTGCCGGAGCATCTCCGTTCATACCCCCGATTAAGAACCTGGAGCTTGCTGAAAACTGGACCAACTGCAGGACCATCGAAGAATATGATAAAATCGTATCGGACAAAGTGCTTGCTGAAAAACAAAACATCACGGTGCTTGGCGCGGGTCTGATCGGTGTGGAAGTTGCCGAAAACCTGAACAAAATCGGGAAGAAGGTCACCATCGTCGAGCTTGCTCCGACCGTGCTTTCGCCATGGGACAGCAAATTTGGCAACCTGGCTGAAAGTGTATTGAAAAGCAATAGCATTGAAGTTTTTACAAATACAACCATTGACGAGTTAATAGTGGATGACGGGCATATTGTAGGGGTTAAGCTGAGCAATGGAGCGGTAGTTCCGAGCGATTATTTGCTCATGGGAATTGGAGGCAGACCGAATACAAGTATGCTAGCTTCGAAAGGAGCTGAAACGATCAGGAATGGTGCCGTTAAGGTGAATGCCAAGATGGAGACCAGTCTTAAGGATATTTATGCTGCTGGCGACTGTGCCAGCATCATGAATATTCAAACCGGCGAACATGATTATTTCCCGATGGGAACCCATGCCAACAAAGGAGGAAGGGCGGCCGGAGCGAATGCGGCCGGAGGAGAAGAACACTTCAAAGGAGCCTATCGAACTGCCATCGTAAAGGTATTTGATCATACTTTGGCCAGAACGGGATTGAACCCACGGGCTCTGAAGATGATGAACCAGGATTTTGAATCTACCTTCATCATCGCGCCCGCAACACCCGGCTTCTATCCCGACCCGAAGGACATGCTATTGGAAATATACTATAATTCCAACACCAGGGAGGTACTTGGAGCCGAGATATTTGGAGAAAAAGGGGTGGATAAGCGGATCGATGTGATCAGTACGGCCATACTTGGTAAATTGACGGTTGATGATCTTCCCAATCTGGATTTAGCGTACGCACCACCCTTTTCACCGGCAAAAGATCCTGTTGTTGTAGCCGGTTTTGTCTCAGGCAATAAAGACAAAAACAGTTTCGGTGAAATCACTGCCGACGATCTTTACAACATTATTCGAAGTGAAAATAAAAACGACCATCAGATTGTAGATGTGCGCGCTCCGGTAGAGTTGGAGAAAGAAGGATTTATCAAGTCGTCCGTAAACATCGAACTGGACCAGTTAAGGGAAAACCTTGATGCACTCGATAAACAAAAACCGACAATCCTTTACTGTGCAAAAGGATTGCGGGGATACCTGGCTACCATGATCCTTGAGAATAACGGATTTGAAAACGTATATAATCTCGGCGGCGGTTTTAGTACCTGGAAAAAGTTGGGGATGGAAGTAGCGCAGTATTCCGCCGAGAACAAATGATTTTCTATAGTTGGTTGTTTTGGTTTTGATTAAGGGCTCCAGGGCCCTTTTTCATTTAACCGGAATTATTTATTTCCACCCGCCAAAATTCTATGAATTTTTCGGATAAAATAGAACAATCGCTCAGGTTTTGTATGCGATATTGATATTCATGGGGTGGGTCCGATGGGTGCCAGCTTAGCTGCCGGGCAGGAAAAATTGCGAATTTTTCAGTTTAAGTGCCCGGATCCGTAGAATTCAAACCGGAATTAATTATTTGAATTTTTAAAACTCGCGAAATTAGCTACTTTTGACCACTACTTTTTATCATACAAAATCTATATAAATGAGCATCGACAAGTCGAAAATAATCTACACCATTACAGACGAAGCACCGGCCTTAGCGACATATTCATTTTTACCCATCTTGCAGGCATTTACAAAATTTGCAGGTATTGTTGTTGAGACAAAAGATATTTCACTGTCCGGGAGGATTTTGGCTCATTTTCCCGAATACCTGAGCGAAGACCAGAAAAAGGAAGATGCCCTTGCGATTTTGGGTGAATTGGCGAAAACACCGGAAGCAAATATTATTAAGCTTCCCAACATCAGCGCTTCCGTTCCGCAATTGATCGCAGCCATCAGGGAGCTTCAGGATAAAGGATATGCTGTCCCGGATTTTCCGGCAGCCCCGTCCGGCGAAGAGGAAATTGAAATAAGAAACAGGTATGCGAGCGTGTTGGGCAGCGCCGTAAATCCGGTGCTCCGGGAAGGCAATTCGGACCGCCGGGTTGCAGATGCCGTCAAGGCCTACGCAAAGGCACACCCGCATACGATGGGCGCATGGAGACCGGATTCCAAATCGCACGTCGCTCATATGACGGAAGGTGACTTTTACGGGAGTGAAAAATCGGTTGTGGTTCCGGAGGCCACTTCGGCAGAGATTGTATTGAAAAGCAGCGATGGGAAAACAAAGACGCTTAAGCCGGCGTTCCCTCTTTTGGCCGGGGAAGTAATCGACGCTGCTGTGATGAGCAATGCTGCACTGACCGCTTTTTTCGAAAGGGAAATTCAAGATGCAAAAGATCGGGGAGTGCTGCTTTCGCTTCACCTCAAAGCGACTATGATGAAAGTTTCGGATCCGATCATGTTTGGAAAGGCGGTGAAGGTCTATTACAAAGATGTTTTCAAAAAACATCGGGTTACTTTCGATGAAATAGGTGTAAATCCGAACAATGGTATCGGGAATGTATATGCCAGAATATCGGATCTCCCCGAAGGAAAAAGAAGAGAGATCGAAGCTGATATTCAGGCAGTTTATGCCGGCAGGCCGGAGCTCGCTATGGTCAATTCCGATAAGGGCATTACAAATTTTCATGTGCCCAGCGATGTAATTATCGATGCCTCAATGCCTGCGGCGATCAGGGCGTCAGGTCAGATGTGGGGACCGGACGGTCAGCTTCACGATACCAAGGCCATGATACCGGACCGGTCATACGCCAGGATATATCAGGAGGTAATTGATTTTTGTAAGCGTCACGGGGCATTTGATGTAGCCACCATGGGCAATGTATCGAATGTTGGTCTGATGGCTCAGAAGGCTGAAGAATATGGCTCTCACGACAAAACGTTTGAAATTGATCGCGATGGGATTGTGCAGGTGATCGATCGTCAGGAGCGTGTATTGATGGAGCATTCGGTGAAAAAGGGTGATATATGGAGAATGTGTCAGACGAAAGATTTGCCGATCAGGGATTGGGTGAAGCTGGCAATTAAAAGAGGAAAGGCAACCGGAAATCATGTGGTTTTCTGGCTGGATAAAAACAGGGCCCACGATGCCAATCTTATAAAGAAGGTCGAGGCCTGTCTTCCGGAATACGACACATCTGATCTTGTAATCAAGATCATGTCGCCGGTAGATGCAATTAAATATACCTTGGAGCGGGTAAAAGCCGGTCAGGATACGGTTTCTGTCACAGGCAACGTCTTGAGGGATTACTTAACGGACCTCTTTCCGATTTTGGAATTGGGCACAAGCGCCAAGATGCTATCTGTCGTTCCTTTATTGGCCGGAGGGAGCCTGTTTGAAACCGGCGCAGGGGGATCGGCGCCAAAGCATGTACAACAGTTTACTGAAGAAGGTCATCTCAGGTGGGACTCACTCGGCGAATTTCTAGCGCTCGCCGTATCGATCGAGGATCTCGCAGATAAGACGGATAATAAGAAGGCAAAAATCCTGGCTCAAGCCCTCGATAATGCCAATAGCAGGTTTTTATCTACCAATAAGTCACCTTCCAGAAAGGTGAATGAACTCGATAACAGGGGGAGTCATTTTTATTTGGCCTTGTATTGGGCCCAGGCATTGGCAGCGCAGAATGAAGACCGTGAATTGAGATCTGTGTTTATGTCCGTAGCAAAAGAGCTCGGGGAAAATGAGGCCGTAATTCTTGAAGAATTGCTTGCCGCGCAAGGAAGCCCGGTTGATATAGGAGGGTATTACCGGCCGGAAGATAAATTGGCTTCGGAAGCTATGCGTCCGAGTAATACACTCAACTCCATCATAGATGCGATTTAGTTAAATCCCCGGTTCGTTACCTGACCGGAACCGGGCCCGAGGTCCGGTTTGATTCAGGATCAGGTTCTTGCTCAGATTATTAAACCGGATAAAAAGCAAAACTGCAGCCATCGACAATCCGGCCAACAATCCGTACCACACGCCAACGGCTCCCTGGTCAAAGTAAAATCCCAGGACGTAGCCAAGAGGTAAACCAATCAGCCAATAGGCGATGAGCGTGATGATTGTTGGCTTTTTTACATCTGACATCCCGCGCAAAGCTCCAAGCCCGATCACCTGTATTCCGTCGGAAAGTTGAAATAAAGCTGCGACAATTAATAAAACTGCAGCTTGTCGAACGACCGATTCGTCTTCGATATAAAGGGTGGGCAAGAAATGTCTTCCGGAAACAAACAGTATCGCAGTCAGGGACATGAATGCGGCAGCCATTATAAAGCCGGTCATGGCGGCATTTCGCATGGTCTTGTAATCTTTCTGACCCAGTTGATTTCCAACCCGGATGGTTGCGGCGGCAGCCAGCCCGAGGGCAATCATATAGGTGATTGAAGCCATATTAATGGCAATTTGATGGGCGGCCAGCGGACCGGCGCCGATCCAGCCGATCATTACGGCGGCAATGCTGAAGGTGGAAACTTCAAAAATCAACTGAAATGCCATAGGAAGGCCCAGGCGAATGTTTTCCCGGATTAGCGACCACGAGAAATTGCCAAATGAGAACACTTTCCAGTATGGAGTAAACCTGCGATTTAAGTAAACAAAGGCTGCCATTAAAATGGCCATCAGAATCCGGGATAAAAACGTAGCCAGCCCTGCTCCGTACAGTCCCATGGGTTCAAAACCCAGTTTGCCGAATATGAAAATGTAATTTAGGACAATATTCAGAATATTCGCAGATAGTGTAATGTACATGGCCTGCTTGGTAAATCCCAACCCCTCGGCAAACTGTCGAAATGCCTGATAGATCATAAATGGTATCAGGGAATAAGCTAAAATCTGAAGATACGGGAGTGCAAGTTCGACAACCGTATCCGGCTGGTTGAATTGCCACAACAAGTCCCGGCCGGATCGTATGACCGCAGTGAGCAGAATGCCGAAAATAATATTGATCAGGATACCGTGCTTTAAAATTTCGGTTAGTTTTGATATGTTTTTCTCTCCGTCAGCCTGTGCTGTTTGAGGGGTAATGGCATAAGACATGCCAATTCCCATCACTAGAAAAATCACAAAAATACTGTTGCCAAAAGAAGCCCCTGCCAACGGTTCTTTGCCCAGCCTGCCCACCATCATATTGTCGGCTACGATCACTGTCATCTGGCCGAGATGGCTCAGCATCACGGGATAAGCCAGACTTAGATTTTTCCTGAAGTGTTTTTTGAAATCCGGTATCAACGTTTCCTGTCAGTTGGTTTTGTTCAGGGCATCAAGCCTTTTTAATAGCGGAGGATGTGAATAATTGATAAACACATAGGCCGGGTGCGGGAATAAATTGCTTAAATTATCCACGGAAAGCCTTTTGAGCGCTTGTTGAAGAAAAGATCCGTCGTAAGTTTCTTTGGCATAGGCATCGGCCTCATATTCATTTTTTCTGCTCAGGACGTTCATGAAAATACCGCTAAAATGAGAAATAGGCGCATACAATATTCCAAAAGCCAGCAAATTCAGATGAATGGCAAATTGACGGCCCCCCAGGGCCTCCGATATGGCCGGGCTAAAAATAATCAATGACATGATATACAAGGTAAAGCCTGTTTGGAGCAAAGAAAGAATATACCCCGTAATGATGTGTTTTTTCTTGAAATGGCCGACCTCATGAGCCAGTACGGCTACGAGCTCTTCTTTACTGTGGTTTTCGATAAGCGTGTCGTACAGCACGATTTTTTTCTTCTTGCCGATACCGGAAAAGAATGCGTTGGATTTGGCAGATCGTTTGGACCCGTCAATTACATAAATACGGTCTAACGGGAACTTGACCTTCCTGCTGTACGTTTCAATAGCTTGTTTCAGATCACCATCCTCCAGGGGAGTCAACTTGTTGAACAGCGGAAGGATCCAGGAGGTATAAAACATATTCATAAAAAGAATGAACACCGAGACGACAATCCAAAAATAGATCCAGAAATCCGGGCCAAAAAGATGTATGAGTTTTAGCAGAATATACAGGATCACGCCCCCAATGATTCCCGTGAGGAAATATCCTTTTACTTTGTCAAGGATAAACGTTTTAGGGGTAGTTTTGTTAAAACCAAATTGCTCTTCTATAACGAAGGTATCGTACAATTGAAACGGAATATTTACGATATCGGAGGCGAGAAACAGTATCCCAAAGAAGGCCAGCGATACCAATTCGTCATTTTCAATAAAGCTGTGGACTTTCAAATCGAACCAGCCAAAAAAACCGGAGGCGATCAGGATAAATGATAAGATAAAACCAAACGTTGAAGTAAGCAATCCGAATTTATTATTGGTCCGGGCGTAGGCGATGGATTTCTTGTATTTTTCTTCATCGTAAATATCCTTCACCTCCTCGGGGAGTTCCGCTTTCATACTCCGGATATTCAGGTATTCCAGGATCTTACTGTATATAAAATCAAAGGAAAGTATGGCAAGTAACAAAATCAGAACGTTCCCGGCTTCCATAGGTTAATTTTTGGGATGCAAACATACGAAATTCTCCTGCAGTAGGACCGTATTTTTTAATAAAACAAGATCAAACAGCCCTAAAATTTCGGGCAGGGGATTCGCCGTACATTTTTAGGGGGTTTTCGGGGGTCACCGAGAAAGAATTCGTACCTTACCGATACCTCATGTGCACCGCCGGTGGCAATACCCAGCTTTGAAACCGTATAATCAAAACTATAACCGATATGCAGTCCGTTGGTCGAAACACCTGCGAGGAAAATTATGGATTCATTATTTGATATGCCATCGACAGGTTTAAAAGGAAGGCCGCGATACCAGGTGCCAAAAACAAATGGTTCATAGGTGAAGTAGAGTCCGGCGTCCAGCTGAGAGAACTGTCCTTGTAATTTATATTGCATGGTCGGAGTAAGGCTGACATCCCTGAACCCCCCGGGGAAATTGAAATTTGTAGAAGTAGGCAGTAAGAATTTATACCCCAAATGAACCGAATATTTTCTATCCAATCTGCTGTCGCCGGCGATCAACGAATTGATGGGAGTGAGTAAATGACTGGCGGCGAATCCGGCCCAAAAACGGTCGGAATACAAAAGGCCTCCTGCCCCAAAATCAAAATAATTGTTTCGAAAATCCCTGTTTATAATGTCATCGTCCGTGATGGGCTTAAACTGTCCGTCAAAATCTATTTGATCGCCAAATATCAAATTGGATTTATCTATATTTTGCATGACGAACGAACCTTCCAGACCGGCACGGAATATTAATTCATCCGTGATTCTAAGCTGGTATGCGTATTGAAGCGCAACGCTGTTGGTTTTTAATCCAGCCAGTCCTTCAACATCCGAGAGCAACAGCAGACCGACCCCACTATTGTATTCATCAAAATAATAATCAAAGTATCCCGAATAGGTGACGAAATTCGTAGGGAAGGAAGGCCACTGGTTCCTGTAGTTAATTCCGGCCCTGGCCAATTCCGTTGACCCTGCAAAGGCCGGGTTTAAGTATAAGGGCGCTGCATAGAATTGTGAAAACTGGGGATCCTGCGCCTTCAAATCTCCTATAAAGCCAGCTAACAGTAAAAAAATGATTCTATAACTTTTCCGCATGCACGAGTAAATTATCATTCAACGATTTAGTCTTAAATATAAAAATAGGACGTTACAAATATACTTTTATTGCATTTTTTATTATTTCTTGCATAACGACAGATTCAACCAAACTCCAACAAAATAGTTATTAAAACATACGATTTATTGTCTAACTTTCGTATTTAATGTATTAACTATATTTCAGTAACCTGACAAGTTCTTATGAAAGAATTCTCCAGAATGAATATGAATAGAGGTAAGCGTTACTCCTTGGTTCTCCTTTTTGTCTTTTCATTTATTCCGGGATTTGCCCAGAATTTTTCCAGGCACAACTGGTATTTCGGGAACTCTCCGTACGGAATATTATTCAATAAGTCAGACAATCAACCCAACCAGACAGATACTCAGGCTACGCCGTATGGAAATGCAGCCTCCGCAGTAGCCACCGACCGTGTTTCCGGTGATTTACTGTTTTATACCGACGGAAACAGCGTATATGACGCGACACATCAGACGATGCCTTCCGGTGTCCCGTTAAATGGCAATGCAAATGGAAATCAGGGTGTTGCGATCAGCCCGAGACCCGGATTCCCGGGACAGTATTTGATACTCACCAACGATGCGGTTTATCCCGGCGCCGGAACCGTCGAATTTGTGATCATCAATATGAATTTGGATGGAAATGCAAATCCTGCGCTCAACGAACCTCCGCTCGGTGATATGATTACCGCGCCGGCCCCAGCAATTCCGGGCCAGGTCAATCCGGGCATGCTGGTATTTGAACTTGGAAATGATCCCTATTTTTACTTCTTGCTGGTGCAGGATGCGACCACGGGTGAATATCTGTTGTATAGAATTGACGGGAACAACAGGGTTTTAATTAAGTCCGTTCCAAACCCGACAAACCTGGTGGCCGCTAATTTTTCGTATCATCCGGGGTCCGGGCAAATTGCAGTTTCGCCTCAAAATCAAGGAGCAAATGTTCAGATTCTGCAATTCGATGTTTCGACGGATACATTGGCGTTTGTACAGGAAATCCCGAATACCGGGAATTTTGATCATGCCACCGAGGCCGTTTATGACGTGGAATTTTCGCCGGACGGCACCAAACTTTTTATTTCCAGGCATGGAGGAGGTGTCCAGGAGGGCGTATTGTACCGGTACGATCTGACCAATCCGCTCGCTTCGCTGGATCCGGTAAATCCGAATCCGTTATTCAGAAGTTTTGGTCTGCAAGTCGGGCCTGACGGCAGAATTTATCATTTATACCAGGAGAGCAATGGAGGACCGCTGCAGGTAGGCCGGATTTCCAATCCGAACGATACCTTGGCTTCAAATATAAATTACCAGGCGGTCCCGCTTGGCAACGATGATTATGTGAGCACGCAATTTCCGGCTTTTGCGCCGCCGGCTCCAATTACCTTTTCGCCAAATACGTTTGAGATCGTGAATCAAAACACTTGCGAAGGTTCGCCGACAAAGTTCTATCCGGACTTTGATCCGCCGGCTGATTTTTATCGATGGGATTTCGGCGACCCGGCGTCTCCGGACAACAACTCAAACATGATTGCTCCCATTCATACCTATTCGGGGCCGGGCTCGTACCAGGTAACTTTGATCGCAGGGATCAACGGATCCGTGGATACGGTAATTCAGACGGTGAATGTGATCCAAATGATGGATTCCGTGGACCTGGGGCAGGATACTGTGATCTGTCCCGGAGAGTCATTGGTATTGGATGCCGGCCCCAACGGGCAGGTTTACCGGTGGAGCACGGGAGAAACCGGACAGACAATTACGGTGGATTCTTCCACTGCCACAGGATATTTTTGGGTAGTTGTCGATTATGGTACATGTACCTCGTATGACGGAATAAATATCGAGGAATACGGGGAGCAGGTTCAGGTAGCCAATTATTGGTACTTTGGCAATAATGCCGGGATCAATTTCAACGAACAGCCCCCCGTCGCCGTATCGGACGGCCAGTTGATTACCCCCGAGGGGGCGGCCTCGATATCCGAGCGAAACGGTGAAAATCTATTTTATACGGATGGAAATATCGTTTACGACCAGGATCACAATGTGATGTTCAACGGCAACAATATCGGCGGGGATAATAATTCTACCCAGTCCTCCCTCATTGTTCCTTTTCCGGATGATGAGACATTATTCTATATTTTTACGACTCAACCTGTATTCAACGCGAGCAATGATTACGTGCTGAGCTATTCGGTAGTAGACATTAAGGAAATTGGCAATGGCACTGTCGGTGAGGTTGTCACTCAGGATAAACCACTTTTTGAGCGAAGCACGGAAAGGATTACCGCCACGAATCCGGGAGGATTTGTCTGGCTGATCGCTCATGAAATGGGAAACAATACGTTCAGGGCGTACCCGATCACCGATCAGGGAATTGGAAATCCGGTGCTGACCAGCATCGGATCTTCGCACGATGCCAGTGTTGAGATTTCAAATCAGGGATACATGAAGTTATCTCCGGACGGATCCAGGCTGGCTGTTGCTTTTTCATCCGGAGGGATGAACTATGTCGAAATATTTGATTTTGACGCGACAACGGGAACTTTTTCCAATTACCTCCAGATTCAGCTTCCCGATAATAATCCGCCGTACCAGGTGTATGGCGTCGAGTTTTCAAGCAATAGTGAAAAACTATTTGTAACCGCCAACAATCCGGCATCTCCTGGATCAAAGCTCTACGAATTGAAACTGCATGACTACGATAAGGATTCTGTCGAATCCAGGATTGTGGAGCTGGCCGATGAGCCGGGAGTGAACATGGGGGCCATACAAACCGGGCCGGACGGACAAATATATGTGGCCAGGGACGGGCAACAGTTTTTGGGAACCATTACCGAAAATCTGGATACGCTTTCAAATTCTACCTATCTGGAAGACGGATTTGATTTGGTGACCGGTACGTCTTCGCTCGGTTTGCCGAATTTCGTACAAAGTTTCTTCCAGCAAACACCAAGCCCTGCCGCAACGGTTATCCCGGCCTGCGTGGATCAGACAACAACATTTATTGGGGTGGGTACCTCCATCATCGATGAATTCCTGTGGACATTCGGAGACGGAGGGTCGGCTACGACAGACTCTGCTTCTCACGTGTACCTGGTCGATTCGTTGTATACGGTGGCATTCAATGTGTCGAACCGCTGCGGTCTGGATACGACCATCGTGCAGCAAGTTGATATTTCAGGCTATCCGGATGACGCTACAATTCCGCCGGTAGGAGTCATTTGCGACGGACCGCTTATTCTGGATGCCGACACTACGAATTCGGGAGGAAAGCAATTTATCTGGAGCACGGGAGAAACGACACAGAGCATCCAGGTTACATTGCCGGGAGATTATTCGGTGAGAATAATCAATGCTGCAGGTTGCGAATCCGAAGATACCATTCAGGTATTTGACGGACGCCCTTTGTTTGATCTTGGGCCAAACATTACGGTATGCCAGGGCGACTCAATTGCTCCATTAAATACGGGATTGCCAAATGGCTCGCCTCCGAACACATTTACCTGGCGTGTAAACGGAAATTTATTACCCGACAACACCAGTTTTTTAGTGATCGATACCAACACGCCGGGGATATTCGAATATACTGTAAATGTGATTGACGGGCTTACAAATTGTATCAACGACGATACGGTTACGGTTACAATAAATCCGACACCGCAGGCAGTCTATGCTGTTACGAACAGTAATTGTGGGAATAGCGATGGTCAGATAGAAGTTACAAGTGATCTTACAAACCTGTCGGTGGAATGGTTTGATGCGTCAAATATTTCTCTGGGAACCGCTCCCATACTTACCTCCATACCAGCAGGAAACTATACACTCGTTGTATCGGATAATATAAGTGGGTGTTCTCGAAGTTATTCCATTAATGTCGTTGACCAGAATCCGCAATTCACAATTGCAGTTTCAACAACTCCATCCTGTTTTGGAGCCCAATTAGAAGTTACCGTTACATCCACTGCAGGCTTAAGTTTTTCCGGAGGCAGATATACCTTGACCGACGAAAATTCCCTGATGGTGTATGAAACGGACACGATTGTTAATAATATCGGAAGTTCAGTCGTCATTTTTTCTATCGATTCGATTCCCGGAAGTACCTATTCGTTATTGGTTAGCGCCTTTGGTTGTACGAACCAGCAATCGTCTATAGTTATTACTGATCCGGCGACCTTGCCGCTAAGTATTTCTCCTTTGTTTGATGTCTGTACGGACGATCCGACGGTTTCTGTCAATAATCCGAATCCGTCATACACATACAATTGGATAGGTCCAGATGGAACACCCTTTACCGGACCAAGCATACAAGCGAATCAATCAGGGCAATACAGTGTAACGGCCACGGTAGGAGGGATTCCGTGCGATACGACGGCAGTCACGCAAGTCAGCCTTGAAACTTCACCGGATCCGTTAATATTACCGTCTACCGACGGATGCGACGGGACAAGGCAAGTAGGGGTTGCGAACCTTTCCGGATCAAACTATTCGTATTTGTGGACTACCGGCGAGACTGCTCCGTCGATCACGATCACCACATCCCAGCTCCTTGATATTGTCGTCAGAGATCAAAGTACGGGATGCCAGGGACTCGATACTTTGCAGGTGGATGTTTACCAGCCGTTAAATGTGGCGGTAACCGTCGACCAGCAGGCCTGCCAGGATGGGAACCTGGTCACTTTAACTTCGACGGTTACGCCCAGCCAGTCCGTAAGGTATGAATGGTATTTGAACGACGTGCTTCTCCGCGACACCACGACCAACCTGTCAACGTTCAATGAAGGCCTGTTCCGTTCCGAGGTTACCGATGTTGCGACCGGAAATTGCAGGGCCTCAGGTGAATTGCAAATTGTAAGAGCCCCTGTAACGCCGAGCGATATAGATCCGCAGTATGTGATTTGTCCCGAACCGCCGGCAAGCGAAGTTGCTGTGATTGAACCGGGCGATTTTATAACATATTTGGCATTTAATATTGAGACCGGAGAGCAGGTCTTTGAGGCGCTGCCGGGCATTTTTGAAATTACCGAAGAAGGCAATTATAATTTTGAGTTGGAAAATGCTTTTAATTGCTGGACACTCGATACCACCATGGTACAGGTCGACTGTATCCCGACAATTTATGCCCCGACCGCTTTTAGTCCTTGGGCTCAATTGTCTGAAAATCAGTCTTTCAGACTTTATCCGACATATGTCGGCGAGTTCCAGATATTCATATACAACAGATGGGGTGAATTGGTCTACTATTCCGATGATCTGGAGCACATGGTCAACGAGGGTTGGAATGGTATGAAGGATGGAAAAATTCTGCCTTTAGGTACCTATGCTTATGTTATAAAATTCAGAAGCATCTCCGAGCCCGAACGCGGCATGATCGAACAGCCGGGGGGCGTCACGCTTATCCGGTAGATCGTTGAAGTGCGGGATCCGCCGGTATCTGAGGGATTTGGGAAATCATATAAAATACTCATTTGAACGTTGCGCTTTTTCTAGCCCTTATGTTAAATAAAAAGTATCATTTCGAACGGAGTGAGAAATCTGATTTAATCAATACCGGATCGCCACTAATAAACCAGATCTCTCCTGACGTACTAATGAACAATATCTGTAAAGGTCGGATGATCAACAACGATCGACATTGCAGTCACTTTCTTACCCAGCAGGTTTGTATTACCAATTACGTTCATTTTGGCTAAATTGATTCGCACTTATGTTGGCCTACCGATGACGTGTTTTTATAATAATCTGTAAATCAAATAAATACACAAGATTGCGTCATTCGAATTTGTGCGTTTTGTATAAAAAGTTA
>JAKSDO010000009.1 GCA_022360055.1 Cytophagales bacterium | reverse complement strand
ACCTCCGCAGGATTCTAATGTTTCAGATAGTACGGAAGTTTTAGGCGGTCCGCAAGTACCTTACAAAATCTGTTGACCGATTAGTTGACGGTCTATTTGAATGCAAATGTTGCCATTTGACTTTCATCTCGAGATTAGGGAACTCATACTTTTAAATCAAGAGACACTTGCAAAAGGTTCAAGTGCCATCAACTTCAAAAGTTGAAACTATGACTTAACTTTGGGGCAGGCCAGTCCAGATTCGTTTGAAGACCTACACCCCATGTTTTGATGAACTGTTTTCTATAGAAACAGACTCTTCCCTTTCATTTTAACAACATGTCAAAAGGGGCAGCACCAAATATAATAGTAAAATGAATAATCTTGCCGTCATATCATTTTATTTTTTATTAGGTAAGCGGGTAATACTTTAGCATTCAAAAGAGGAAATATTATGGAATAATCACTGGAAGAATTTTTAGATAATCACAAGAGATTATTGGTTTCCCGGAAAATCACCAAACAATTTGTCATATATTTTGAGGTTAAGGAAATTTCCAACAGAGTATTTTAAAATATGAGCATCCACCATGGTAAATCCACTTAATCCACATAACCAAAATAAGGAAATCTATAGCTACCGTTTGTTTTGCGTATCTCAAGGTTTCCTTTTTTTAGAAGTTTAATCTCTCTCAAAAGGTATTTAATTATTTCTCCATATTAATATTAAACTAGATTGAAATAATAGATCCATTTACCAACTTGTATTTATTTGAAACAAACCCTTTTCTCTCTTCCATATATATCACCTTGTCATCTTTTGTGATCTTGACCCACAGTATCGAACCATCCTTTAACTCCGCTGACACTCTTAAGCCACCTTCCGCGGGCAAATCATAGAACAGAGCATCTGACCACATTTCTGGCATGGCTGGGAACAGCTGAATAATTCCATCATGAGATTGCAACATCAAATGGATTGGAACCAGGATAAAGGAACTGTAACCAGTAAGAAAATATGGATTAACACACTGGCTTCCATTTTCGGAGAGATTTAACTGCTCACAAAAGGTTGTCCCTGAAGGATCGAGCGTTTCGCTACAAAGTTTAGAAATCGTATATGCCTGGTTTCCATTTTTCAACAAAGTCTCCGTAAGTGCAAACCAGTTCATGACAAAAGTAATCATTCCTTCACCGAATTGATTTCTCTCCCAAGTATTGTCAAGTGCCATCCTAATCTTAGTAGAATCCAACTCTTTAAGTTGTTCGGCAAATGGATATCCTAGTAATGCACTTGCCCTAATACCAAAATAACCACCTCCCAGTCTGCTCTGGGTATCACCTAAATACTCCAGATTGGCCTACCATGCCGAGATTCGTTATTGCTGAATCAAAATTTTTCCATTTTTGATGAACGTTTCACCCTGAACGGAATAGAAGTACAGCCCTCCTTTAAGGCCTTCCACACCTATTTCGCCTGGCCCAGGCACAACTAACCGGTCTGCTACCAGTTTTCCTCCGTTGCTATAAATTCTAAGCCTTAATTTTTCATTACCCTCATAGATAAATTTTAAAGCCGAACCAGTTTTGACAGGATTAGGATAGAACGCCATTCGGTGTACAGGTAACATTTCCGTGGCAGTTGTCTTCTCAAGTTGCCTGTTCCTTGATAACGTCGATGTTATCAAAAGCTGGTTTTCGCCATCTGAAAAGATCATAAACTGACCTAAGCTGCTGATGCCACAGTTTTTCTCAAACACGAAATATTCCTCTTCGTCATCATCATCTTCCTCTTCTTCATCGTCGTCATCATCGTCGTCACCTGATGTTCGGCAAACCTCCGACCAGTTATTCAAATGTTCATTCTCACTTCTTTGGAAAAGGATCACGCTCAATTCATCCAGATCATCCCAATCGTCATCACTATCTGAGCTAAATTCAGGTTTAAATTTCAGTTTCTTTATGTGGGCAAGTGTGGAATCTCCATAATTGTTGATAACCCAATAACTATTTAAACTTGGATTTTGCGGCGGGAGGCTGACCGGTAGTAAATTCATTCTGGTCACCACAACATCGCCGGTAGTCGGAGGTGTTTTGTATTGCATCTTAACCCCTACATTCTTAAAGTTGAAGTTTTTCTTATTGGCCAACGTCATTAGTTGGCTCACACCTCCACCAATTGGAGCGGAAGATAAAGTTACGAAAGAATTTCCGGCCAAACTTCCATGGGTAGTTCCAACCATGTCCATAACCAGGCCAATCGTCTCATTAAACTGATAGTAGGCAAATAGCGACGGATCATATACGGGGCTCACCGGATCAATAAGCCGTTCCTTCGTTATATGCCGCATTTCCCGTATTTCCTTTTGCGAAAGAGCTCTATCCCAAAAACTAACTTCATCTACCTCTCCGTTATAATTCCTACCGCCCCAGCCTTTGTAGCTACCAACTTTGATCCCCTCTAGGGTGACCGGGACAAGGTTAACTTTGTGTACAGAACTTTCACCGTTCAGATATAGTGTAACTGAGTCGGGTGTAAACACAGCCGCCACGTATGACCATTTATCAGCAGGTACCTCAAGACCACTATCCCACCACCACGCCCCATTTGGCCAATGATAGCCGAGGGTGTTGTTGCCATGATAGGTAAAATTGAACCCTGCTGAGTTGCCATCATTCATTGCGATAGAAGACCATGCCTTTTGTTCACCGTTAGGTTTGATCCAGGCGGAAATGGTTAAATGGCTTACGGTCTTATCAAATGAACTGGTTTGGACATAATCCCCACTCTCGACACATTGTAATGCGTACCCCGGGACAGGCTGCGGATCACATAGGTTTTCTACCGTGATCATCCCAGATATTGTTTTTGACGCAGACAAACCGTCTGTCGTGGTGACAGTTAATGAAACATCATATGTGCCGCCATTGGCATAAAGTACTTTAGGGTTTCTCACCGTATTTGAGCTCACATAAGCAGCTCCTGGAAATTCCCACTGCCAACTGGTACCATCATGCCTGACAATCGAGAGATCCTCAAATGGTACGGTGTCACGAGCGCAATATATTTTATCGATACCAGTCATGGGTTGAACAATCAGATCGGAAGCTTCGTAAAAGTCGTTTTCCCATATTCCTCTTCCATATGTAGCTGTACGTATTTTTCCTCTTTTGTAGAAAGGTTTCATAATATTAGTAGGTGTGAAAGCCGGTAGCCCATCAGCGTATTCTACCCAATCTGGCATGGAATTATTGCGGTAGAATATTTTTCGGTCAGTGGCATAATAGATCCCTCCGTCAGTACCTGCCTGATGAAGGATATAATGGCAAGGTCCTACATTAAGTGCAGGTGTGGTTAAATTTTCCCAACTCACACCTCCATCAGTTGATTTGTATATTTTTTTTCCCGCCGGCCCATACCTAAGACCTACCCATAAAACATTTTCGTCCAGGGGGCTTACCTGCAAAAACATATTCCGGCTAAAATGAGCCTGGGTGTCAGGGGGAGTTAAAGCAACCCAATTGATCCCTCCATCCGTTGTTTTCCAGATCGTGCCTGCCGACCAGGTCGCAGGTCGCTGCGCACAATACATTACATCCGGATTGGACCTGGCAATTTCAATGTGTAAAATTTTGTCATTAGCATTGGTCCCAAATGTTTTGAGTACTGAATAAGAAATACCGGCGTCGGTTGATTTCCATAATTTATTGTCTTGCCCGATATAGACATGATTAAAATAACGTGGATCAAATTCCATCTCTCCCGAATGCCCTACTGCATAACTTTGATTAGGAAATCTCTCGACACTAAACGTCTGCACATTCCCGGTAAACGCTTCAGGAATAATTTTACCTTTTATATCAGAAAAATAAACTTTTCTGTTAATCCCCGGGTTCACATACCCGGTTGGCGCCTCTGCTCCCCCCAATCGTAGGTGTTCTCCAGGATTGTAAGTTTGGTAATATCCCGTATTGCCATTATGATATCGCCCCCCTACCAGTACATCTTCATTCCATCCCGAACCAAATCCCCAAAAATCAGAGGCTGTTATCCCTTTTTTCCTGGATTCATGAGACATCAATTCGGTATTTGAAAAATTAACCCCGCCGTCAGAAGCCACCCATATCTCATTTCCTATGACCTCCAGGTCTTGAATATCAGGGTGTATCCACGATAATCTTTGTGTTCCATAAGATCCAATGATCTTCCAGGTTGCACCACCGTCCGTCGATTCGTTGAGTTTAACAGTTCCTACCCAAATTTTGTTGGGATCTATGCTGGAAACCTCGATATCAAAATTGAAGAATCCCTGATGATAACCCCCAAGCTTATTGATCGAAGCCAGGTTGTATCTTTCCTGGGTATATGGTCCTCCATCACCACCGTCTCGTCGGTTGATCCAGCTTTCTCCAGCATCCTGACTCTGGTAAACACCGATCCAGCCATCGTCCTTTTTCTTGGATTCTCCGATCAAACCAACGTAAACCGTTTCCGGGTCGGCCATGGTGGTGGCAATTCGCGCCCCAATATCCTTTCGAGCAGGATCTGTCGAGTTATACCATCCGTTTGTCTTAAGGATCCAGGAATTTCCTCCATCAGTAGATTTAAACAACTCGCATTTCTTTTGGGCGGGATTTGTTTTTGCAAGGTAAATGGTGTTCGGGTCATTGGGTTTCGACTCCAGATCCCAACATCTGTCGGTAAAGACATGGTTCCAGTTGCTTCCGCCATCTATGCTTTTATATAGCCCTTTGGCACTGGCAACAAATACAACATCAGGATCTGACCCATGAATTAAAATATCTGTTCCGCCAATATTTTGCACTGCCAATATTTGTAGCCATGTATTTCCTCCATCTGAAGTTTTAAATACACCCACCGGGTTATCTATAACATATACAATATCAGGGTTTGCAGGGTGTATGGAGATTCCTTCAAGCCCTCCATTGATAGGGAAGTCATGCGATACCGGGGACCAGTTTAATCCCTTGTCGGTCGTTTTAAAGATTCCACCGGACTCTGTGCCACAATACAGTATATCCGGATCGGATTTTGCTACGGCAATAGAATAGACATTAGCCTGCCATGAAACGGGAAAATTGCCCTCTGTCCCCAAATTGAAAGTCTCAATAGGACCAATACACTTCCACTCATTCGTCGAACCGGTTTGTCGTATTTGTGTTTGTCGTCTTCGTTCGGCGGGAAAGGATAAATTGGTTTCGGCAACGTTGATATGACCGTCATCGGTAATGTATGGTTCCACCTCCCGTCTCCAGTGTTTGTAGTTTTGTGTATGTATGTTTTTCTCAAATTCATGTTCCAGATAATATTGTTCATATGTCATGTCCACCTGCCACACATTTGGGTTTTCGCCATACATTTGTATAGCCCATTCTGGAGTTGCGGCGTCTATGTCGGGGAGTACTTTCAAAAAGAGCTGGCTCGGGCTTAACCCCTGTCCGAATGACAGGATCGGGGCCAGCCAAACAATTGAGGTTAGCATTTTGTTTTTCATAGTTCTCTGTTTTTAAAGGGTTGTATTGTAAAAAAGATATTTGGTCTCAGTGTTTTCCGTAGCCAGGGTCACACCGTATTGAAGGAATTACAAAAAATTAGGCATCATCGTTATCAACAATAAAAAATTTGTTCTACTATCATTTTCCAGGGAAAAAATGGTCTACTTCAGATAACCTTTGATTTTTCACGTTAGTTATCGCGAGATAAAAGTCCGGTTCAAACGTAGGGATTTAGTGAAAAAATCTAATAATAATACAAATTCAATGAGGGGAAAAATCATCGGAATGGCACTTTCACAATAACGGTTTCACCTTTTCCCTCTTTGCTGGCAATACTTTGAATTGTCCAAAGATCTGTCAGATTATCTCCGTCAATGGCGCTGCCACTGTAGTCGCCCCAAGCGGTACCATTAGTGGCGCCTTTACCTTCCCCAAGCTTAATAATATCTCTTAATTGTCCCGGTGGATCATCGGCATAGCGGAATGCCATACGCGGACTTATAAACATTTCAGAATTGGTTTCCTGAAATCCTACCAGCACATCGTTATTCCGGTTCACAGCAATTGTCGTTTGTATATAGTTTGAATGCCTGTTACTTATCAAACCCGTTTGTACGATAGTACCATCCGTTTTGATCTGATGCCATTGAACAGCAGATCGACCATTACAATCCACAGCTTGGGAGAACCAGATATACCCACTTTGCAGCACGAGGTTTTTAGGATTTCGATCTCCGGAGGAAGTCACCTGATCTGTGTTTTTCTGGGGTGATTTTGGGGGATAGTTGATGTATTTCAATCCATGAGCTTGTGCACTGACTTGTTCACACACCGGAGTCCCATTGTCACCCTCAGTAACACGCGTAATTATAAAATCGGTTCCCCTAATTTTGAAAAAATACAAATCTTCAATATCGTCCTGGGTAAATACCGGGTGCCCCAAATTCCCGGCAAAATGATACACGGTTGCCGGCTTGCCCGCCTTGGCCTTGCTCATTTTCATTACAAACGTTTGATCATCACCTCCTGGGAATGAATAGCCAATCCATTTTTTGCTGTAGCCAATACCACCGCCATCCCTGCCTTCAGGTGCGGGAACCGGATAAATGTTCCAGGCTCCTCTCGGATCATTGGTTTCTGAGATGGCGATGTTCACAGGCTTCACTTTCAAACTATCCCAATAGACCCACAGATCAAAACCAAATACCTGGTTGTGCGGATCAAAGAATATCTTTGGATCAATGCCATTATTGAAACATTTTTGAGAAACACCATCAATATAATTGCCTGCTTTATCATAAATCGTTAGTCCGGAGTTCGTGCCGTGAAAAACATATCCGCCACCAACGGCAATTTGCGGATCGACCTGCCTGTTCCCGTCCATGGCTCCGTCAAATTGCAAAAACCCATTGACAACCCTGGGATTTCCCCCCTGAATACGTTGCGGGCAACTTTCACTCCTAAATTGAGCCTTGTGAATAGGTTCGATCAACTCCGTACGCGTTGGAGCTATCATTTTGTCACCTTCTCTACCGGGGTTGCTATTCGAAGTGCCAAAAGACTTTCCGAAAAATAGCACAACCAAAAAGTATGTAAGCCTTATTTTTAGTTTCATATCCAAAAATTCAAATTTTATATTACTGTCATCCGACTAAAAGTAAATATTGAGAAAACATAGCTCTTTTGCATTTATTAAAGCATTTTTTTTAAATTCTTAAAAACACCCACTACTTTTTACAGACATAAAATCTCATTGTAAAACATT
>JAKSDO010000159.1 GCA_022360055.1 Cytophagales bacterium | reverse complement strand
CCAACGCATTCAAATTCACCGATGAAAATGGTGAAATAGTTTTAACAGCGGAAAGTGTCAGTTATAAATTTCATTCAATCAAATTTACTGTAACTGATAATGGCAGAGGGATTCCGGAAAAAGATTTGAGGAATATTTTTAAAAGATTTTTTCAAGCAGACAATCAAAAGAAAGAAGAAGCAGGTTTGGGTATTGGTTTAGCGCTAGCCAAGAGCTTGGTAGAACTGCATCTTGGAGAAATTCATGTTTCAAGTAAGTAAAGTTTTACATGCCCGGATAACAAATATTCTTAAATTGAAAGAAACAGTTAAAAAGCGGTTCGCCTCGGAAATCGGTATCTATGTTGCCGAAGTAACTATTACTTCAAAAGATGAGGAATTTGTTAAGAGAGCCATTCAGATCATATTTGAACATTTGTCAGATCCCGAATTTAGTGTATCGGTATTGATTGAGAAAATGAACGTTAGCCGCTCGCTGCTCTATATGAAATTAAAAGAAATTGTAGGAAAATCAGCTTCCGATTTTATTCAATCCATCCGAATTAAGGAGGTAGCCCGATTATTAAAAACAGATCAATTAACCGTTGCCGAAGTGGCATATAAGACAGGGTTTAGCGACCCTTCATATTTCTCAAAGTGTTTCAGGAAACATTTTGAAATTTCACCAAAGGAGTATTCCAAATCTTTTAATGGGCAACCCGAAAGCGCTCTGCCAGGTTCATGAAATTTTGGTGATCCGATACCCGTATCACATGCAGTACTGGATCGTATTATGATATATAATCCTCCCATTTTTCGTGTCTTTGTGTTTTTTTGGACGTGATTACCGGAGATTTGGTGATTTATCCAAGTACTTCTAAGCTTCAAATTTTACATTTGACATAAGCATCGAGATTATTCTTTTGAATTTGATTTCATTTAAGAGCAGATCGGAATTCAAATAAGGCGGTTGCAGTATGGAGCGCTTATAAAAGCTGGAAATTTTGATGAGTGAACTGCAGGATTTTAAAGTTGGATGGTGCGGGCGCGTGATATCTTCATAGAATAATTGCAGTCAGCGAAACTGCTAAGGAATTAAATGCTTTTTTTATGTTAAAAGCTGAAAACCCAAAAGACATAAGTAGAAAATCTAAGAATACAATTCGCTTGTATATATCCGAAAATGATTTTAAGAAGGATCAATATCAAACGGATTTAGAGGTATGGGAGGCTTTTAAAAATGGCAGTACTACGGCATTTTCTGTGATTTATGAAAATTATATAGATCTGCTTTTCAGGTATGGAAATAAACTAATTGGACAACAGGAAATCATTGAAGATTGTCTGCATAATTTTTTTGTTGATTTATGGAAGAAAAGAGAGGTGCTCGGTAATGTTTCCAATATCAAGGCTTATCTGCTTACCGGTTTTCGCAGAAGGCTTTTGGTTGAGATCAAACAAAACAGGAAAAAATTATGGGCTGAGGAAATTGATAACTTCGAAATGAGGTTGAAAGGCACAATTCAAATAAGAATCCTTACAGAAGAGGAAGAAACCAGGTTGCATTCAGCTCTCAATGCCCTTTCAGCTCAAAAAAGGGAAGCTATCTATTTGAGGTTCTTTAATAATTTATCCTGTTCCGAAATTGCAAAAATTATGGGAATCAAGACTCAATCAGTTTACAATTTGATTTCTTCAGGATTAAAAGCGCTTCAAAGAAAGATTACCGAATTTATTGGTGAATAACTCATTAAAAGTTCGCCTAGCCTCCATTATCCGCAAGAAACGGGCGATTTGGCAGATCAGGAATTGATCTCTTGCCAAATACGCTAAACTCATATCCCAGAACCGGCAACACTCGTAATACCTTATCTCAATTTTGGATCAACGCTAAAAGCTGATAGCTAAAAGCGAAATTCTGATCCCAATGCCGATATTGTCCAATCTAATTTGGCAGGTCCGACAAAGTACTTCTGGAACGGATCTTTTTAGTTTTTTTCATTTGATATTAAGTTTCCTTGAAACAAATGAGTAGATTTTTTCTATGCCATGTCTTTACTATTGAAGAATGATTGGAAATGGCAAAGAGGAACAATTTATTAATTGAATTACTTAAGGATAATTATTTTCATAAGTTTATTATCGACACAGACGAGAAATGCACATCCTTTTGGAGTAGATGGGAGCGTGAGGACAAAGAAAGAACTGCAATTATTCAGGAGGCTAAACAAATTTTATTGGGTTTTGAGTTTGATGAACGATCAATTGAAGAGAAGAAGAAAAGCCAGATATGGGAAAAGGTCGTTGATAGTATTGGTCAGGTTGAAGAAAAGTCTGAAATAAATGCCAGGACAAAGATAAAATATCTCCCTATTGCGGGTGTGGCAGCCAGTTTGGTATTATTGATTGTCTCACTTTTTGTGTTTTTGAATAAGCAATCCTCAGATACAACACCCGTAAACTCTCCCGCAGCTAAAATCACAAAACTTGCACCTATTGGAAAAATATCAACTTTCAAATTAATTGACGGAAGCGTTGTAAGACTTTTTTCAGGCAGCAAAATTGTATTTGACAAAGAGTTTGGTGTTTCCAACCGGGATATTTTTTTGGAAGGAGAGGCATATTTTGATGTGAATAAAGAAGGAGAAATACCATTTATCGTCAATACCAAAAAGTTGAGGACACACTCCATCGGAACCTCCTTTAATGTGAGGGCGCTACATTCCACAGGAGTGTATGATGTTTCTTTGGTTTCCGGTAAGGTTTCAGTTGAATTAAACCAAGCAAATAGCAATGAACAAACCACAACTTTTTTGTCGCCAGGTGAAGAAGCCAGACTTGTTGGATCTGGGATAAGAAAGCAAAACTTTGATTTAAACGAACGAGTTGCCTGGGTTGACGGATATATTTATTTGAATGATAAAACATTTGATGAATCTATTGAAATCCTTCAAAGATGGTTTGGTGTTGAATTCGAAGTTCTAAACAACATCAGAGATCCTTCAATAACTGGTCGTGGTAAATTCAAAAATCAAAGTCTTGAAAACATTTTGCATGTTCTATCCTACAGCTTTGATTTCAAATATACAGTTGGAGACAAAATTGAAATAGAATTTAACAATTATGCCTATGAATGATACAAGTTAGCGCTCTTTAAAAAAGTCACCTCGCTTGATGCCGCAAACGAGGTGAATAAATCCTGAATCATATGAAAACCATACTTCAGGTAATTTTTGCAAAACACTCAGTTTCACAAAACATGACAAAGTTATGAAATTTAAACTATTACGATTAATAATTATGGGGACAAAATATTTGACCTATGGGATATTAATCCAATTGCTATTTATTAGCTTCTTATTTGCATATGATTCGAATGCACAATATAGAAGTGTTAATGATGTCTATCTTCAACAGGATATACAGGATAAAACAGTAAAGGAAGTTTTGGAAATCATTGAGAATAATTCCGATTTCAGCTTTTACTACTTAAACAAAGATATCTCGAAAAAACTGAGGATCTCTATAAATGCAGGGGAAACGGTTGCGATTTCTGATATTCTGCTGGAAGTTTCCAGGTCTGCCAAACTGAAATTCAAACAGGTAAATAATAATATCTCGGTAACACCCATCTCATCCGGGGAAGATGCTGAAAGTATACGGAGGATTGAAGTGGAAATGGCTGATATTGTAGTCACCGGAACAGTAACCGATGGCAGTACTCAAGATGTACTTCCGGGTGTCAATATCATTCTAAAAGGTACAAGTATAGGAACAATCACTGATGTAGATGGGAAATATACTATTTCTGTACCTGATGACACCGAAGCGATTTTAATATTTAGTTCTGTCGGTTATATCTCCGAGGAAGTTTTGGTTAGCGGTAAAACCAGCATTGATTTGACGTTAATGCCGGATATTACAGCTTTGGAAGAAATCGTAGTTATTGGATATGGAACGCAGCAAAAGAAAGAGATCACCAGTTCAATTGTAAGTGTTCAGGAAGAAGATTTTAATCGAGGCAACATAAATGATCCTAATCAATTACTTCAAGGTAAAGTGGCCGGCCTTCAAATTGCAAGACCTGGCGGAAATCCTAATCAACCATTTACCGTAAGGATTCGAGGCCTGAATACGATAGGAGCTAATCAGGAACCATTAGTGGTGATTGATGGAATTCTGGGAGGAACATTGGATGCGGTAGATCCTAACGATATAAAATCGATTGAAGTTTTGAAGGATGCTTCTGCCGCCGCTATTTATGGTACCAGAGGAAGCGCTGGTGTATTAATTGTAACCACAAAGTCAGGCAAGGGAATATCCGGAGCCGCTCAACTGGATTATAACGGATACGCTTCGTTTGAAACCATTTCAAATACCATCGATATTGCTTCAAGGGAGGAATTTCTTGAGTTGGGAGGACAGGATTTTGGATCTTCGACTGATTGGTTGGATGAAGTTACGAGGACGGGTGTTTCTCAAGTACATAATTTATCAATGGCAAATAGCAGTCAGGGGTTCGCCTATCGGGCTTCGTTGAATTACAGAGATGTAAAAGGTGTCGTAAGGGATGCAAACGAATTTAAGCAATTCAATGCAAGGCTGAGTATCAGTCAAAAATTTTTAGAAGATAAATTAACACTTGGCGCTACGGCAGCAGTCACATCTCGTACAAGTAACATCGGTTACCAGCAAACGTTGGCCTATGCGCTCACATTTAATCCTACCGCACCTATTTTTGAAAATAGGTCGGCTTCAGATTTGGGAGGAAGAGATCCGGATTTATATGGAGGATATTTTGAGACAACCGTACAGAACAGATTTAATCCTGTAGCTATCAATGCCTTAAATACACATGACGTTAGAAGGAATACGTTGGTGGGGAGCCTTAATTTAGACTACGAAATCATTGAGGGATTATCTGTTGATGCAATATACACGTTGCAACGAGAAAGTTGGGTCGATGGTGAGTATTCTGCCAGGACTGCTTTGTTTGGATCCGGAGCAAATGGTCAGGGAGGCACAGCTACAAGAAAAGCAGGTGATAATACGGATCATCAGTTTGATGCCACCATCTCTTATTTCGGGGAGAAAAACGGATTAAACTATAATGTAGTCGGAGGTTATTCATATAATTTCTTCACATTTGAAAATTTCGATGCCAGAAACACTGATTTTATTACCGATGAATTCCTTTATAATAATTTAGGCGCCGGCAGAGGCATTTCTACGGACGGCGGTATAGCCAGCATGGGGTCTACCAAGGCCGAATCTAAGCTTGCGGCCTATTTTGCAAGAGCTACTCTTAACTTTCAGGATCAATATTTTCTGGCCGGAAGTTATCGTAGAGAAGGATCATCAAGGTTCGGATCAAATAATAGATGGGGTGATTTTTGGTCGCTAAGTGGCGGATTTGATCTGGCTAACATACTGGATATTTCTTATTTTCAAGGTCTGAAAGTAAGAGCAGGATACGGTGTAAATGGAAACCTTCCAAGTCAATATTATGCCTATTTGAATACGCTTGGAACTAGTTCGGGGGGCTATGTGAATGGAGCGTTTATACCGGCAGTAGGGCCCAAAACTAATCCAAACCCTAACCTTAAATGGGAAGAAAAAGCAGAGTTGAATGTAGGATTGGATTTCGCTTTTATGAATTCAAGGTTTACAGGATCTTTTGACTACTTCACCAGAGATACAAAAGATCTGATTAATTGGGTTGGGGTACCAAGCCCTCCGAATCAAGTGAATTCAACATTGATGAATGTAGGACAAATTCAAACCGATGGTGTTGAATTGCAATTGAATTTTAAGGCGTTTGATCAGAATGATTTCAGTTGGACGATTGGAGCCAATTATGCTACTGCAAAGACCAAGTTGGTAAAATGGAATGCAAATGAAGAGGTTGTAGAGTTGTTTGGAGGAAATCTGGGAGCTCCCGGGCTGAATGGAATAAATGTGATACGGCTTGCCGAGGGTGAGGAGATCGGCCAGATAATGGCTCAGCCATTTGTGAGATACGAAGACGGAGTTGCCGTTATGTTGAATCTGGACGGTTCCGAAACAACTTCGATCAACAGAGACGAATTTAGAGTTATGGGGAATGCCTTACCGGATATGACCATTGGGTTGAACAATACATTTGTCTATAAGGATTTTGATTTGAATTTCTTCTTCAGAGGAGTATTCGGACACAGTTTGGCAAACGTCAGCAGGGCATACTTTGAGCATACATCTGTCATTAATCGCGGTAATATTGTCAAGACAGATGGGTTTTCAACAGAGGACACTCAAAGTGAAGCTTGGCATTCGGGATATGTTGAAGATGCCTCATTTATCCGATTAGACAATGCGTCCATTGGTTACAATTTTAACTTAGGGCCAAATTCTTCGGTTCGGAAGTTGCGCCTGTACGTGACAGGTCAGAATCTATTGACGTTTACCAGCTATCTGGGAAGTGACCCGGAAGTGCGATATTATGATCCAGGACCCATGGAAGGTGGAAATAGCGGTGGAAATCAAAGCTTTAGCGGAAATAGTTTGTACCCGGGAGTTGATCGAAGGGTTACTTATCCACCTACAAGAATGGTATCTGTAGGAGTAAATATTGGATTATAATAGTTACAGGATTTAAAGATATATAATTATGAAAAAGGTATTATTAATGCTGTTGATTGTAAATTTCACAATCATTCAGTCTTGTACGGATTTAGATCCTGAGGTTTACAATGAGATATTACCTGAGGATTATTTTGAGAATGAAGCGCAATTGTTGGCGTTTACGGCTTCAGCCTACAAACCTCTTCAGGGTTGGTGGGATAACATAGCTCTTACCGGTGATGCGATGTCTGATGTGGCAACAGTTCCAATCCGTTCCAACGGGGGGTGGGATGACGGCAACGTATGGCCGAGATATATGTCCCGTGATTGGGCGGCAAGAGACTGGAGCCAGGACAGGCCGTGGAATATCGCTTTCAACGGAACAGCAACATGTAATCGACTTATTGAGTTTTTGGATGAGCTTGGTGATGTGGACCCTGGTGCGGTCGCAGAATTGAGAGCGCTAAGAGCATTCTATCTTTGGGTTGGTTTAGACAATTTTGGAAATATCCCGGTAGAGCTAAGATTTGCTGAGGCGGATCCCCAGCCTGCTCAAAAAACGCCGGCTGAAGCTTTCGAAATTATCGAGGACGAATTGTTAACAGCAATTCCCGACTTAAAGGAATCCAAAGATGTAACAACATATGCCAAGGTAAACAAGTGGGTCGCATATATGGTATTAGCAAAGCTGTATATAAATGCCGGGCGCTATGGAGTCGAACCACATTATAAAGAAGCCGCGGATGCAGTGCAAGCCATAACAAATAGTGGATTGTATGATATTGAAGCCGGGTATTTTGCGAATTTCAGAATAAACAATGAGGGTTCGAAAGAAAATATGTTTGTTGTGCCATACGATAGAACAAATATGAATTCTTTTAATATACCGCATATGGCTTTGCATCAATCTGCCGGACCGACATTCGGATATTCAGCAGCACCTTGGGGAGGATTCAGTGTTCAGGAAGATTTTTACAACTCATTTGATGATGAGGATAATAGAAAGGGAATGTTTATTGTCGGTCAACAATACTCGCAGGCTGCCGGTCCGGGATGGTCGGATACCGAGGGATTCTTTTATGCCAATCCGGCCGAACAACATAAGTTGTATAATTGTGATGAAGATTTTAATCAATTTAGTGCCGGAGAACGCGAGCAGTTAGGCTGGCCTCCAAATAGTGACGGAGATAACTTTGAAGATGCGTGTAACATATTTATTACGCCTAGTTACAAATTTACCGTTGGTGAAGAAGGCGTAAGACCAAATATTACTCCTTACAGACATGGTGCGAGATATGGCAAATATGAATTGGAACAAAATGTTCCTCCGGGACTCAATAATGATTGTGTGATTTTCAGGTATGGTGAAGCATTGCTAATTCGTGCCGAAGCACTTTGGAGACAGAACAGTGGAGATGCCGAAGCCTTAATGATTGTCAATCAAATAAGAAATCGTGCCGGTATCGACCAGGACTTATCTTCTCTTACTGAAGATGATCTGTATCAGGAGTTTAAGAAAGAATTGGCCCTCGAAGGTCAGGCTAGAGAGATAACGATTAGGTTTGGACACTGGGAGGATGAGTGGATGTTGAAAACCGACAGCGATCCGAGGAAGAGATGGTATCCTATTCCGCAGGCACAGATTGATGCAAATCCGAATCTTAAGCAGGTGGATTATCTGTCCGGAGAATAAGAGCAGCTAAACATCATAATTAATGAGTATTTAGGTGTAAGGATGCTTAGCAATAAGCATCCTTATTTTTATGATAGACTGTTTTATTTAATTCCAATAGGTATGGAAAGGTTTTAGAGTGTGTATTCCGGCATTTTTGAGTTTTTGTGGATTTTGATTTGCTTATGACAATAGGATAGTTGGATGTTGATGAGAGGATATATATATTATTATGCATTACTTGGTTTTTTGGGCTGTAGTCAGAAGCTCGAAAATAATGAAGCGGTCTTTGAGCAGGTGGATGCGTCTGAAATTGGCATCGATTTCCGAAATAACCTTTCCTATACGGAAGATTTCAATGTATATCTGTACAAGAGCTTTTACAATGGTGCAGGTGTCGGTATCGGGGACATTAATAATGACGGATTTGAAGACATCTTTTTTTGCGGGAATCAGGTTGACAATAAATTATATCTCAATCAGGGCGATTTCACTTTTAGGGATATAACCGACAGGGTCGATATTGCAAGCTCAGGTGTTTGGTCAAATGGTGTCAGTATTATTGATATTAATGGAGATGGTCGGTTGGATATTTATGTGTGTAAAGGAGGTAAACCAGAAGGTGAAAACAGACACAATGAGCTCTTTATTAATCT
The DNA here is from genome assembly GCA_022360055.1 of Cytophagales bacterium. GTDB lineage: Bacteria > Bacteroidota > Bacteroidia > Cytophagales > Cyclobacteriaceae > JAAUQL01. Next base: position 39,660 of record JAKSDO010000159.1, on the reverse strand, counting down.
TGGTACGGATCGTGAAGGAATACCGCAATTTCAAGAATCGGCTAAAGCATACGGTTTAGATGATCTGGGTTTATCCGTGCATGCCGCTTTCTTTGACATGGATAGAGACAATGACCTTGACGTTTATCTTTTGAACAATTCCATTTACCCATCCGAAATAGTCATCGAGCCAAAACTTGATCTTAGAAATACGCGTGATCCGGGCGGAGGAAATAAGCTGTATCGAAATGATGGCAACAAATTTACAGACATTAGCGAGCAAGCCGGTATTTATGGCAGCGCCATCGGCTTTGGCCTGGGGGTTTGTATCGGAGACGTCAACAGAGATGGTTGGCAGGATATCTATGTGGCGAATGATTTTTTTGAAAAAGATTATCTATATATCAATAATCAGGATGGGACATTCACAGAGTCCATCAATGAAACTATTACAGAATCCAGCCAAGGAGCCATGGGAGTCGACATTGCCGACATAAATAATGATGGTTTCCCGGATATTTATGTCACGGAGATGCTCCCCAAGGGAGATAAACGGTCCAAGACAAAAGTTTTATTTGATAGCTGGGACATGTATAGTTTTAAAAGGAGCATGGGATATCATCAACAATTTCCTCGAAACACGCTGCAGTTGAATACCGGATATTATGACGCTAGGAACAGAACATTATTCAGCGAAATTTCCAGGTTAAGCGGTACCGAAGCAACGGACTGGAGTTGGGGCGTTGTCTTGGTTGATCTGGACAATGATACCCATAAAGAAATATATGTTACCAACGGAATTTTCAAAGATCTCATCGATTTGGATTATTTGACATTTCATGCGAATAGCAGAGAAATGAAATCTACGTTTAGAGAAAAGGGTTCCATTATTACGGATTTGATCGAGTTAATGCCTTCTGTACCTGTTTCAAATCATTTGTACACTCAGACAGAAGACATGGTATATAATGAAGTCAGCAAAAAATGGGGAACATATCAGCCGGGTTTTTCAAATGGTGTAGCATATAGTGATCTCGATAATGATGGAGACCTGGACATTATTGTCAACAACATTAATATGTCACCTTTTATCTATCGGAACAACACTTCTCAGATATCAGATAATCGGTACCTCAGTATTGCTTTGAAAGGGATGGGCAGAAATGTGCATGCAGTAGGTGCTCAGGTAACCTTATTCGCGGATGATATGAAGCTTTTTCAAGAATTATTGCCATTTAGAGGATCAATGTCGACGGTTACTAACAGGCTCCATTTCGGACTTGGAAGTATGGACAAAATTGATTCCATAGAAATTATTTGGCCAGATGGATTTGTTCAATATGAGTATGATGTCGGCGTAAATCAGGTTTTGGAGATTGAGAAAACTAAAGACTCGGTATTGACATTAAGCCGAAAAAAGGAACCCTCGCGATCACAATTGTTAAGCGAGGTGTCGGAGGAGTTAGGATTTGCTTGGGCTCATGTGGAAAATGAGTTCAATGACTTCGGTCGAGATATTCTGTTACCTCAAATGATTACCAATGAGGGGCCGAAAATTGCCATAGGAAATGCGAATGAAGATGGGGTGCAGGATATTTATTTCTGTGGAGCTAAAGGTCAGCCAGGTGCACTTTACCTAAGCGACGTACACGGAGGATTTACCAGTTCTTCCTTTGATATTTTCAACTCACACCAGGATTCGGAGGATACGGATGCGCATTTTGTAGATATAGATCATGATGGTGATGAGGATTTATTAATAGCTCATGGAGGGTACGAATTTTCGGGTAGTTCATTCGGTCTGGCCAACTGGATTTATGTAAATAACGGTAGAGGAGAGTTTCATGAAAAAGACGTAAAAATTCTCGGAAATGATTTATCAGTTACGTCATGCCTATCTGTAGCGGATTATGATAATGACGGGGATAAGGATGTTTTCGTTGGCAATAGAGTCAAAGCGCTTTCCTATGGTATTGAGGGAAAAAGCCTGCTTCTTGAAAATGATGGGAATGGAAATTTTAAAAATGTAACTGACAGGATTGCAACGGATTTTGTGAATTTAGGGATGGTTACCGATGCCGAATGGTACGATTATGATCACGATGGTCGCAAGGATCTGTTCATTTGCGGAGATTGGATGCAAATTAAAGTATTCAAAAATGAAGTATCCGGATTTACTGATTATTCCGATAGCCTTGGATTTTTAAGGACGAATGGTTTTTGGAATACGATCAGTTTTGCCGACCCGGATCGAGATGGAGACTTCGATTTAATTGCCGGGAATATGGGCACAAACACCATTTTGAGGACAGGGAATAATAATCCCGTCACCTTGCACACATCTGATTTTAATTTGGATGGAAATCTGGATCACATTATATCCGTACCTGAAGGGAATCAGTCATACCCAATCGCTCCCTGGAGGGAAATCACACAACAATTACCTTACTTGAAAGAAAAATACCCGACGCATAATTCTTATAAAGAGAAAACAATAAGTGAATTGTTTTCTGCTGATCAAATGACTCATGCAAGAAGGAGGGAAGTTTACGAAACAGCTTCAATGGTATTTTGGAATCAAAATGGATATTTTTCAGGAGAGCGATTACCACGGATTTGTCAATTGGCTCCGATCTACAGCATTGTATCATTTGATATGGACGATGATGACACTAATGAATTATTTTTCGGAGGTAATCAAAGCAGGTCAAAACCTCAATTGGGCAGCTATATGGCTTCTTATGGTTCGGTTATTCGATTCAATGGTCATGGATTTGATTCGGTTCCTCCGGAGGAATCGGGTTTTTTTGTCAGGGGAGAAATTCGTGATATGCAAAAAATAGTTGTTCAAAATGAAGTGTATCTGCTGGTTGCCAGAAATAATAATTCTGTCAAGGTTTTTACTAAAAAAGAAGATGCAGACAAATAGCAATTATTGGTTTTCCGTTTTATCGATTGTTGTCGCGGCGATCTCATTGTCGTGTTCAAGTCATGTTTCGTATGAGGAGATACTCCGGGAAGAGCTGTCGAAGGAAGTAAGAGAAGATAGTTTGTTCTACGGTCTTTATTTTAACATGACCACTCCTGCCTTCCTGGATCATTGCACATTAATGAATCAACGGAAAATCTTCTATCAGAATGGATTTTCGAGCGAAGTAATTATTCGCTTTGAAGATCAGTTGAAATTTCCCGCAAGTTTTGTTTTTCATCCAAATCTTGAAAAGCACTTAATACAAGTGCTAAGGGGAAGATTCAGGTATGAGGGGAGAAATCCGTTTAGTAAAGAGCGCGGTGCCGAAGTGCTGATCAAAGATTTGGTCAAGCAGTTCGAGGAATGGTACGGAGGCAGAAAATTCATCGAAATATGGCCAGAGGAAAAATGGAAACCGGCGATATATGTGAAGGTAGATTCAAATAGGAAAATAACATTAGAACAAGATGTCGATACCGGAGAGGTGTATGTGGTGTACGAAGATTTGAAGCCAATAATGTGATGATCTTTTTTTACAGTTTGTCGAATGAAATATTTAATAGTTGATCGATGAGCACGGGATTGTGGTTTTATCTGATGAAAGTTAAATCAATTAAAAGCATCTGCTATGGGGCAATGGCGGAAATCGTAGCAAGCATTTATACAGATAAGCCTAAAATGCTGTTGTGTCCTTCCATATTCTTTAAGTACGGCATCCTTCTCTTCGGTCTCACTTTTTATTCGTGTCATGTAAACGAGCGGGAACACGATAGCTTGTTCAGGCTTCTTGGCTCAGAGGAGACAGGTGTTGATTTTGAAAATACATTAACTTACACGAATGAGTTCAACATCTACAAATACCGGAATTATTACAATGGAGGAGGCGTCGGATTAGGTGATATCAATAACGATGGCCTTTTGGATATCTATTTGGTGGCAAATCTATTACCTAACAGATTGTACATCAATAAAGGAAACTTACAATTTGAAGATGTTTCGGCAGGAGCACAGATAGGAGGAAAAAGGGCCTGGTCCACTGGAGTGACGATGGTTGATATCAATGCTGACGGGTGGTTGGATATTTATGTCTGCAATTCCGGGGACGTCCGGGGGGATGACAAAAGAAATGAGTTTTTTATTAATAATGGAGACGGGACATTCACTGATAGGGCGAAAGAATTGGGCCTGGATGATCCGGGATTTTCAACGCACGCCACGTTTTTTGATTATGATAAAGACGGGGATCTTGATGTTTACCTGTTAAATAATTCATACCGGGCGATAGGCAGCTTTAATCTTAAAAAGAACGAAAGGCCCAAAAGAGATCAGTTGGGAGGAGACAAATTATTCAGAAATGAGGATGGGGTTTTCAAAGATGTTAGTCTGGAAGCAGGTATTTACCAAAGTGTGATTGGTTTTGCTCTCGGTGTTTCTGTGAGTGACCTTGATAAAGATGGTTGGGCGGATTTGTACATATCAAATGATTTTTTTGAAAGAGACTACATCTATATGAATAATCGCGACGGCACATTCAGAGAGGAGCTCGAAAAGCAAATGAGATCGATAAGTTTGGCTTCCATGGGTTCCGATATTGCCGATATGAATAATGACGGGTATCCTGATGTCTTTGTAACGGAAATGCTGCCCGAGGGAGAAGAGCGTTTTAAGACCACCATGACATTCGAAAACTGGGACAAATACATCTACAATCTTGAAAACGGTTATTATCATCAATTTACCAGGAATATGCTGCATCGTCACAATGGAATAATTCCCGGCAGGGGAGTCACCTTTAGCGAAGTAGGCAGATATGCTAAGGTAGAAGCCACCGACTGGAGCTGGAGTTCACTGTTAGCTGACCTTGATAATGATGGCTTTAAAGATCTGTACATCGCAAACGGATTGGCTCAGGATATATTAAATCAGGATTACCTTCAATACATATCCGATAAAAATGTGATAAAAATGATCGTAAGTGATCGGGGCGTTGATTATGATCAATTGATCGAGATCATCCCGGTTAGTAAAATATCAAACTACACCTATTCCGGAAATGGAGAATTTGGTTTTGAGGATGTCACGCAGGAATGGGGGTTACACAAAAAAAGTCACTCAAATGGGGCGGCATATGGAGATCTTGATAATGATGGAGATCTCGACCTTGTGGTAAATAATGTAAATATGCCCGTATTTGTTTATGAAAATCAAACAAATAGAATGGGAGTTCATACGTATCTGAAATTCATCCTCCATGGTGAAAGAAAGAATTTGGCAGCGTATGGAACAAAAATTACCGTGAAAACAAATGGTGAGACGATTTATATGGAGCAATTTCCAACCAGAGGATTCCAATCTTCTGTTGATAACCGTATAAACATTGGTCTGGGTAAACGCCTGGAAGTAGATACGGTGATTATTGACTGGCCTTATGGCACAAAATCCATTTTAACCGATGTGAGAACCAATCAAACGCTTGAATTGCATGAGAAAGAGGGAGTCAAATATGACGGAAAAACAAATAATCCTGTCTCAGATAAATCAATGTTTAAAGAGGTTTTTGTTCAGGAAAGTTTCAGGCATCATGAAAATAAATTTGTGGATTTTCACAAGGATAAGTTGCTTTTTCACATGATATCCGCTGAAGGCCCGAAAATGGCAATTGCCGATGTAAATGGAGACGGATTGATGGATTACTATATCGGAGGGGCCAAAGATTTTGAAGGTGCTTTACTTCTTCAGAAGTCGAACGGGCACTTCGTAAGATCAATGCAAGAGCCATTTATGCATGATAAGGCGAGTGAAGATGTGTCATGTGTTTTTTTTGATGCGGATGGAGATGGGGATGAGGATTTGTATGTTGTAAGCGGAGGGAGCGAATTTGTGTCCACTTCCTTCGCACTCGTTGATCGGCTCTATCTAAACGATGGGACGGGTAATATGTCCAGGTCCGGTCAATTATTACCTGTTGGGAAGCCTGTTAGTACTTCCGTGGTAAGGGCGAGTGATTTTGATCGGGACGGAGACCTGGACCTGTTTGTCGGAGGACGGCTTAAATCAGGTTTGATTGGCGTGCCACAGGATGGTTATCTGCTCGAAAATGACGGTGATGGGAATTTTACAAATGTGACAAAAGATCTGGCTGGCGGAATGCTTGGTATTGGAATGATCAGAGACGCTGTATGGACAGACTTTGATATGGATAATGACGATGATATCATCATCATAGGAGAATGGATGAATATCAAAGTGTTTGAAAACCGAGAAGGGAACTTTTATGATGTCACCAAAGAAGCTCAGCTCAGCTCGTCTTCAGGGTGGTGGAATACAATAGAGTCAGAAGATCTGGATGGAGACGGGGACCCCGATTATGTGATTGGAAATCATGGATTAAACTCACGGTTCAGAGCGAGCAAACATAAACCTGTTACTTGTTATGTAAATGATTTTGACCAAAATGGAATTGTTGAACAGATTATCTGCACGTATAAGGGAGACAAGTCTTATCCCATGATGCTGAGACATGATTTTGTAATGCAAATGCCAACATTTAAATCAAGATTTGCCAAGTATGCGTCATTTAAAGGTCTGACTATTACGGACATTTTCAGTGAAAGTCAAATAGGAAATTCGATAAAACTTGAAGCTAAGATTCTGGAGAGTATTCTTTTGATTAATAACGGCGATGGAACTTTTCGTATTGAACCGTTGCCGAAAGAGGTTCAGTTAGCTCCGGTTTATGCCATCAAAATCTACGACTTTGATAAAGATGAGAACCTGGATATTCTTTTGGGCGGAAACTTATTTGAAGCTAAGCCGGAAGTTGGAAGATATGATGCCAGCTATGGTGTTTTTCTTCGCGGAAAGGGCAATGGTGATTTTATTCCTATTTCAAACGCATGTACCGGTTTGGCACTGGAAGGTCAGGTCAGGGACATCGAAGTATTGGAGGTGCAAGGGAAAGATCTATTGACAATAGTTCGCAACAATGAGAAAATGCAATTTTTTGATTTTGAAATGTTGGAGAGCTTATGGGGGGAGTAGAGATTTTGATTCAAAAAACTGTAAAAACGTTATTGTCAATATGCTCAATAGTGCTGTTTATTGCATGTGAAAATCAGACGATGTTCAGGCAGTTACCTACTGCCAAAACAGGAATTGATTTTATGAATAAAATTGAAGATTCAGAAGAATACAATATCGAACGATGCATTTATTGGTACAATGGTGCGGGAGTCGCTGTTGGAGATATCAATAATGACGGACTTGCCGACATTTATTTGGCATCCAACCAAGGCGCCAACAGCTTATATGTTAATCAGGGAGATCTAAAATTCCTGAATGTTTCAGAAGCTGCCGGGATTAAAGGAGATGTTGGTATGAATAAGTGGACGACCGGTGTCACGATGGCGGATATAAATACCGATGGCTGGCTGGATATTTATGTTTGTGAGTTACATGGAATTAAAGGTGTAATTGGCAGGAACAGGCTATTTATAAACCAAAAGGATGGAACCTTTGTTGAACGCGCATCGGCGTACGGGCTTGATATACGAAGTTATTCTCAACAGGCATCTTTTTTTGATTATGATCTCGACGGTGATCTGGATATGTTTTTACTCAATCAATCCGAACATTCTTCAAAATCGATTCGCCATGGTGATTTTAGGGTATCCCGGGATAGCTTAGCAGGCGACCGGCTTTATAAAAACAATAATGGAAGGTTTGAAGATGTGAGTGAAACAGCGGGGATTTATGGAGGATCAATGGGCTATGGTTTATCCTTTTGCATAGGAGACATCAATAATGATTGCTACCCGGATATATACGTTGCAAATGACTTCCATGAAAATGATTATATCTATTACAATAAAAAGGATGGTACGTTTGAGGAAAATGTCAGATCCTCATTTGGTCATACCTCATTTTCATCCATGGGCAGCGATCTGGCAGACTTTAATAATGACGGCTGGCTCGATCTGATCGTTCTGGACATGAAATCCAATAGCGAACAAATACAAAAGATGTCATTGACATCAGATGATCATGAGATTTATCAGTCCAGATTGGAACAGGGATATCATTATCAATACCAAAGAAATGTATTGCAGGTGAATCGCGGAGTGTTGTGGGGAGCGGGGTGCCAATTTAGTGAAATCGGTGAGTACGCGGGAATATCGGCCACAGGCTGGAGTTGGGCGCCGTTGTTTGCCGATCTTGATCTGGACAGTAAAAAGGACCTGTTCATAACCAATGGAATTCCCCGAAGTCCCATTGATCTGGATTATCTGGATGATTTGACAGCGAGAAGTGAAGAAGAGGAACGTCCTGATTGGGTGTCATTGATTGAACAAATGCCTGGTGGAGAAGCTTCAAACAAGGCTTTTCGGAACATTGGAAATAAGTTTCAGGATGTAACTGATGCATGGGGGCTTGGCTTGATGGGAAGTTCGAACGGAAGTGCCTATGCTGATTTCGATAATGACGGAGACCTGGATTTGGTGATTAACAATTTAAACAAAGCGTCGACGATCTATGAAAATTTGGCATCACAAAATACTGGCCATAACTACATTAAACTGAAGCTGAAAGGAGGAGAAGACAACAGGTTTGGAATTGGCGCCAGGGTGATTTTGAAGACCAAAAAAAATATTCAGGTACAGGAATTGTTTCCGGTAAAAGGTTGGTTGTCATCCGTGGAGCATACCTTAACGTTTGGCATGGGGACTGCGGATATGGTTGACGAAATCACAATTGATTGGAAAGATGGTAAGATACAGAAACTTAAGAATGTAAATGCAAATCAAACCCTGGTAGCAGATTATAACAATGCAACAGACTGGGAAAGAGATCCGTCGAATAATACCGATCACCGATTATTTGAAGAGATCGGGAACGATGTCGGAATAGATTTTATACATAGAGAAAATGCCTATAATGACTTCGAATATTATCCGGTTATTCCAAGAAAATTATCAACGGACGGACCCGCATTATCTGTCGGAGATGTTAACGGAGATGGATTGGATGACTTTTTTATAGGTGGTGCGCGAAATCAATCATCTAAACTTTATATCCAATTAGCAAACAATGACTTAAAGTTTGAAGAATTGCGAAATGATGTTTTTGATCGGGATAGAATTTATGAAGATGTAAGCTCGACATTTATAGATGTTGATCGCGATGATGATTTGGATCTATATGTAGTTAGTGGTCACGGAGAGTTTTTCAATGATCTATCGCTGAAGGACAGGTTATATATAAATAATGGGAAAGGTATTTATACCAAATCAACAAGGCATCCACAATTATCTTTCAGTGGTTCTTGTGCCGTTGTTGGAGACATTAATCAAGATGGCAACGATGATTTATTTGTAGGAGGGCGGTCCGTGCCAGGGAAGTATGGAAGCTATCCTCGCAGCAGAATTCTTCTTGGTGACGGGAATGGACAACTTTTCGATGCATCTAATCAAGCATTTGGCAACAAGATCAATTTGGGCATGGTGACGGATGCAGTGTGGCTGGATGAGAGTAAAAAGCTAATTGTGGTTGGCGATTGGATGCCCATTACGATCGTAAGTTTCAGTGACGGGAAGATAGCTAAAAGTGTAATTGAAGGAACTGAAGGCTGGTGGAATACCATCTATGCCACGGATATTGACGGTGACCATGATCAGGATTTATTTGTGGGAAATGTTGGATTAAACATTGCGCTAAAGGCCTCTGCGAGGTTTCCTGTAAACCTGTATATCAAGGATTTTGATAATAACGGCCTTCCCGATCCAATTTTAACATATTTCAAGGAAGGTATCGAATATCCTTTTTTCGGGAGAGATAAATTGTCTGCTCAAATCAATGCAATAAAATCCGAGTATCCAACTTACAAAAGCTATGCCGAAAGCAGTTTTGATGAAGTTTTTCCGAAGGCTGATAGACAAGGAGCCGGGCGATGGCAAGCAAAGATGTTTGAATCTGTTTTTATTGAGAATTTAGGCGATGGAGAATTTGAATTGCATCCACTGCCGGAAGAATTTCAATGGGCACCTATTAACGGATTTGTCGCTTATGATTTTGATGATAATGGTAAGAAGGAAGTGCTAAGTGTAGGCAATTTTTATGGAAATCAAGTGATTATCGGCAGAAATGATGCATCATACGGATGTGTTATGAAGTTGAACAGCGACAAGGAATGGGAGAGCATCGAACCTCGTGAAACAGGATTTACAGTCTTTGGTGAAGCTCGGAACGTGAATGTCATTTATGATAATGATAAAAGTCCAATATTGCTTATTGGAAAAAACAATGATGTGCCGCAGTTGATGCAGGTTAACAATTTCAGCCTTTAATTATTCTATGGACTACTTGCTCCATGTTGTGAAAGTTAAAGTAGTATTAAGTAAAATTAAAACGACGCTTTTGTCATTTCGAGGCTCCTGCCTTGTCATTTCGACGTCAGGAGAGCTCTGGCTTATTCGTGGCGGCCCGGTGTTGATTGAACCGGATTTCTCACAAGTTACCGAGGACGCGTTTTTATAATAATCCATAAATCAAATAAATACACAAGACTGCATCATTCAAATTTGTGCGTTTTGTATAAAAAGTCAGGCCTCGAAATGACACGTTACTTTTTACTTAACAGTAATATAATATGAATTCAAACTATGAATTAATCAACAATTATTAAACATATAAGTAAGCATATGAAATATACGAAAATTGCAATGATCGCCTTAATATTATTTTTTATTGCAGAATACTCATACGGCAGTGGAAATGTGGAAAATGATCGATGGTCAGCTACAAAAGCAAATGAGTGGTATGCAAATCACGATTGGATTATAGGCTGTAATTATGTGCCGTACAACGCCATCAATCAACTTGAGATGTGGCAAGAAGATACCTTCTCACCTGAAGTCATAGATAGGGAGCTCGGGTGGGCGGAAAGTTTAGGATTCAATTCGCTAAGAGTTTTTCTTCATTATTTACCCTGGAAAGAAGATAAAGATGGCTTTTACAATAGGCTGGATGAATTTCTTGATATATGCGATAAACACGGGATAAATGTAATGTTAATATTCTTTGATGATGTATGGCATCCGAATCCTAAACCTGGTTTGCAGCCCGAACCAATTAAGGGTGTTCATAATTCCGGTTGGGTTCAGTGCCCCGGAAAGGAGATATTGCAAAACCTGGAACTTTACGAAAAAGATTTGGAAGGATATGTGAAGGAGACGATGAAAAGGTATAGCAAAGATAGACGTGTACTCATCTGGGATTTATACAATGAGCCGGCTAACCCAAACAAAAGCAGCTATGGAGAAATCGAATTAAAGAATAAGGAAAAGTATTCGCTAAAACTACTGGAGAAAGTCTTTACATGGGCCAGGGAAGTAAATCCTTCTCAGCCTATCTGTGCAGATGTATGGACGCCTTCACATGCTGACATCAATAAATTGAGCCCGGTTGATAAATTTTGTTATGATAATTCGGATGTCATTAACTTTCATGCCTATTTCAATGAAAAGCTGACCGAAAAAGTGATTAAAATGCTGGCGGCCTCAGGTCGTCCCATTATATGTACGGAATATATGGCGCGAACAGCAAACTCCAGATTTGAAAATATTCTCCCATTATTTAAAAAGTATAATATAGGCGCTTATAATTGGGGATTTGTTAACGGAAAGTCCAATACCATTTACCCCTGGAAAAGTTGGGATAAACCATTTGATTCGGAACCAGAGGTATGGTTTCATGACATTTTCCGAAAAGATGGGACACCATTTTCTGAGGATGAAGTGCAATTGATCAAATCACTGATTGCCGAAGAGTGATTTATCTGCATTCGCAACTCCCATTCCATTACCCAGGTAAGTAATGTACTGATGAGCGGGATAATCTATGGCTAAGCTCTTGGAATGAACTTTTTATCGATTATAAAATATGTAGCATACTTTCTGGCAGGAGTAACAATTCTTTTATGCGCAGCTTGTAAAAGGCATGAGGGCAATCAGCTTTTTAAAGAGCAGGAAGCTGAAAAGACAAATATTTTATTTCGTAATACCATTCAGGAGAACGATAGCATCAACATTCTGGAATTTCTCTCAGTTTACAACGGAGGTGGTATTGGAGCAGGCGACTTTAACAATGATGGATTAATTGATCTATATTTTGTTTCAAATCAGGGCTCAAATCGTCTTTACTTCAATCGTGGAAATTTAAAATTTGAAGATGTAACAAAAAAAGCGGGAGTCGAAGGGCTTAGGGGTATTGATACCTGGTCGAATGGTGTAACTATTGTTGATATTAACGAGGACGGTTTGCCGGATATTTATTTATGTATGATGCATGGTCACCTTGGATTAAGGGGAATCAACCAACTATTTGTCAACAATGGAGATGGTACATTCACTGAATCCGCAAGTCATTATAACCTGGATATTTCATCCTTCTCGCAACATGCGGCTTTTTTTGATTTTGATAAGGACGGAGATCTCGATATGTACCTGTTAAATCAGGCTGTACACACAATTGAATCTTTTAAGCCAGCTATAAACCGGCAAAAGCGATCGGAAAAGGCGGGAGACCGCTTGTATGAAAATGTAAATGGAAAGTTTCAGGATGTCAGTGAAGAAGCTGGTATATACGGAGGCGCCATGGGCTATGGGCTTGCCGTTAGTACCGGCGACATTAATAATGATGGTTGGCAGGATATTTTTGTATCAAATGACTTCCATGAAAACGACTACCTCTACTACAACAAGGGGGATGGTACGTTTAAAGAAAGTGTGACTTCATCAATGGGGCATTTAAGCAAGTCATCCATGGGTAATGACCTGGGTGATTTTGATAATGATGGAGATCTGGATATCCTGACCTTGGATATGAAGCCACCCTCTGAGTCTGTTTCAAAACAGACCAGTGGCATTGATCCTTATCCTACCTATCGATATAAGCTTGATGCCGGATATCACTATCAATTTTCCAGAAACATGCTTCATCAGAATATTGGCGAATTGATTGAGCCGGGAATAAATAATTTTAGCGAGATTGGTCAATTGCTTGGAGTCGCTGAAACAGATTGGAGCTGGAGCGGTATCATGGCTGATCTGGATAACGATGGTCTGAAAGATCTATTAATCACCAATGGGATACCGAATAGACCAAATAGTCTGGACTATCGAAGATTTGTCAATAGCAACACGGCAATGGCAGAGGCAACGCCATCCTTGGAACTCATTGCGATGATGCCCGGGGGTAGATCGTCGAATTTTGCATTTAAGAACAATGGATTAACTTTTGATGATAAAACATTGGGGTGGGGATTGGATTGGGAAGGTTACTCAAATGGAGCACTTTGCGTGGACCTGGACAATGATGGCGATTTGGAAATTGTCCTGAACAACCTTGAAGATCAGGCGAAGCTATATAAAAATCGATCTACTGAAATATATGGCCTGAACAATCTGACTGTAAGATTGATAAAGGGAGGATGCCCTTTCAATTTTCCGGGAAACGAAATTTCATTGTCTTACGAAGGAAAATTGCAATTTCAAAGTATAAAATCGACATCAGGTTGGTTATCCTCCTATGTTGGACCAATAGCGTTTGGCCTGGGGGCCTATAGAAATGAGACAGAGGTAAATGTGACTTGGGACGACGGAAGAATTTCCAGGACGATTGTGCCAAAGGGAACCGAAGAAATTACTATCCGTTACGAAGATTCATACGAACCACTTGTAAAAGACACACTTACCGACGCAACGTTTTTTGATAATATCAGCGAGAAATCGGGTGTTCATTTTGTCCACAGCGAAAATGGGTATAACAATATTATTCATGAACCTCTGATCCCGTTGAGCTTATCAAATCAAGGTCCGAAAATTGCGGTCGGAGATGTGAATGGTGATCTTGTCCAGGATTTTTTTATAGGTGGTGGAAGGGGTCAGCCCGCTCGGCTTTTCTTGGGAAATACGGGGAATGATTCACTCTTCTTTTCTGAAGCAAGTTTTGAATCTTTTAAAAAGCACAAAATGTGTGAGGATATGGATGCTGTCTTTTTCGATGTGGAAAATGATGGAGATCTTGATTTGTATGTAGTAAGCGGAGGAGACGAAATTAAAGATTACGGAGATCTTGAGGACCGTTTATATCTGAACGATGGATTTGGCACTTTTTCTTTTTATAAGGAAGGATTACCGCGTTTTAGTGAGATCGGATCATGCGCAATCCCGATTGATGCGAATAAGGATGGTTATCTGGATTTATTTGTCGGAGGCAGGCATAAACCGGGCGCGTATGGATTGGGGGCAAAATCTAAAATCCTGATAAATAATAATGGCCAAAAATTTCATGATGAAACAGGTAAATACCTGGAAAACGGAGGTAAAATAGGTATGGTTTCGGATGGGATTTGGGTGGACCAAAGGAGTGAACTGGTATTGGTCGGAGAATGGATGCCCGTTACAATTATCAGATTTTCCGATCATCGTCAAAATAAAGTGGAGATTCCCAATTCCGGCGGATGGTGGAATGTAATCTGTGGTAATGACCTGGATAATGATGGGGATATGGATTTTTTGGTAGGCAATACCGGTAGAAATCTTGAGTTATCGGCATCATCAACCGATCCGATAGAATTGTATGTGAAAGATTTCGACGGGAACGCTGTTTTAGATCCTATTATTGCCTACACTAAAAACGGAAGAAAGTGGGTATATCCGGGGCTTGACGAACTGATCACTCAAATGCCGCCAATACGTCAGGTATTTGGAAATTACAGGATCTTTGCCCAAAATGAATTTAATGAAATCTTTCCGAAATCGCAGTTGCATAATTGCTATAAGGCGTCAGTTCAAACCTTATCCAGTGTGCTTATTGAAAATAAAGAAGGCAATTACAAGATCCACGACTTGCCGCTCATGAGCCAGATATCTCCAATTTATGGCTTTGCGGTAAAAGACTTTGATGACGATGGCTGTAAAGATGTATTGGCTGTCGGTAATGTATATGAGAATCAACCCCGTATCGGAAAGTTCGACGCTTCGTTTGGAACGTTTTTGCGGGGCAAAGGTAATTTAACATTTGAATATGTGGAACCTATGAAAAGTGGCTTTGCCCTGGGTGGTGAGGCTCGGGATATAAAAATAGTCTCTGCTCACGACAATTCCGACCTGATGCTCATAAGTAGAAACGGCATGAGCCTCTGTCTTTTTAAATAGAATCAAATTGTTGAAATAGTTTACTTGGTCAAATTAGCCAGGAGGAATCATGATTTATTAGTACGGAAATTCCGAAAAACTCCCAAATAATACCAATGAACCTTTAAACCGTAATACTTATGAAAAAAAGAGATTTTACTCAAAACCCACTACACAGCTCATTTGGCGGCAGGGTGTGGTAATATACCCACCATTGAAGGAGTTACCTGCTTATCCGACGATATTGATTATGGGAATTATGTTGTTGCTGATGGAAAGATCAAGGTATCAGACGCCCCGGGATTTGGTATGATATTATTGAAATAAACCCGATTTGAGCTTAAGAACATTATTCGGGTAAGTATTTTTTCGCTTAGGATTAGATATAAAGAAAATTCGATGAGTAGATTAAGTGTTTTTTCTGTCTACTAATACAGAGAGAATGAGTAGTGGGAATGCTCGTCTTTTCTTGGGTTAGCACGATTCTATGTTTGACAAACACTTAATAAAATGAAACCACTTGCAAGCGTTAAGATCTTATTTTGGGGGGCGCTATTGATATGCATTTTTTGGGGAGCCTCGCCAGATAGTTCACAGCCTTCTGAGGCTGACTACCCAATTAAGCCCGTCCCATTTACGAGCGTTCAAATTAACGACGATTTTTGGAAGCCAAGATTAGAGGTCAATCGAGAGGTCACTGTTCCCTACACATTTCAAAAAAGTGAGGAAACCGGTCGCATTAGCAATTTCGCGAAAGCCGGCGGTCTTGAAGAGGGCGAGTTTGAAGGAATATACTTCAATGATTCCGATGTATTCAAAATCATAGAAGGGGCAAGCTACGCGCTCCAGGTTCATCCGGATCCCGAGTTAAAAAAGTACCTCGACGATGTGATTTATAAAATTGCAGCCGCTCAGGAAGAAGATGGATATTTATATACGAACAGAACGATCAATCCTTCAAAAGCTGCCGATAAAGGAGGCGAAAAGCGATGGACAAGCCTTCGAGTGCATCATGAACTTTACAATGTCGGACATTTGTATGAAGCTGCGGTAGCTCACTTCCGGGCCACCGGAGAGCGCACACTTCTCGATGTCGCCATTAAAAATGCTGACCTGGTTGTGCGTGTTTTTGGCCCCGGCAAAAATATGGGTGTTCCGGGGCATCAGGAAATTGAGATTGGTCTTGTTCGATTGTATAGAGTGACCGGAAATGAAGCCTATCTCAATTTAGCCAGATTTTTTGTAGATCAGCGTGGAAATGCTGCCGGTCATAAGTTATATGGTGAGTATTCCCAGGATCATAGGCCCTTAAAAGATCAGGAAAATGCTGTTGGGCATTCCGTAAGAGCTGGATATTATTATGCTGGAGCTACAGACATAGCAGCAATTACGGGTACGGTTGAATACGATCAGGCGCTGAATAAAATCTGGGAAAGTATTGTCTATCGGAAAATTTATTTGACCGGGGGAATAGGTGCGGAAAGAGGACATGAGGGGTTTGGGCCTGATTATCATCTTCCCAATGCCACGGCATACACCGAAACTTGTGCCGCTATCGCTTTGATGCTATGGAATCACAGAATGTTTTTGTTAAAGGGTGACGTAAAGTACGTGGATGTATTTGAAAGAACATTATACAACGGTTTTCTCTCCGGGGTATCTTTTGAAGGAAATACTTTTTTTTATCCTAATCCTTTAGAGACTGATGGCAAGACCAAATTTAACCAGGGCGTCTGCGGAAGATCCCCGTGGTTTGATTGCTCGTGTTGTCCGGTAAATGTGGTAAGAGTATTACCCTCTTTACCCGGGTACATATATGCGACAAAAGAAAAAGAAGTATATGTGAATCTGTTTATTGGCAGTAAAGCTGCGCTTGATATCGGGAACAAGAGCTTGAGTATCATTCAAAAAACAAATTACCCTTGGGACGGAAAAGTAGAGTTCACAGTTGAAAGTAACGAACAGGTAAATGCGAAATTCAATATACGCGTTCCCGGATGGTTTAGAAATGAGGTGATGCCCGGGGATCTTTATCGCTACAACGATAGAAAAGATCTTTCCCTGGCATTAAAAGTGAATGGAGTTCGGCAAGAACCGTTGACGACCAATGGATATTTAGTTTTGAATGAAAGACCATGGAAGAATGGAGATAAGATCGAAGTGACTTTTGATATGGAAGTCCGAAAAGTCGTTTCGAACGAAAAGGTTAAAGCCAACGAAGGCAAAATTGCAATAGAACGAGGACCTATTGTCTATTGCGCGGAAGAAATTGATAATCCGGAAGGAATATTTTCAATCGATGTTAGCGACAAAGTACAACTGGAATATTCTTTTGATCCGACGGTGCTTAATGGTATCGGGAAGATCGTTGCAAAACCACAAAAAGGCTCTGAAAAAGCAGCCTTCGTTGCCATACCCTATTATTCATGGGCTCATCGGGACATTGGAGAGATGGCGGTTTGGCTTGACGGTAAATAGTTTTACATGTAGACTATACAGATTCTTTTTAATATAAAAAAGGCATTGCTATGAGGTTTTTTATGATACTTATTTTTTTTGTGTTTACATTTAGTTCTTTCAATCAGGTAGATAATAGTGAAGAAAGCAAAGGCAAGAGGATGGATACTCATTATTTACAGAACCATGCTCCTTTGCAAGCAAAACCATATCTTGAATTACCCCTGGGGGCGATTGAACCGCAAGGATGGCTTCACGACCAGTTGATGAGAATGAAGACCGGGATGACCGGTCATCTGGATGAAATTTATCCTGAAGTTGTCGGTGAGCGGAATGGCTGGCTCGGTGGCGATGGCGATGGCTGGGAAAGAGGGCCATATTGGATTGACGGTCTCCTGCCGCTGGCTTATATTCTCGATGACTATGAGCTAAAACAAAAAGTTCAGCCCTGGATCGAGTGGACGCTCAACAACCAGCAAGAAGATGGTTATCTGGGACCGGTGCCATTTGAAACTGAACCGGAATACGAACCGGGCTTGCAAAGGGGGCAACGAAAAGATTGGTGGCCCAAAATGGTGATGCTAAAGATTTTACAACAATACCATTCAGCCACAGGTGATAAGAGAGTAATTGAGACTTTAACAAAATATTTCAAATACCAGCTAAAAGAATTGCCAAACAGACCACTGGATGACGAAACATTTTGGGCGAACAGAAGGGGAGGTGATAATCTGATGGTCGTGTACTGGTTGTACAACATTACCGGTGATGACTTCCTTTTGGAATTGGGTGAATTAATCACAAAGCAAACTTTCCCATGGACGGATGTATTCCTGAATGATGAGAATTATAAGCAAGCAAGCTCTCCCTGGCACTATTATAAGCTTAAGTCGTACCCATTCGATCAAAAGGAAATTGATGAGCTGACGGTGTCACAAAAAGGAGGAATGCATTGCGTTAATTTCTCTCAGGGACTAAAGCAACCACTGGTTTATTATCAGCAAAGTAAAGACGACCGACACATCGAAGCTACTAAAAAGGCACTAAGAGATATCAAGCACTTTCACGGGCAACCTCAGGGAATGTTTGGAGGAGACGAAGGGCTGCACGGAAAAGATCCTACCAAGGGTGTTGAGTTCTGTTCAGTGGCCGAGTCGATGTTTTCGTTGGAAACCATGCTAACTATTACTGGTGATATGCAATATGCTGACCTTTTGGAAAAAATCGCTTATAATGCCTTGCCTCCCCAGGCCAACGATGAATTTACCGAACGACAGTATTTTCAAGCTGCCAACCAGGTGGAATTGTCAGACCGGTTGCAGGCATCGTACATGACATCCGGGCATTATGGCACAGACTATGTATTCGGAACTCTTTCGGGATATCCTTGCTGTACCTGCAATATGCATCAGAGCTGGCCCAAATATGTTCAAAACCTGTGGTATGCCACGGCAGACAGGGGTGTGGCAGCTTTCCAATATGCGCCAAGTAAAGTTACTGTGAAAGTCGGTAATGACATTACCGCGACCATCACGCAAACTACGAAGTATCCATTCAGAGAAACCGTCGACTTTAATTTTGAGCTGGATAAAAGTGGTGAATTTCCTTTTCATCTGCGAATTCCGTCATGGACTGAAAATGCTGAGATCATGATAAACGGTGAATCATGGAAAATCGATGTTGAAGATCAGGTGGCAATAATCGACAGAATGTGGGAGGACGGCGATAAGGTGCGTATTAAAATGCCAATGAAAATGAAGGTAAGTCAGTGGTTTGATTTTGCCATGAGCGTAGAGCGTGGACCATTAGTTTATGCATTGAAGATTGAAGAGGAAAAAAGAGTAAAAGACAGAGGAGATAAATTCGGACCGTTTACCGAAGTCTTTGCCAAAGATAAATGGAGCTATGCATTGTTATCAGAAGACCTTGAGAATCCGGAAACAAGCTATGAGGTTCAGGAACTTGATTGGGATGGTTCATATCCATGGAATCTGCAAAATACGCCGATTCGGATCAAAGCTCGAGCAGTAGATTTTCCGGAATGGAAACTATTGAATGGGTTACCTATCTTCCCGGGTTGGTGGGGTACAAATGAAGATCGAAAGAATAAGGCAAAAATTGAAGAGATCACACTCGTGCCTTATGGGGCGACCACTTTGAGAATTACCGAATTTCCGGTTTTTAGCTTTTATTAAACTATTATAGGCACATTCCAAACCAAAATAATATGCATATGTCATTCTTTAGATTGTTTGCAGCATAATTAATTCTTCCCTGTGCTTGCATTCTTATTGAAAAGAACAATTTTTTGGTGAGATGAGCAGGCAACCGGGGCATATTGTCGACATTATGAGCACTTTTTGTGAGGTCGCGGAAGCCAATTATCCGAAAAACTACAATGGCAATCAAATTACCTCAATGGAAGGTCGATCATTAGTGCAATTTTTTGACAGGGATCCGGATGAAAATGGACGTGATTATATATTCCGGGAACATGATGGCGATAAAGCTGTCCGAAAGGGGAATTGGAAACTTGTGGCTTTACGGGAAAAAGTCGTGGGAATTGTATAATCTTAATGAAGATCCCACGGAAATAAATAACATAATTGATGAGCATTCAGCATTGGCAGAAGCTCCGGCAAGCTTATTCGAGTTGGGCAAAAAAAGTAGATGTTAGAGATTGGCCATTAAACAAATGATCCATACAAAACCGGTAAAATTAAATAATAAGTTTTTCAACGTATCAGATATGAGCATATCAAACCATTACAGATGTATATTAATTGTATTCGTTTTTTTCAGTTGTAGTTCGGGTGATCGGGATATTGGCAGGCCCTCTCCGGATGAACAAGGATATGGATTGACTCCACAGCCATTTGACAAAGTAATATTAGAAGATAAATTTTGGAAACCCCGACTTGAAACTCAGGTTGAAACACTGGTGCCTTTTGCCCTGGATAAGACATTACCGGCACAAACTGCGTTGAAACAGGCTGGAAATTTTATTGCTGGCATCGATGACGATCTTCCTAAACCACATCGGTTCCAATCGTCAGATCTTTATAAAGTAATGGAAGGAGCTGCTTACCTTTTACTTTATGAGGAAAACGAAGAGTTGGAAAACCGTATGGATAAGATCATAGATATTATCGCTAATGCCCAACGCGAGGATGGGTATCTGTATGTAGCGCATATTACCGGAGTAGCAAAGGACCATGATCATTGGGGTGGGGGAGGAATGGGGGATACGCCTTACTCTTTCGTTTTTCACAGTCATGAGCTTTATAATATGGGGCACATGTATGAAGGAGCCATTGCGTATTATCGGGCAACGGGAAAAGATAAATGGTTGAAAGTCGCTGAAAAAAATGCCCGGCACATCAATAAAGTGTTTTTTGAAGGAGATCCGGATTATAATGACGGTGAACCTGTAAATCAGGCTCCGGGACACCAGGAGTTGGAATTAGCCTTAGCAAAGTTGTATCGTCTAACGGGCAACAAACTGTACCTGGAAATGGCAAAGAAATTTCTTGACATTCGTGGAGTAACATTTGTGCCGGAAGGTGAAGGAGTGCTTTCAGCTATTTATGCTCAGCAACACCAACCGGTTGCGCAACAAAAAAAAGCAGTTGGTCATGCCGTGAGAGCAATGTACTTATATTCAGGAATGGCAGATGTCGGGGCATTAAGTGGAACTGATGAATACAATGCTGCACTCGAAAGTATTTGGCATGATTTGGTAGATACAAAAATTAGCATAACTGGCGGCCTGGGAGCAGTGCATGGTATTGAAGGTTTTGGCCCGGCATATGTATTGCCGAATAAAGAAGCCTATAACGAAACATGTGCAGCCGTAGGTAATGTGTTTTTTAATTTTAGAATGTTTCTCATGACCGGAGATGCGAAGTATATGGATGTCGCAGAAGTTTCGTTGCTGAATAATGCCCTGGCCGGGGTGAATATAGAAGGCAATAAATTCTTTTATGTCAATCCATTGGAGGCGGATGGAACTACACCGTTTAATCACGGCAGAAATGGACGTTCACCATGGTTTAATACGGCCTGCTGTCCTTCCAATATTGCCCGGTTAATTCCCCAGATTTCCGGGATGATGTATTCCTATACCAAAAATGAGATCTATGTTTCGTTTTATGGTAGCAATTCTACGGGCATCCCGTTAGCAGATGGTGAGGTTGCTATTAAGCAAGAGTCGAATTATCCCTTTAATGGTGAGGTCAAATTGAAAATCACCCCTGAAAAAAATCAATATTTCAAGCTTAAAATGAGAATTCCTACATGGGCCCGAACCGATCGGTTTGTACCCGGAAAACTTTATAAGTTCGTGAGTGAAATTAAAGAGGAGTGGTCGGTCAGGGTAAATGGTCAGCCCGTCGAGGCAATACTGGAGGATGGGTTTGCAGCGATAAGCAGAAACTGGGAAAAAGGAGATGTAGTTGCATTAGAAATTCCCATGCCGGTCCGATACAACAGAACAATAGAAGAGGTTGAGGCAAACAGGGGGCGCGTAGCAATAACTCGTGGCCCCTTGGTGTATGCTGCCGAAGGTATCGATAATAATGGGATGGCTCAGAGGTTTTTTCTTGATGAAACTCCGGAAAATGAACGTATTGGTGAGGATATCATTCGCGAGGGAATTTTGCGGGATGTCGTCGTGATTTCATTACCTGCCAGAGAAGTAAAGAGCAATGATGTCACGGAGGGGAATTTACAATTAATACCTTATTATGCCTGGAATAACCGGGAAGATGGATCGATGATCATATGGCTTCCCGACAGTGAGGCAGGGGTACAGTTCTCCGCCAACAACACAGCAAGAGGAGGAAAGTATAAAAAGGTTTCTGCCTCGTCGACCCATAAAATGGGAAGTTTGAATGCAATTGCTGACCCGAGGAGACCTGCATCTTCAATAGACAGAACGATTCATTCCTGGATAGCTGAGAACGATCAACCGCAGTGGATCTCCATCGAATTAAAGGAAATTCAAAAAATCAGGAGTATAGGGTTGTATTGGTTTGATGACAATCGAAGAGTAAAAGTCCCGAAGTCATGGAAAATTCAATACTTGAAGGGCGATGAATGGGTTGATATGGATATTTATGTTACTGATCACTACTCAACGGATAAAGATGAATACAATGTTGTACATCCGGGATCTGAACTTAAGGTCCGAAAAATAAGAATTAATATTGATCCACAGCCTAAATCTTTAGTAGGATTGCTTGATGTCGATTTGGAATTTGAAAATCTGTAGTATTTGCTTTTTAAGATAAATTCCTCAACGACACAAATCAGAACAATGTTATCAGCCAAAATCGCTGATAACCGTTATTTTACCCAAAAACGAATAAAACCCCTGGTTGACCTATTTTATTTTACCAAAGTTTTAAAATAATAAATAAACGACAAGGATAAGAATTTGCATTTCAAGTTTGTGATTATCTCTTCATTTTGCCTTGAAAATCAGCATTTTCTTGACAGCTCCTGTCGGCCAAACTTCCCTTCATCTGAGAGATCTGGGAAATTCCGGAGGATTTCAGTAATTAATATTTTCGCTAGCTAACCGGTCCTACTTATCAAAATCAATAGGTATTGTAATTATAGAATTATACTGGGTCAGTTCTATGTTTTCGTCTGATATTTTCAATATTTCTATCACAATTCTGTCACCATCTCTTGTATCCTCTGAAAAATATTTCAGGTCAAATTGATTCCCCTGAACGCTCCTGTTATAATGAATTGCTCTTTTGCCTCTTGCCAAGATGATATCAAATTCCAGGACAACTTTTTCTTTGTTGTTTGTCGTGATCTTCATCATGGCAAAGTCAGAGTGCTTTAATTCTTGCTTTGCATAATTTCCGCGTTTCCCATCCAGATCGATTGTATACTCGATGTCTTTTTTTTGATTAAAAGCTAACATTGTTCCCAGGAAAAACACTAGAATACCGGTTGCCAAAAAATTAACTACAGCTTGTTTCTTTGAAAATTGTCTGGTCATCATTTTTAGTCGTTGTTTGGTAAGAGAAAAATTAAAATTACTTGTCAGTGTTCCCGCGTTGTTGTCCAGTACTAGATTTATCAGAATATTCTGGTATTCACTAATGCTATTTTTGGTCAGGACAGAACTGTCTGCCAGATACTCGTGATTTAATTGGATTGGTTTTTTCATCAACCAAACAAATGGATTTACCCACATGAATACTTTTAACAATTCCACAATAACGATGTCAACAGAATGCAACTGCTTGGCATGTGCCACTTCATGTTGCATTATCCTTTTATCGATAATTCCCTTCTCATAGGCATCTTTGTTGACAATAACCTGATTGAAAAAGGTATAAGGCATGGTACAATTCCTATCCAGAATTAGCCAATGGCCTGATTTTCGGATCCTGTAATTCCTTCCGATAGTTCCGATTATATGGAAAAGATTGATTGTAAACCTGCCCAGGAGTATAAAGGAAACTAAACCATATAAGTATGGGAGCATAAAAAAACCGATTGCGCTGCTGTTTTGAGGTACGTAGATGGTTTGATCCATTTGAACTATTGATGATGAAATCTTGTTGATCACCTCACTCGTACTCGAAAAGGTCGTTGCGCCGAATTCTACAGGGATGGATATTAGAGGTACTGCAAGAGCGAATATTAGTGATCCTGATAAAAAGTATCTATTGAACTTTAATGTCTTTATATGACTTAAAAAAAGGACATAGAAAAGATATAATATACCTAAGCTGATTGTCGATTTGATGATGAAATCTACCATGATCCTACTTTTTCTTATCTTCTATTTTTTCCTCAATTACTTTCTTCAACGCTTCAAGTTCTTTCACACTCAGGTCGGTTTCCCTGGTAAAAAAGGAAGCAAACTGAGTTGTAGAGTTATTGAAGAATTCCTTGATCATGGAATTGACCTGTTTGGCAAAATACGCTGATTTTTTCACGGTCGGATAGTATTTTCTGTTACTGCCGTGCTGGTCATAACCAACATACCCCTTATCAATAAGTCGCTTAATTAGAGTAGCCACAGTGGTAGTGGCAGGTTTGGGGTCATCGAATTCGTCACGAATATTCTTCATATACCCTTCCCCCAACTTCCAGATGAATTTCATGACCTGTTCTTCCGCTTTTGTCAATTGCATACTCTACGTTGTTTGATTATATTCTACAAATATAGAATATGTGTGTTAATATCAAAACATCAGGCCGTTTTTCTAGTCACACTTCGGGAAGTGGAATTCATTATTACGCTGAAAGTAGAATCACTTTATTACAGATAAGTATGGAATCAATTGACATCCTGGGAAAAGTAATGCTTGTGTTGTGCAGTCTGACATACCCGGTCGGTTAATGCGTTGATTCTGAGCCTCACTGGCCGCTATTCCCAAAACTTACCGGTATTAACCGACGACTTCAACGGGTATTCGTGCTCCTTCGGACACATAAGTGAAGAATTTAATCGCATCATTTAAAGGCGTGTTACATCGATTATTGAATGGTTGCGCGGCCGGTTTTAGACGATTGGTGAGGCTGTATCCCGCACTTGTTCGAAGAAAATTAGTGAAAATGTTTTGATTTAATGTAAATGTTCATACATTTAAACGTATATACATAATAGCAAAATTAAAAACACGTAAAATTTCTGAGATGGATTTTAGGATTGATCACAATAGCCCCATCCCCTTACATGTTCAGGTGGAGGAATTATTGCGCAAGTTGATTGTGCTTCCCGAGTATCAGAATGGCAAATTGTTGCCGAACGAGGCCGGGATGGCCAGGGAATTGGGAATTTCCAGAAATACGCTGCGCCAGGCCACCAACAAACTCGTGTATGAAGGACTCCTGTTCAGAAAAAAAGGTTTTGGCACCAAAGTGATTAAAACCGTTGACAGCAAAGCGCAGAATTGGTTGAGTTTTTCGCAGGAAATGAAAGCTAAGGGCATTGAAGTAGTTAATTACGAGTTGGAATTGTCATTTGTAAAACCGACCGAAAAGGTGGCAACATTTTTTAGTATTCATGAAGACGTGAAAGTGCTGAAGATGGCCAGGCTTCGGGGAGACTCCGGAAGACCGTTTGTGTATTTCATCTCCTATTTTCATCCGAGAATAGGGCTGACCGGTAAAGAGGATTTTACGAGGCCTCTTTATGAGATCATGCAACAGGATTATTCTGTTGTGGCTCAATTATCAAAGGAGGAGATATCCGCAAGAGCTGCAGACACTACCCTGGCAAACAAGCTCAACGTGACGATCGGGGACCCGATTTTGAAGCGTAAACGATTTGTTTACGATCCGGGCAATCGCCCAATAGAATATAATTTAGGATACTACCGGGCAGATAGTATTGTTTACAGTGTGGAAAGTGAACGAAAACTATGAGACCTGTTCCGTTATTTTGGAAAAACTTTTTCCACGGGCCTTCAGGGCTTATTCGCACCTTCTTTTTGGTCCTGCTCCTGGCCGCATGCGAATCAAAGACTCCGGTGAAAACACCTCCGGTTATAGAAGTCGACGATTATTTCAACTCCTTGTTCGAGCGGAATGGGGACGGCTTTACGGGAGGAGACGGAACATATTCCGTGCTTCTGCCCGATGGCAGGACGGTATGGATATTTGGTGACACATTCCTCGGGACTGTCAATCCCGATATGAGCAGGGAGAAAACAGATCCGATGTTCATTAGAAATTCATTTGTAGTTCAGGATGGTAACAAAATGACAACCTTGCACCGGGGGAAAACGGACGAGTTTAAGTCCATGATGATTCCCAGGGCAGTCACGGATTCAGGCATTCAAATAAGTGAGGAAGAAATATGGTATTGGCCTGGCGATGGATTCATTGAAAACAACATGCTTAAAGTATTCGCCTCTGAGTTTCATCAGGTTGACACCGGCATGTGGGGGTTCGAATGGCAGGGAATGGCATTGCTCAGCTATTCACTTCCTGATTTGAAAGCGTCCGAAATCGTGGAATTTCCTCGCGATAAAACAGGAGACATCCACTTTGGTCATTGCGTTTATGAAGGCGATGATTTTACGTACCTATATGGGTTATGGGACAGCAAAGCATATGTTGCCCGGGCAGAAAAAGGAAATGCGGAAGGGGAGTGGCAATTTTTTGCCGGAGATGATCAATGGTCCGAAGATGTGGAAGATGCCGTGCCCATGTCAGATATTAATGGTTCCGAGCAGTTTAGCGTTGTAAAACATGAGGATAAATATATTTGGGTTACTCAACTCGGGGGCTTCAGCAAAGAGATATGTTCTTTAATATCCTCTACACCTTTTGGCCCCTGGGGAAAAAAGAAAACGATCTATACTACTCCGGTACCTTTCGAGAATGAAAATTTGTTTACCTATAACGCCGTAGCGCACCCGCAATTCACGGATAATGGGAAAATGTTGATATCCTATAACACCAACAGCTTTGTTCTTGCTGATCATTTCGTGAATGCGGCAATTTACCGGCCAAGGTTTATTCGTGTGCCCTTGGAATTCATTTTCTAAAAAGATAACAATTCGTATGGTCCATAAAATTGACCGGATTAAAGGCGCAAAAAAATAAGTCAACAACAATATCATTTATGTTTTTAAACCTATTCATTTAACTAAAAAATTATGCATATGAAAAGTAAGGTTCTTTTAAACGCATGTCTTGCAGCTATTATCGGCGCATTGACATTTATGTATTCATGCTCAGAGGATGATCCCGCCGAACCAACGATCTCACTTAGTGAAACTCAGATCACTGCTAAGGCAGGGGAAACCATTAAGGTAACCGTTACCATGACAGCAGAAGCAGGGTTCAACAAACTCATTGTTACAAAACTTTGGGATGGAAGTGCACAGAATACGGATGAGATCACAAATATCACCGGCAATTCATATGAGTTTGAATACGAGGTGTTGGTCGACGATGCAGATTACATCCTGTCGTTCAACTTTAAGGTGGTTGATAAAGATGGACGAGAAGCTCAGGCAGAGCTTGTAGTCGAAGTTGAGCTGACAATGACGCAGCTTTTACTAAAATACGATTGGTTGCTCGCGGACGAAGTTCGAGTGAAAACCGGTGAAAGTGATATTTCTGATCCATATACCGATGATGTATATCGTTTTCATGCGGATGGATCCTACGACAAAAGCATTGGAGACAAAGCGGACAGTTTCTCCGATCTGTGGTTTAACTATTGTTACTGGAACCTGAATGAAGAAACCGGAATGTTGATCATGACCCGTACGGGAGCATTTCTGGAAGATGTCAGGGATACGGTAAATATCACAAAAATAGATGCCGAAGTAATGGAAGGTGACGTGATTTACCGCGGACTTGATGCATTTAATACCGGAGGTGAAGCAGTTCCTTATGAGCCTGTGGAAGAATATGTGAAGAAGTTTGCCGCTCAGGCAAAGGGATCGAACTTTGACCCTTATATGCCCGGACCGGATGATGATGATACCGGTCCTGCCAAGGCATGTAATGACATAGACTGGTAATCCGGTAAGTTTATTGTCCCCGGTAGCCGCAAGGAGTGGCGCCGGGTTTATTCACATTTTCCATTTTATCATCGATAAATAATGAAAAGGCTAATTTGGCTGCTTGTCCTTGGCTTACCGGTCATTGTCCATGCGCAAGACTATTTAATAACAGGCATCGTTCATTCCAAAGGAGAGGCCTTGCCGGGAGCAAACATCAGTATTCAGGGAACGGCAACCGGTACCATTGCAGACGCAAACGGAGCATTTCAACTTACGGTTCCTGCCGGAAGCACGATCGAAATAAGTTTTATCGGGTACATTACCAAAGAAATTGTCGTCTCATCTTCGGATGAGCTCGATATCGAATTGGTAGAGGATGCAACTCGATTGGAGGAATTGGTGGTGGTCGGATACGGTGCCGTAAAAAAAAGCGATCTGACGGGATCGATAGTTTCGCTTAAGTCCGAGGATATTTTGTCGACCTCAGTGTCTTCGTTAGATCAGGGGTTGCAGGGAAAAGCTGCCGGAGTAGTCGTGACTCAGGTTTCGGGACAGCCAGGGGCGTCGACGACCATTCGAATTCGGGGGACCAGTTCGATCAATGGAAATAACGAGCCTTTATACATCATTGACGGAGTGCCAATAATCAGCGATGCCTCCCTGGGGACGGCAGGTGCGGTAAGGGGGGCGGCCCTTAATCCATTGGCAAGCATCAATCCAAATGATATAGAATCGCTGGAGATTTTAAAGGATGCGTCTGCCACGGCCATTTATGGCGCACGCGGTGCGAATGGTGTCATTCTGGTAACCACGAAAAGAGGGAGGACTGACAAACCTGTTATCTCCCTGGATTTTTATTACGGCCTTCAGGATTTACGACATAAAATACCTATGCTTAATGCCAGGGAATTGGCAGAATTGGGAAATGAAGCTGCTGATAATGCAGGGGTTCCAAGAAAAATAATTTATGCCAGCCCGACAAACCTGGGAGAGGGAACGGATTGGCAAGAACAGATTTTTCGTCAAGCCGCTATAAAATCACTTCAATTTTCCGTTATGGGAGGAAATCTTGGCACTTCATATTCGGTATCCATGAATTATTTCGATCAGGAGGGAATAATTATTGGATCGGATTTTAAAAGAGGGAATTTAAGACTCAACCTGGATCAGAAGCTTTCGGAAAAGCTGACCATCGGAACAAGCCTTAATTTAAACAGAAATGTATTGAACGGAGTAGTTACCGATGATGAATCGGCGATTCCTTCCAGCGTCACTTCATGGGCATTGGAATTTAATCCCGGATTATCAATTTACGATGAAAACGGAGTGTACGTCTATGAAAATAACACCTCAAAACCTGCGGTTGGTAACCCGGTAGCCGATGCGATGGAGACCCAACAGGTGAGCAAATCAAACCGCATTATTGGGAATGTTTACTTGAACTGGGACATCAATGATAAATTTGTGTTCAGATCTCAGCTAGGCGGTGATGCTTATTTCAATAAGGAACAATCTTTTGTGCCGAATTTTCTCAAGCGTGCCGAAGCCAGCAAAGGACAGGCCGCAGTTGGGAGTATAAACGGATATACCTGGCTGTTGGAGAACACATTGACCTATAAAAACACGATTAATTCCATTCACTCGCTAAACATTGTAATTGGCCATTCATTGCAGGCATTCCGTTCGGAATATTTATATGCCGCTACATCTGAGTTTGATGACAACAGGCTTGGTTTTAATGCAATTCAAGCCGGAAATAAAAAAACACTGTCATTTACCGGCGATACCAACTGGCAAATGCAATCAATAATATCGAGAATCAATTACAACCTGAATGAGAAATATTTGCTGACGGTCACAGGACGGGTAGATGGATCATCCAAATTTGGCGAGAACAATAAATATGGTTTTTTCCCGTCTTTCGCCCTGGCCTGGAGATTGAAAGAGGAGGCCTTTTTAAAGCATTCGGAGGCCATTTCCGATTTGAAATTGCGAGGAGGATATGGCAGGGTTGGTAATGAAGGCATTCCACCTTATCGCTCCCTTGGTCTGCTGGAAATTACAGAGGCATATTTTGGAGAAAACGAAATTGCAAAGGGAGCGGGCCCGGCATCAATAGAAAATCAGGAATTGAAATGGGAGACCACGGACCAGCTCGATATTGGTATCGATATTGGCTTGTTTGATAACAGATTATCCATCGTTTCCGATGTTTACTTCAAGAAAACAACGGACTTGCTGCTCAATGCTCCGGTGCCCTATACATCCGGTTTCAAATCGGCCTATACCAATATTGGCAATCTTGAGAACAAAGGTGTCGAATTAACCATTAATTCAGTGAATACCGTGAAGATCGTTGAATGGAACACCAGCTTCAACATGGCCTTTAACCGGAATGAAATCACCAAACTCACCGGAGGCGATGATGAAGGCCTCGTCGGGCAAAATATTCTGGGCATCAACGGATGGACCAGGATTGCGGAAGGTCAGCCCATCGGTACTTTTTATGGGTATCAAACGGATGGAATTATTCAGTTAGATGAAGATCCTGAAGATATACCATATTTTACGGATTACAGACCGTCGCACGGTGATCGAAAGTATGTCGATCAAAATGGCGATCGCGTAATCAACGAAAAGGACAGGGTAATCCTGGGAAATGCCAACCCCGATTTTTCATTCGGTTTTGGAAACAACTTCAAATACAAAAATTGGGATCTCAATATTTATATTCAGGGCATTTACGGAAATGAAATAGTGAATTTCAATTTGTTCGCTTTAGAAAGTTTTGATGGGAACAGAAACAATTCAAGAACGGCGTTGGAACGCTGGACTGAGGGTAACCCGACAAATGATTATCCCCGGGCCAATGCCACCCCCAGATCGAACACGTTTTCCGATGCTCAGGTGGAGGACGGATCATATTTGAGAGTAAGGGATATCACGCTTAAGTATAGCTTTCCGGAACATCTTGTTCAAAAAATCAACCTTTCGGATTTTAAAATCTATGCCGGTATGAAAAATTTTATCACATGGACGAATTATAGCGGATACGATCCTGAGGTAAGCCGGTTTGCTCACGATAACCTGAGCATGGGGGCGGATTACGGGACATATCCGGCAACTAAAATTATAATGATCGGTGTTAACATTGTTTTTTGATCTGGAAAATGAATAATTATAGTTCAATGAAAAAATCACTTATTGGAATAGTAATTATAGTGGCGTCGTGCAATTTCCTTGATGAAGAACCTCAGGCGGTTGTCAATTCCGGGAACTATTATCAGAGTGAGCAAGACGCTATTGCTGCGACAAATGCCCTGTATGATTATTTAAGTGTGGGGACAGATTATTTATGGGATCCGTCCTTTGGCGGAATTTTTTTTAATGATTACTGGGTTTTCCAGGACCTGGTTTCGGATAATTGCATTTCGACCATCAGCTTTCAGGAATACAGAAATCTATCGGAGTTCAAATTCAATCCGGACAATTTGCGGATAGAATATTACTGGCAGGACGTGTACAAAACAATAAATGCTGCCAACGTGGTCATAGAGAAGGTTCCCTCCATTCAAATGGATGAGTTAAAGAAGAATCATCTGGTCGCTGAGGCACATTTTATCCGGGCGATGATGTATTTTGAAGCGGTCAAACTTTTCGGTAGCGTTCCATTGCTGCTGGAACCGACCTCAAACCTTGACAATGCCTATGCTTCACGGACAGCAGAAGAAACCGTTTACGAGACAATAATTGCCGACCTGAAATTGGCAGAAGAGCATCTTTCGGAAAGCTTCAGGGTCGGTAAAGGCAGGCCGGAACCGCAATCTGCCACAGCGCTGCTTTCAAAGGTATATTTGACAAAGGGAGATTATGATTTGGCAGCGCAGTATGCCAAAAGTATCATCGAATCGGGAAAGTACTTTTTATGGGAAGATTTTGCGGATATATTTAAAATTTCAAATATGAACAAAGGAGAGATAATATTTGCCGTGAACTTCAGCGGTACGCTGAGCCAGGGATTCAAGCCCAACCAGTATCTTGTGAGACTGCTCCCTCCGGGGCTGGATAAAAATGGGGAAGGGCCTGAGAATGCCCATGGCTGGGAAGTGCCGACGGAAGATCTGTACAACAGTTTCAATCCGCTTGACCGCCGGAGAGAAGTTACATTCATCACTTCGTATACATATAGCGATGGAACTACGGAGACATTTGAACCGCACATAAGTAAATTCTGGGATCGGGAAGTAGAGCCGAGAGGAAATACAACAGATTCGGATGTTATCTACCTGAGATATGCAGATGTCCTGCTGATATATGCCGAAGCATTGAATGAGGCGAACCGGGGCCCCACACCAGAGGCCTACGATGCCATAAACATGGTACGAAAGCGGGCGCGATTTAACGGGATAATTGAACAGGACATACTTCCCGACCTGGCAGGTCTTGACTATGAAGGCTTCAGAGATGCCATTCTGGACGAACGAAGGTGGGAGTTTGTCATGGAAGGCCAGCGGTGGAACGATTTGGTAAGAATGGGGAAGTTGGTAGAGAAAGTAGAAAGTTCCGGAAAACCCAACACCACACCCTCAAAACATCACTATAAATTCCCGATACCCCAGCGAGAACGGGATATAAATACCAATCTCACCCAAAATGATGGATATTAGAAGCAACTGACAATAAATCACTATTAACTCGAGAAAAGCAATTTATGACTTATACTAAGTTTCCGTCAATACGTGTTAAAGGAGCGGAACATACATGCGTAGTCGGATGGGAGAGCATCGGGGAAGCAATTCATCAACGGATTGATCCGGAAAAGCCTAAAAATCTCATTGTTATTGAATGCTACCAGGGGATATACCCGGAAGATATTATTGGCAATATCAGTGAAAAGGTGCCCCATACGAAGGTGTTTTCCACGCCGGATTATTTTAAAGAGGAAAAAGAAATTCGTGCCCTGACCCAGACAGATGTCACGGACAACCGGATTTTTGGCTACATGAGCCGCCTGAATATGATTGATTTCATCGATCCGTTAAAGTTGCGAAATACCGGGAAGATGATCGAAGAAATTGATGAAGGAACGGTTCTGGTCATCGGCCACGGGGCTTCATTAGTGGAGGAAAAGCCGGACGTTTTTGTCTATGCGGATATGGCCAGATGGGAGATCCAGATGCGCATGCGCCGGCATATGGTAAATAACCTGGGAATTTCCAATGCGGAGGAGCCATTTGAAACGCAATACAAGCGAGGGTACTTTGTCGATTGGAGGGTTTGCGACCGCTTAAAAAAAATGACCATGACGAAATGGGATTTTGTACTGGACACCAACAACCCGGATGTTCCCAAAATGGCCAGGGCATCATCTGTCTTCAAAGGTCTGAGACAGGCTGCGCAGAGGCCTTTTAGCGTCGTGCCTTTTTTTGATCCGGGACCCTGGGGAGGGCAATGGATGAAAAAGGTTTGCGGTTTGGACACATCTGTGGAGAACTACGCCTGGTGTTTCAACTGCGTACCTGAGGAAAACAGCCTTCTGCTCGATTTCGAAGGAATAACCATGGAATTGCCTTCGATCAACCTGGTTTTTTATCAGCCGGTTGCACTGCTTGGCGACGCGGTGCACGCCCGGTTTGGCGATGAGTTTCCGATACGTTTCGATTTTCTCGATACCATGGATGGCGGCAACCTGAGTCTGCAGGTGCATCCGCTTACAGAATATATCCGGGAAAAATTTGGGTTGCACTATACCCAGGATGAAAGCTACTACATCATGGATGCCGGTAAAGATGCTGAAGTGTATCTGGGGCTGAAAGAAGACGTTGATCCCAATGAAATGATCAACGATTTGGAAAGAGCTCAGGATGGCGGAAGGTCATTCGAAGCCGAAAAGTATGTGGAGACCTGGCCGGCCAAAAAGCACGATCATTTTTTGATCCCGGCAGGAACGGTTCATTGCTCCGGCAAAGACAGCATGGTTCTGGAGATCAGCGCCACACCGTATATTTTCACGTTCAAACTTTGGGATTGGGGGCGAGTTGGTCTTGATGGCAAACCGCGCCCGATCAACATCGAGCATGGCAAAAATGTGATTCAATGGGACAGGAGCACATCATGGGTCCGGGAGCACCTTATCAATAAGGTTGAGCGAGTTGCGGAAGGAGACGGATGGAAGGAGGAAAGCACAGGGCTTCACGCGCGGGAGTTCATCGAAACCAGGAGGTATTGGCTCACAAAAGGGATCGGGCTGAACACCCGGGGAGGGGTAAACGTGCTTTGCCTTGTTGAAGGCGAAGAAGTCGTTGTGGAAAGCCCTGATCAGGCATTTGATTCATTCGCGGTGAATTATGCGGAGGTCTTCATTGTGCCGGCAAGTGTAGGCGAATATACCGTCAAACCAGGCGGACAAAGTGATGGCAAACAGGTGGCGATCATCAGAGCCTATGTCAGAACGCAGGCTTAAAAAATACAAAATCCGTGATGGGAAACATCTTAACAGAAATTTTTTATCCGTTCTTATTTCATTTTATGTCAAGGGATTTGTGGATATCGGTTGACAATGAATTTAAAATACGATAAACTCATGAAAATACTACCTGTATTACTTTTTTTTACTGCATTTCTAAATCCCGTTCAAGCTCAAAAACAACCTGTTGATTATGTGAACCCGCTTATCGGTTCGCATGACTCCCGGTGGTTGATGTTTCCCGGTCCGACTGTGCCGTTTGGAATGGTGAAGTTAAGTCCCGACAATCAGGAGTTGGGCTGGAAGGCCGGCTATGAATATGACATTGAAAACATAGCCGGATTCAGTCACCTCCATTCATGGACCATGGCAGGATTATTAACGATGCCGACAAACGGAGAGCTAAAAGTAACACCGGGAACGGAAAAAGATCCGGATCGCGGGTATCGCTCGAGGTTTAGCCATAAAAAAGAATTTGCAGAACCGGGTTATTATAAAGTTTTATTGGATGACTACCAAATTACTGCCGAGTTGACCACTACTACCCGCACCGGTTTTCATCGATATACCTTTCCGGAAAACGACTCATCAAGAATTCTCATAGATCTGCTCACACCATCCGAATACGGATATGAGATTTTCTATACGGAAATAAAAAAGGTAAGCGACCGGTTAATCGAAGGGGTCTCGTACCAGCAAAGTTTACGAAAAGCCAATTTTAACGAATACACACTGCATTTTGTAATGCGTTTTGACAAGCCCTTCAAATCGTTGAACGGCTGGGTAAAGGAAGAGATTATCAGGGATACCGACCGGGTATCTTCCGAGTTTGGACATAAAGACGTGGGGGCGTTTGTCACATTTTCTACCGAAGAAGGAGAGCAGATCCAGGTGCAGACCGGAATATCCCTGGTGAGTATTGATCAGGCCCGATTGAATCTTGAAACGGAGTTGAATCCCTATAACTGGGACTTTGACGCCGTGCGAAAAGACGCAAAAAATACATGGAATGACCTTTTATCTGTCATCGAAGTTGAGGGAGGGTCTGAGAAAAACAAAGAGAAGTTCTATACAAACCTATACCGAGCCTACGCCGGTCGAACTACCTGGAATGATGTCAATGGCAAATATGTGGATATGTATGAAAATGTACGCCAGTTGAAAACACCCGATATGCCC
The DNA here is from genome assembly GCA_022360055.1 of Cytophagales bacterium. GTDB lineage: Bacteria > Bacteroidota > Bacteroidia > Cytophagales > Cyclobacteriaceae > JAAUQL01. The sequence goes on along the minus strand of JAKSDO010000159.1, from coordinate 3,918 downwards.
ATCTATGGCAGTGATGGGTTTTGGATCACTTTCTGGAATTTGAATCAGTTATGGACATTAGCGACGCCGGACATTGCCAATAAATGGGTCAATTCATTTCTCGAGATCTATGACAAAGGTGGCTGGCTTCCCAAAGGCCCGACAGGGATCGAGTACTCGGCCATTATGGTGGCCTCGCATCAGATATCTTTAATCGTGAGTGCCTGGAACAAAGGGATCAGAAATTTCGATATTGATAAAGCCTATGAAGCTGTTGTAAAAATGCAAACGGAACAGGGAAAGCCTCATGAAGCCGGCGGCTATGTGGGCAACAGAAACCTGAAATCATACATTGATATTGGATATGTCCCCGATGAAGAAGGGCCGGTTTCCAACACGCTCGCATACGCCTACGATGACTGGACGGTCGGGCAATTGGCGCTTGCGTTAGGCAAGCAAAAAGATTATAAGCAATTTACAAAAAGGGCATTCAATTATAAAAATGTATTTGATCCATCCGTAGGGTATACAAGGCGCAAGTACAGAAATGGCGATTGGGTGGAGGATTTCAACCCTTATGGTCAGGTGGCCTGGTTGGGTTCCGGGTATGTTGAAGGAAATGCCTGGCAATACACCTATTTCGTTCCCCACGATGTTCATGGAATGATCCGTCTTATGGGCAAAGAAGAATTCAATTCGAGGCTGGAGGAGGGTTTTGCCACATCAGCGCTGCATAAATTTAACTCGGAGCAGCTTGGAAGCAACAGTTTGGACGGCATGGGCGTATTACCGGTGAATCACGGCAATCAGCCAAACATGCAGGCGGCCTATCTTTTTAACTATTCCGGAAAGCCGTGGCTGACTCAAAAGTGGGTAAATGAGATCATGAATAATTATTATGGATCAACGCCACACGGCGGATGGCTTGGGGATGAAGACCAGGGTCAAATGGGGGCATGGTTTGTGATGAGCGCCATGGGTTTGTTTCAAATGGATGGTGGGGCTTCCGTAAAGCCTGTTTATGAAATCGGCAGTCCCAAGTTTGAAAAAATTTCTATCCATCTGGACAAAAACTATTATCCGGGGAAAACTTTTGTGATCGAAGCAAAAAACGTATCCGATGAGAACATCTACATTCAGTCTGCAACACTAAATGGCAAAGCGCTAAACAAACCTTGGTTTTATCACGATGAATTGATAAAAGGGGGAACGTTGAGTTTGAATATGGGACCTGCACCAAATAAGAATTGGGGAGTTGAGCATGCCCCTCCATCGCTGAGCACACAATTGAGCGAAAAAGAAATTGGTGAGATCATGGCTTACGACAGATATGCGGAAGAGCTCGAAGAATGGAACAGGGCTGTTAAAGCCTATTATTATCATAAAAAGGAACATTTCGAAAGCCTGCCAAATGCAAAAGATGAAATAATATTTCTCGGAAACAGCATCACGGATAATGCCGAATGGGCTGAAATGTTTGAAAATCCAAAGATTAAAAACAGGGGAATCGGAGGGGACGATACCGACGGTATTCTGGAGAGGTTGCCGGAAGTTACGGAGTCCAGGCCATCAAAAATATTTCTGATGATCGGCACCAACGATCTGGCATACGGAAAAACGGTAGAGCAAGTCGAGGAAAATTATGCGAAGATCATCCGGCAAATCAGGTCGGAATCTCCGGAGACAGAAATTTATGTGCAGAGCATACTCCCTGTTGATGATGCTATTCATTATACGCGTCCAAATAAGTCTATCCTGGAGATCAATGAGTTTCTGAAGCAATTGGCCAATGAAGACAGCTTTACCTTTATAGATCTTACCGAAGCCTTCTCCAATGAGGAAGGCAAGCTGAATCCAAAATACAGTATTGACGCATTGCATTTGAATGGCGAGGGCTATAGGGTTTGGAAAAGTATGATATCCCGTTATATAGAGTAGATTATTCGGTGATCCTTAGGAAATAGCGACCACCTGGCCAGGCCGGTTGTTGGTCATGATTGAATCGGCGACGAGGGCGCATTTCAATCATGATTTTGCCGCAATTTCACTCAATTCGCGGGTGGGCGGAGCAACGTCGCCTTCTTCTGCCATCCGTCCAATTTCCATAACCCGTTCCGGTTCATATTTAATAGGGTTATATTGAAAGCGCTGTTAATGATTGTATTGCAAATAATGGAAGATTGGTCAGCCATGCGTCATCCCTGTAATCCGACATGGATGTTCTAATGGCTTTTGTATTTGGATATTTTTGCTTAAACGATTTTAAGCTTTTAGCCTGTACATTTTCCTCTGCCTTTACTTCAACCGGATAAATGTTTCCGTTGTATTGCAAAACAAAATCGACTTCTCCCGATGATTTTTTCGAAGACCAGTAGTATATGGCCATTTCGCGAATTGTTTTTAATTGTTGCAATACATATTGTTCGGTCAGCGCTCCTTTAAATTCTTCGAATATCACACTCCCTTTCAACAAGGTTTTTGCACTAATATTCCCCATAGCTGCCAATAATCCCACATCGACAGCGTATAACTTGAATGCATTGAAATCTTCATAAGCCTTTAGAGGTATTCCCGGTTTAGCCACCCGGTTTACTTTATGAACCAGCCCGCAGTCGGTTAACCATGAAAGCGCTATTTCAAAATCCTTGGCTCTGGAGCCTTTTTTGACGGCGCTATAGATAAACTTCCGGTTTTCTTTTGCCAATTGGGCCGGAATGGCATTCCATAGCATTCTTATTCTCGGAACGATTTCGGTTGGCGCATATTTTGAGAAATCCTGCTCGTACGAGGTAAGTATCCGGTGTTGAATTTGCCTGACTTCATGGTAATCTTCCGATTTGCTAAAGGACAAAACGGCTTCGGGCATACCTCCGACATAATAGTACTGCTTAAGCAAGTTTATGTATTTAACCTTAAATTGTTTTATCAAGTTCCAATCTTTATTGCGAAGTAAGCCAAGCAACTGTTGCTGATTCTTAGCCATTAGAAACTCAGTAAAATTAAGTGGATAGAGGTCTATGAAATCGACTTTCCCAACGGGAAAAGATGTGTGTTTATGCAGAGATATTCCCAACAAGGAACCGGCAGCAACAATATGATACTGAGGTGCATTTTCGCAGAAGTACTTAAGTGCGGTAATTCCGCCATCGGCCTCCTGAATTTCATCAAATACAATGAGCGTGTTTTCAGAATTGATTTGCAGTTCTGTTTCAATTTGAATTACCGATATAATGCGCTTTATATCGAAATCATCTACAAACAAATTCTTGAGTAACTTTGAACTTTCAAAATTTATGTAAGCTATTTGTTTGTAGTTTCTTTTTCCGAATTCTTTCATAAGCCAGGTTTTCCCTACCTGACGGCCCCCCCTGATGATCATTGGTTTTCTGTTTTCTTTATCCTTCCAATAATCGAGATATTGCATTGCCAGTCTTTCCATTGTTTTACATTTTTTCAGACGACTTTTTGTATAAATTTACATTTTTTCGGACGACTTTTTGTATAAATTTACATTTTTTCGGACGACTTTTTGATTCAAAAAAAGTTTAAGAAAAATCTGTGAAATTGTGTCAGTGTAAAAATAGTAGACTGGCGTATGTTACCTTGGTCCCGATGTTTCACCATGCCGGCTAAATGAAACATTCGGGAATGCCGAAAACCGATCAGAGTAGGCAGGTTAAAAATTTACTAAAATGAAAAAATTAGGAAGATTAAAATTAAACTCTGAGAAATTGCTAAGTCATGACGAGTTGGTGAGTTTTAAAGGAGGATCAGGATGGGATTGTGAATATTATTCATGTTTTTGCAACGATGGAACAGGAGCATGGACCGGATATTATTGTAATGGGGGTAGTCATGCTCTCGAAATATATTGTTCTGGTTCCGGAGGCCAATGCACTACTATGGGAGGCGGTTGATCACGATGCCTGATAAGATTCT
>JAKSDO010000037.1 GCA_022360055.1 Cytophagales bacterium | reverse complement strand
GCTGGCTTGGAATACGGACCCGTAAAGAAACAAATAAATTTTTAATCCTTCCCCTTGGGATTTTCAGATTTCATTGAAATCCGTTTGCTTAATCGTTTATAATTCAATTGTTCGGAAACTATTTCATAAAATTCCTGTAAATGAATCGGGCAGGTTGCCCTTCAAAATCACTCGATGTCCTGTGCTCAAACAGGTCCAAGTATTGTGAGTTTTTTCAGATCAGCATTTCTTTGTCGGGTAGAAGAGCCATGGGGGCTATCGTAAATAGACTTCAGTCTAAAAATTCGATTATGAGTACGGAGCGTTTTATTCTTCCAATTTTTTATGCCTAAAAATACCAACATCTAGGGATTGAATCCATTCGTAACAACGCCTACCTTTGCTATTATTTAAAATTAGTCTAAATAAAATCAATGATGCCAAGCATCGTAATAGCAGCACAATCTGAATTGGTCTGTACAGGTTTAGCTGAGATTATTCGTCATAGACCGGATTGGCAATTGATTCGTATAGTCAAAGATTTTACGGTTTTGGAAGAATTTCTGAAGGCGCATAGACCTGACCTGTTGATCTCGGAGTATTTATCCGGTAATTGTTCCATGGAAATTATAAATGGAAGCCGTATTTCTGCTTTCGTGAAAAACATCATGATCCTGTCGTGGAAAATGAACGCAGATTGTGTGCAATCGATCCACGATTCAAAAAGTATTACCGGATTTGTCCTTATAGCCGCAGGGATTGATGACTTAGAACAAGCAATAGATAATTGTATTAATGGCAGGAAATATTTGTGCAAAAAAGTTTTATCTGTTGCTGCTGGCGACGATCCCGGCAATGAAAATTTAACGGCCAGGGAAATACAGGTACTTACACTCGTGGCAAGAGGAAATAGCACAAAGAGTATTGCCGATATGCTGAGTGTGAGCATTCATACGGTGAATTCACACCGGAAAAACATTATCAAGAAATTACACATTGCCTCTCAGGTGGAATTTATGCATCATGCGTTGCACAGACATCTTATATAGTCGTGTGTATGGATACAGGCTGTACAAAATTCACTACCATTGGGGATTGTGAGAAACCGAAGAGAAGAATAATTTTAAATGTTTAGATTTATTATAACTAGAAAGTCCTTAATGATCCCAATACTTTAAAAAAGTAGCGGGATCATATAAGGCACTATTTTATTCAGGAGTATTCAGCATTGTGTGACGATTATGTATCAGGATATTCAATGCCGATTTCAGCTAACCCGTAAAAAATGAATTGCAATACTAAAATTCTTATTGAAAGCGACTTATTTTACATCGCGCAATGTCATCAATGTAAAAAAATAAGTCTCCAATATAAAAACATACTGGTCAAGTTTTTGCCGAAATACTTTTATGGATTCTGCAACGCTTTAGAACGCATTGAGTTTAAGACCATGTCTGTCTTGTCGCCACAGGGAAAGCGACAAATTGTGCTAAATACCGGGCACCACGATATCCAGTTTACTTTTACGGATTGTGAGTTTGATGAATTAAGAGATGTATTGCAACAAGTAAAAATCATGCTGGATGCAGAAAAATTGTTGCAGCAACCTCAGGCATAAATACTTCAGGTTTGTTGATTCATTCATATGAAACGGGATGGAAACTTGCATGAAATGAAGCTGACTTCCTGGAAATATTTCATCATTGTTTTGAGGATCTTAATAGGCGCGATCTTACCGTACTCGGGATTGTACAAGATCAATACCTTTTTACAAGATCCTGCCCCGTATCGAGCGGAGGAATCTTTGGAATCTCCGGCAAGATCCATACAATTTATCGAAGATTTGAAGCGAACGGGTTATTTCTGGCAATTTTTGGGCGTTGTTGAATTGACTTGTGGAGTGCTTATCATGAGCCAATACCTGTCCCTTTTGGGGGCTGTTTTGTCAATGCCGGTTTCGGTTAACTTCCTGCTCTTCCAGTTATTCCTTGGATATCAAAATGCCATACATTTGATCCTGACTGTTTTATTCTTTGTGTGCAATATAATTTTAATTTCCTATAATTATCAATCGCTTAAATCGACGTTTCTTAAATTCAAACTCATTTAAATATGCTTATCCGTTTTGTGCATACAAATTCAATTCCATATTATTCATACGTGACTATGAGAAGCAAGATAAGATTAGTGCTAACGACATTTATTTACCTGGTAAACGCATCGCTTTGGGCACAGGAAATAAGCGAAACCGAACTGAAAGAGCATATCTTTTACCTGGCCTCCGATAAGCTTGAGGGCCGTTTACCCGGAACAAAGGGAGAAACACTTGCATTTGAATACATAGAAAAACACTTCAAGGCTTATGGCTTGATTCCCAAAGGTGAAAAAGGGTACCGGCAAGTATTCGACTATACCTATAATCCCAATCCGCACGATACCGTGAAAGCAAATGGTATTGCGAGGACCGGTACCAACGCAGTGGCCTATTTGGATAATGGGGCAGATAAAACCGTAGTCATAGGTGCCCATTACGATCATCTTGGGATGGGGGGTAGTTCCGGCTCTTTGGATAAAAAAAAGGGGAAAGTCATTCATAACGGCGCCGATGACAATGCTTCTGGAACTGCGGGTGTGCTCGAACTGGCGAGGTATCTTTCCGGAAATGAAATCCGGGAAGAGAGCAATTATCTATTTCTTTGCTTCTCCGCCGAAGAAGACGGGCTTATCGGCTCCAAATATTTTACCAATCATCCAACTATAGAACTCGCACAAATATCTTATATGATCAATATGGATATGATTGGCCGACTGAACGATAGCACGAAAAATCTGATGGTTTACGGGTTTGGCACCAGCCCGGCTTTCGGCGAAAACGTACCGAAAAATTATGCCGGTCTGAACATCGTGGTGGATTCCTCCGGAATAGGTCCGTCGGACCATACGTCGTTTTACCTGAAAGATATTCCCGTGCTGTCCTTTTTCACAGGCCAGCATTCCGATTACCATAAATCTACGGACGATGCAGACAAAATTAACTACAAGGGGCAGAAGCTGGTCCTGGAATATATTGCCGAGGTTCTGATGAACCTTGATCAACAGGAAAAGCTGGCATTCACCCCGGTCAAATCCAGGCAACCGGGTCGTGTAACTTTTAAAGTGACCCTGGGCATCATGCCCGATTATTCTTTTCAGGGGAAAGGACTGCGCATTGATGCTGTTTCCGAAGAAAAGCCCGCCTCAAAGGCAGGTATCAAGGCAGGTGATATCATCGTCGAAATGGATACGGTAAAGGTAAATGATATTTACGATTATATGAAGTGTCTTGGGATGTTCAACCCGGGGGAAACCACAAATGTTAAGGTATTAAGGGACGATACTGAAATGGATTTGAGCGTAATGTTTTAAGGATAGGGGAGGCCGTGTGAACCGATGGCAGAACAATTTTTGGATCATTAGAAGTGCGTGGCCTACATCCCGAAGCATATCGGTCCGGTTTTCAGTGGTGCTAACCTTGGAAATTATTCCGGACAATTGGCCTGACTTCCAGTGATTGTTCATCGGTCCAGCCACATTTTAAATTCTTTTACCCTTTCCCTGCTTACGATAACATCGTCTATTGGCTTGGGGTCAATTTCCAATTTCAGACGGCTGTTAAACCAGGTGGATATTTTGGAGATGCAGTTGATGTTCAAAACAAAATTCCGGTTGATTCTGAAAAAATCCGAGGGATCCAATTGCATGACCAGCTCATTGAGGGTCTGGTCGATGCTTTTTTTACTTCCATCGTATAAATGCGCATAATTCCTTCCCGCTTCCGAAGAAAAGTATGAAATATCTTTAATTGCGATAACACTATAGGTATCTCCAATGCGAACTAAAATTCTCTTTTTAGCAGTAACGGATTTTGAGATTACCAGATCTTTTAAAAGATCTTTTTGGGGTAATTGAAAGAGATCCGAAAAACTCCTGAATTTATCCATGACGCGCTTAATGTCCCCGGCATCATAGGGTTTTACCAGATAATCAATACTGTTTACCTCAAATGATTTTAGCGCATATTCGCTGTAGGCCGTGGTAAATATTGTCGGTGCCTCCACTTGAACCTGCTGGTAAATTTCGAAGCATTTGCCATCACTCAATTCGATATCCTGGAATACCAGATCCGGTGAGGAATTTTTCCTGAAAAAACCAACCGCTTCCTTTACAGAGGATAATACTCTAATAATTTCAATCTTTGGATCATAGTTATTTAGAAGTTGAATCAATCGAAGGGCCGTATGTTTTTCATCTTCAATTATTAAAACTCTCATTGTAATCCTCGGTTAGTAAAGGTATTTTCACGGCAAAAGATTCTTCTGTTTCACTTACAATTATACTCTTGTTTGAAATCAGCTTATATCGACTTTGTAGGTTTTTAAGACCAATTGATGTGCTTTCTCCTTCATATGAGCGTTTATTTAAATTATTTTCGACAACAACGAAATTATCACTATGCGCAATTGACACCTTTAAAGGATGATCAACCGACATTTTATTGTGCTTGATTGCATTTTCTAAGAGGATTTGTATTGAAGCCGGGAGCACAAATAAGTTCATTATCGCAGCTTCATTCAGATTACATTTCATTTCTATAGCCTCTCCAAACCTTGTTTTCACAAGAAAGAAATAGTCTTTTACTACTTGTAATTCTTCATTTAGCGTTACTGCAGATTTTTCATTTTTGTCTATGAAATACCGAAGTGTTTTTGAAAGTTTTACAACAAAATCAGAAGCCAGGTCAGGATCACTTTTTATAATGGAAGACAATACGCTTAAACTATTGAAAAGAAAATGTGGTTCGATCTGTGCTTTTAACGATTTATATAGAGCCAAAATGTTTTCTTTCTGAATTTGCTCTTTGTGAATCTGCTCCTCCTTTATTTGGATTTTGCTATTTAAGTACTTCTCAATGCCTTGTAAAAGCACGTGAAATATAGTAAGACTTACCGATAATTCCGGATTGAAAAAAGTCACATCTTCCCAGGAGCTCTGATTATTATAAAACATCAAATCACCGGTCCTGTACAGGTGATTAAAAAGAAAACCTCCGGCAAATCCTATTATCACGTGTATACATAACTGAATCAATTCCGGCAGGGCTGCGACTTTCTTATTGATCAGATCAGAAATCCACCAAATAGGAAACCAAATACTCAGGAATAGAAGCGTAAAGTATGTGCCCCTCATTGTAACGTCCAGAAATCCGCCAAAGGTGTAATCAAAACCTTTGATCATTAGCTGAAGCAAGAAGAGAATTACGAATCTATTGAAATACTTATTTTGAATAATACCTTTCACGTTAGCATTCCATTTTGGTCAAACCATTTGATAGATTTAAAAATACTATTTTCAATATCCGTGGGTTTTAGATGTAATTCCTCTTGAGCTTTGGCCCCTGAAAAATAGTTGTCAAGACAAATCAGTCTTTGATTCACATGATTTAAAGGTAATGATATTCGAAATACTTTTTCAATGAGGGTCCCAATATATCCGGCTAACTTGAGCATCGGACCTGGGATTGTAAAGTGGATTTGCCTTAATTTATATGTTTTCTTTACAAGTAAATAGAAGTCCTTATAGGTCATGTTTTCACCGGCAATTAAGTAGGAATGACCTAATCTTCCATAAGTTAAAGCATTAACAATGGCGTTGGAGGCAAAATCGGCATCTACAAAACTCTTACCTCCCGGAGGGTAGAAGACCATCCGGTTTTTTAATATATAAAGAAGAAGCTGACCGCTTGACGGTCGCGCATCACGCTCACCGATTATAAATGTAGGAGCAACTACCAAACCTGGGAAATTATTCCTTTTGAACTCTTGTATGACCATTTTTTGTCCCAAATACTTACTCCAGGCATAACCGGATCCTTTGAGCCATTGCATGAATTTCCCCGTTTCATCACCCGGACTGTCTATGCTGCCATTGGCAAAACAATTAGCTGAACTCACATAGATAAATCGCTTTATTGCAACATTTTTGCAATATGCAATAAGCATGGCAGTACCATCAACATTTGATTCCTGAAATGATTGCCAATCATTGGGCACATGTTTTGTCCGGGCAGCGGCATGTATAACATACTCACACTTCGGAATGATTTCGCTGAGATCGTTCATACTCGTGAAACTTCCTTCAAATACGTCACATTTCAGGCCGTTTAATGATTTTTGATTGCTCCCTCTTCGAACCATGGCAATGGCTTCGTAACCATATTTGATAAGCTGGCTGATTATATTTGCGCCCAACAGACCGTTTGCGCCTGTAACCAATACTCGCTCTTTTCTACGCATACGCCGGTTGATTTTGAAGACTCAATTCTTTTTGCAACGATTTTCTGAAAATTTGCAGTCGTATCCAGACAGGGCAAGTCTTTAAAGCAATGTAACTTAGTTTGTTCATGAATCCCGGAATGATCAATTCGTCTTTTTTTAACAACTGTCTAATACAAATTTCTGCTGTTTTTTCAGGAGATAAAATCGTTGATTTTACCAGGCCACTATATTTCTCTATGCGTCTGGAAACGTCCTTATTTGTGGCCATACCTCCGGGATGAGCTACGCTTACACATACGTTACTTCCTTTAAGCTCTGCCGACAAACCCCTTGAAAACGAATACACAAATGCCTTGGATGCAGGATACACTGTTTTAAATGGAAATGGCCCAAAAGAAGCAAGACTTGCGATATTCAGAATGTATGCGTTTTTTTGCCTTTTTAAGTTTGAAAGCAATCCGTGGGTTAAGAGTACGAGGGCGCGTATATTTAATAATAGAATATTGTCAATATAGCCTTTGGAAGCTGAATTAAACTCTTTTGATCCACCAATTCCGGCATTATTGATGAGCATGTCAATCGTATAGTTTTGATTAACCCACCCGATAAGATCAATTACATTTTTCTCTATCGTAAGATCCGTTTCATAACCAACGGCATCGATCGAGTATCTGATTTTTAAATATTCGACGGTATAATCGATGTTTTCTCCGGGCAATGAAACCAGAATAAGATTCATGCTTCTTTTTGCACATTCAACGGCCAACGCCTTTCCCAATCCTCGACTTGCCCCTGTGATAAGAACGTAATGTGTAATTGTTTTCATTTCAGTAATATCTCAGAATCCGGTATATGATATAGAATGATGAAGGCGCCGTAAGCATGCCCGTCTGGATTGCTCTGCGGAACGCGACCGGGAAGACATCCGTTTCCGTACCGGGAAGGAGAGATAAAAAATTGAGGTTGATCTTGAGAATCGGCGCAATTCTTCTTGAAAACCCCGCCGGAATCCCGGGGCGGGCATGGGTCCGACAACAGAGCCCAAGGTAAATCCACCGGCAATCGGTCCGGGATGATCTTTAAAACGAAAGATCTCATTCAACTGTTCTTTGGAACTATAATCTCCGCTCATGTTCAGACAGCTTTATGAGATTTTCCATGCTTTCTATAAGCAATCTTTGCATAATTGGGTCCAGTATAAATCGCGGCGCCATGTGTTTTGAAAAAGCTGTGGTCAAATACTTTACTTCCGTATACCCATTTCCCAATGGAAGTATTTCCCATTGCCCGGTATAGTGTTTCATTCTTTTTAATCCTTTTTCCGATGGTAAATAGTCCGGTAGAGCGGTAAAACAAATAGTGTATCGGTCCACATGCCGCTCCAGCCGATATTCGGCAATGAGATCTTGTCGTTTGAATGGCGGTGGAATATCAAAGATTGTGTGTGTGATCCACGCATCGTCAGCGCGGTCGAATACGGTACATGTTTTAGCCCCAAGTGCCCATTGTTCAAGGAATTTTGCATGCCTGAAATTTTCAACGATCCGACTGGGCTTGGCTTTTACCATAAACATGCTTTTAATCTGGCGTGTTTTTAATGTATCGCCTACTATAACCCAACGATATTGCAGTTCAACCCTTTCCGATGTTCTTTTGGTCTCCCATTCTGAAATCACATCAATGGAAGCGTTTGTATCGATGAATAAAATCAAGAGTGTTAATAGTTTCATAGCTTTGAAGTTCATTCAAATTTACGGTAAGGCATGCCGGTGTGATGTGAGAATCGGATGGGCTGTCGAATTAGAAATTGAGTTGTTGATTCCTTTAGTTGAATTGAAACACCTCTTGTCTGGTGATAGTTGGGCGGCCGTGCAACTTATACTGCATGACATTCATATGTAATCGTGTTGTAAAGATCTCGATAAATGTTTTATATTTGTTATACAAATATTAATGATATGTGTTATGAAGCATAACAT
>JAKSDO010000268.1 GCA_022360055.1 Cytophagales bacterium | reverse complement strand
TGCTATTTTCTTTTTCATCTGTTTAAAATTTGCTGAAACCTCACCATGTGCCTGAGATCATCATGATCCTGTGTGTCTCAAAATGATCTCAGGCATGGCCTGTTTCATGTGTTTATATTTTTTTAGTTTGCCGACGCACAGAGCAATATAATCATGCTCATGTGTGTCCTGAATTTGCTCCGGTCCTACCGGTTTCATGTGTATATGTTCGGTTTAAAAAATACTTTTATCGATGTAAAAATGTCGTCCGAATGGACAGGTATAAAACACCGACCGGGATCGAGACCGGTTCGGGCCACCCCCGGATTTACCTGATTTAAAGCAAATATTTCATCGCGTACCCATTCTATTTCTGTTCGTTGTGAACCGGTAAGTCCATAGGCGCTCATTTTAATGCCGATGTCCATTAAATGATCGCGCACAGCGTGAACGATAAAGACGCATTCGAAAATCGTCCTTCCGCTTCTGCCGGTTTTTAACCCATCCAACCAATGCATCTCAATGCATCGCAGTGCTTTCGAAACCATCGTTCGCGTTAAGCGGTGCATCAACTTGCCGTCGGCAGGTAAGATGCTGACATCCTTTCCGTTCGTACCCCTTCTCCCAACAGGCTTTCTACAACGCCCAGGTGTAGCGCCCTTTCTTTTTACCGGGGTCTTTGTTGAGCTTATTGATAATATCCTGAACGGTATAGTTGTCGTCCTGAACAATGACCATCTGGATGTTGAGCTTATCCAGTTGCTCCTTGGCCTTGTGACCAAAATCTCCCGAAATAATTTTTTGTACATTTAATTCAGCTAATTTTTCGGCAACCATTGTTCCTGCCCCGTGAGGCGCATCCGCATAAGCGTTTTTATGGAATGTGGTTGCTCCGTTTTTTTCATCATATAGGCAGAACCATGCAGATCGGCCAAAACGTTTATCAAATTGCGCTGTCAATTCGTCCCCCGAAGATGTGATCGCCGTCTTCATACCCTAGCTTTTTAACGATTGAAAGTTGTTTGAGGCGCACATCGGACATTCATGCTTTTTGATGGTTTTTGGAATGGTGAATCTGGTAAGACAATCGTCGCAGATATACCAGCTTTTGTCCATCCATATATTGCCGTAAATCGTTTTTATTTCTTTGGTTTCTACCATAGCCTTTGCGATTTTCCTTCTGGCGCTTTCATATATTCTTGCAAATGTTGGCCTGGAGACTCCCATAAGCCTGGAAGCTTCCGCATGGTTCATCAGATCATAATCGGCCAGCTTGATGGCCTCATATTCTTCATAAAACAGTTCTATAAATTCGTGGCTTTCACGGCCGACACCATAAGGCTTATAGCCTTTGAAGCCGGGCGGGGCCACTACTTTTCTTAACGTTCTCCTTCTCGGCATGAGATTGATTGATTTTAAGAATATTCTCAATACAAATATAATGAGAATATTCTCATTATAAAAAGACGCATTCGAAATTCATTCGAAGATTTTTCGAAAAGATATCAGGAGGCATTTGAAATTGCCTTTTTTATTAAAAGATCATTTCTCCAGGTGACTTTCAACGCTTTTGGTCATAAAGAGTAACTAATCATCGGAAACGTTGGAACTTGACCAAATTCGTAAAGGGGACCACAGTCAGATAGAATCTATCTACAATAAGTACAGGGCCGAGTTTATATCCTGGCTCGTGAAACTGTATCACTGTCAGCGAGAGGATGCCGGAGAAATCTATCATTATGCGGTAGTTGCATTTTATGAAAACGTGATAAGCAACAGGCTTAAGGTTCTCGAGTGTAGTATTAAAACCTATTTATTCGCAATTGGGCGCAAGAAGTATCTGGAGAAGTTAAAATCGCAAAGAAAATTTGATCCGGGCATTAGTGAAAGCGCATTGGTGAACCTGCCGGAAGTTCAGAAGACGGATGCCCTGATCAAAGAGCAGCGATTGGAGTGTGTGGAACACGCCCTGGAGAAATTGGGTGAGCCGGGACGAACCATTTTGGAATTATACTATTATCACGGAAAATCCATGAGACAGATTGCCGAACTTCTAAAATATAAAAACAGTGCGGCTGCTAAAAACTTAAAATATAAGTATCTGGTACGTCTTAAGCAAATCGTGGAAGAAGTGCAAAAAGAAACCCAAAACATGTATTATGTGTGAAGATAATTTAAATATTGATCTAATCGAAAAATACCTGGAGCGCAGTCTGGATGTTGATGAAATCAGGCGTTTCGAGGAGAAACTTGAAAACGACGAAGCATTTGTCCGGGAACTGAACGATATGGAATTATTAATTTCCGGAATAAAAAAGGCCGCTTCACTGACCTCTATGGATGACAAACTGGATCGCTTTGAAAAAAGCCTGAAAGTGGACGAGGATGTGGAGGAAGATGCAAAAACGGTTTACTTTGATGATAGCCGCGCAAAAAGACATGTCTGGGTAGTGGCCGCCTCAATTGCGCTTATATTTGTTTTGTCCGTCAGCCTTTTGAATACCGGTCAAATACATTCAAGCCGAAAGTTATACGCCGAGTATTATGCCCCATTTGAATACTTTGGTACGAACCGGAGCATTGAAAATGAAGAGGCAGACAATTGGAAGAACGCATTGCATTTTTACGACAATGGCAAATACCAGGAGGCGCTCGATCGTTTTAATCAAATAATTGGGAATAATAAAGAACTTGTAAATCATCCGGAACATTCATTGTATAAAGGGAATGCTCTTATGGAGCTTAACCGGCATGATGAGGCGATTCGTATCTTTGAAAGCATGATAAGTGAGGACAACGGTATGACCGTCCAGGCCAGGTGGTACTTAGCTATGTGTTATTTATTTACAAATAATAGCAAAAAAGCTTTACCTTTATTGGAAGAGATTGCTAAATTAAAGGCATCTTCATATAGTCAAGATGCTCAAACGATATTAGATCGGATACAATAATTTTCAAACTAATGTATAACCACAAAATTTTTTAAAAATGCCTGCTAAAGTTATAGAACCAACTGGAGATCAAGTAGAAAATGGTGCAAATATTACTGATTCGGCCAGTTTGCCAAATATTGGATATTTATTAAGAACGGGTTCGCTGGATGGAAATGGTGATTTGAAACGAATTCCATTTATTAATAAGAATGGAAGATTGAAAAATGGTGATCTTGTAATTTTTGATATCGATCGCACCAACTTCAAAATTTATGATGTGAAAAACGATTCATTTGCCAATATTGCAGTGGCCGTGATACCTGAAGAATTTTTTAGCGATGATTGGAACCAAAAACCTGCCGGTTCGAAGCTTACGATCAAACAAAGGTGGGACAAAGAATGGAATGGTGTGAGCGAAGCCAATTTGAATTTATTAAAACCGAGCTTTACCAGAAAGTACATAGTGGAAAATATAAATTCATTTGACGATGTAAAAAAGAATGATGACCTGAGCTACTAAGTAAAGCATACAACTTATAAATCTTATTAAAGCCGCCTTAGTTAAACATTCTTTGATTAAGGCGCTTTTTTATTTTATCGGTTTCATCTTCAAACTGCTTCAAGAGCAGAGCACAAAAATCTTGCAGATTTGATTCGTTATTTCTTAAACTCATAAAGGTCATAAAAATGCGATGTTTC
>JAKSDO010000012.1 GCA_022360055.1 Cytophagales bacterium | reverse complement strand
ACTTCTTTTACACTTTTAGTGGTTGACGTCAGTAACCTGACAGCCATTTCCATTCGCAGCCTGAGCATATAATTATAGGGTGTCAACCCGAAGTTCTTTTTGAATATCCTGTGGAAATAATTTGGGGCAAGGGATGATTTTGAGGCGATCATATTTAATGACGGATTTTCCCTGAATTCATTATTCATAAATTCAATCGATGGTTTCAACTTGCTTAAATCACCCGGGGATAAAGCTTCTTTATTTGGGTGTTGACGTAATATATCGGCAATGAAATTGAGAATGTAAGCTTGCAATCTGGCTTCTTCGTACGAATAGGGTAACTGAGATATTTCGGGAGTTGTAAAATCTTTATGTCTGAAAACTTTACCAATATGTGTGCACAGGTCGTCCGAAAATGTCAGTTCGCCTGCGCTCCAATGATAAACAGGTCCTGCCTTCAATAAGATATGCCGCAAATAAAGTGAAGTCGGGACAAAGTGTAACCAATAAATGTCCATAGATGAAGTGCATTGTTGAGACACAATGTTGTATCCGGAAATGAAATAAATATTTCCCGGAGCAATCTGTAATTGATTTGTATCCAGAGTTACTGTTGCTTCACCACGAATTGGGTAGTAAATCTTAAAACACTGATCAAGCTCGTCCCTTGATTTATTCCATAAACTATCGCAGTGATTGAACCCCCCGGTAATGATTTTACATTCAAAAGAATCAATCGCCATCTAAGTTAAGATTGTATAGTTTTTGGTTTGTATTGTGTATTTCATTTCCGGATCAAACCGAGTTATTTTATCAAAATATTGAAACAGGTATGTTTAGATAAGCAAATATATTAAACAATCGTGAAAGAAAAGGAAGTATTAAAAGGCTTTATCCCCAATGATAGAATGCAGGCTCTGATAGATCGGAGACTTCAATTGGTTATTGACAAGAAGAGAGATATTTACTGCGATAATGCGGAATTTCTAGTATATCACTGGTCTGGAGAAGCTGCCACATTTTCACCGGCAACTGGTGAACATGCCTGTGAAGTAAATCAGCGAATTGAGATCGGTGACCATAACGCACGAGTTGATATCGGTATTCCGTTTCCAAAAACGAATGAAATGCCTTCTCGAAGCGGAAAGTTTGAATACACTCCATTCAATTGGGCAAAAGATTACGAATTTTTCATTGATCATAGTCCTGCCGAAGTGTATGAACATGAATTGATTGTTGGTGAGTTTCATTGGCAATTGGATGAAGCACGGTTTTTCCAGTATCCTGATGAACAACGAAATGCGGGATTTGAAGCTCGGGAATTAGGTGCCGGTGGCATTAGTTTTACACATACATGTCCAGACTTAAGTATCGGATTAAAACTAGGGTGGAATGGATTGCTGGAAAAAGTCAGAAATAGTATTGCAAAATTTGAAAAGGAAGGTAAAAAAGAACAGGTTCGATATCTAAAAGGATCTGAGATAATCGCGCAGTCCATCCAAAGATTTATTAAACGACATGCTGACAAAGCACGCGTATTATTGGCCAAAACCAATGATTCGGATCAGATCAATAATTATTTGACAATTGCAGAAGTTTGTGATAACCTGTCAGAAAGAGCTCCTCAAACCTTTCATGAGGCGGTGCAGTGGATATGGTTTTTTCAGGTAGTCGAACGAATGCACGGGCACGGCAACGGATATGGTAGAACCGATCAACTTCTTCAATCGTTTTACGAAAGAGATTTTTCTGAAGGTAGAATCACTCGCCGGCAAGCAAGAGAGCTGATTGGTGAAATGTACATTAAATATGGGAGCTATACTGCGTTGGGAGGAAGGTTGAAGGATTCATCTGATGCTACCAATGATATGAGTTGGATTTGTCTGGAAGCCTATGATTTGGTCGGGGGGATCAACCATGTGGGTGTAATGTGGCATGAAGATATGGACAAAGAATTTTTTCAGTATGCTTGTGATGTGCTGACACGACATGGTTGCGGAGTTCCAATTCTTGTGAATTACGACATACTAAAGGCAAGTGAAGTAAGAAGCGGTTATGCTGAAGAGGATGCCTGGAATGTAGCATATAGTGGGTGTCAATGGTATTGCGGAATAGGTACTGAATACAATGATCAGGATGTAAATAGCCTGGTACTTGTTAAACCAATGCAAAGAGCTATTAAAGAAGCCATTAATAACAATATAAGAACGTTTGACGAGTTCTGGAATTTGTATTGTCACGAAGTAGATAGAACTGCAGATGCATTGGTAAAATTTAAGGACATTACATATGATTGGCAACCCAGGGTTTGGCCGGAAATGGTAACTGCCTTTTGTATGTACGATTGTATTGAAAAAGGGAAAGATTGTACCGATAAGGAGGCGGTAAGATATAATTACACTTCAGTAAATGTATTGGGCGTTCCAAATGTGGCGGATTCGATTTATGCTATAAAAGACCTGGTATATGATAATCATCAGTACTCATTAGCTGAGCTGCAGGAGGCGTTGCAAGACAATTGGAAAGACAAAGAGATAATGCGCCAGCATTTTTTGAATGTGCCAAAGTTTGGCAATAACATCGATAGCGTAGATGAAATGGCAATCAAGGTTTCTGAACAGGTTAGAGAAGTTCTGGAAAGCAAAGTAAACAATAAAGGATTTTGTTACCGGCCATCCCTATTTCAATATATGGGACACACCTATGCCGGTCCGATGACGGGAGCAACACCGGACGGCAGGTTGTCGAAAGAGCCTTTAGCTCATGGAATGAATCCAATGCATGGACGGAATAAAAATGGGATCCTGGCTACGGTCAACTCATTTACCAAGCTTGATTTTGAGAGATAGCAGGGTGGATCTTTTCAGATAGAGCTCACACCAGACTTCTTTAAATCAGGCATTGACAAGGATAAGATGATGGAAGCATTTGCGACAGCATTCTTTAAAAAAGGAGGTGTGCAGATCAACTTTAACCTTGTTGATCTGAAGATCCTGGAAGAAGCAATGAACGACAACGGCAATCCCATCTATCATGATATAAATGTGAAAGTGACTGGATATTCCAGCCATTTTGTGACCATGGACAAACGATTCCAAAAAGAATTTGTGGAGCGGGTGAATTATGTAAGTCTGTGATCTTCCTCCAAAATTGAAAAAGTGATTTTCATTAACTGCGTACAGGAATTAACATGAGCAAATTGACGGTACGAATATTTAAGGTTGAATCATTAAATACCCACAATGGACCCGGTTACAGGACTGTGGTTTATTTGAAGGGCTGTCCGCTTTCATGTAATTGGTGCCATAATCCTGAGGGCATATCTGTTCAACCTGAAATTTGGATTAAGAATTCCACATGCATCGGATGTGAATCATGTGTTGATGAGTGCCCTGTCGATGCGCTTGCTTTGACGGAGCATGGGATTAATATTGATCGAAAAGCGTGCAATGGTTGTTTTGATTGTGCCAATGTTTGTCCCACTAAATCTATTGAGAAACTTGGAGAGGAAATAAGCGTTGATGAATTGCTTAAAAGAGTGATGGATGATAAACCATTTATGGATTCTTCCGGTGGAGGTGTTACGTTGACGGGAGGAGAGCCCGGGATGTATCCTGGTTTTATTGAACCTTTTTTTAAGAAATGCAGAGAAAATGGTATTCACACTGCGTTTGACACTTCCGGATATATGCCCATAAGTTACTTGGAGAAAATATTGCCTTTTACAGACCTAATATTTTTTGATTTAAAAATTATAGATGATGCCCGGGCTAAAAAACTAACCGGGCAAGAAACAAAGAGAATTTTTAAATCACTTCAATTGGTCAAAGATTATATCCGCGTAAACGGGAAGCCTGAATTACAATTTCGCACACCGCTTATTCCCGGTTCCACCGACAAAAAGGAAAACCTGGAATTAATAGCCGCAATTTTGGAGAATGATTTTCAGGAGCTATACACGAAATGGGAGCTTTGCATGTTTAACGATCTTTGCGAAGATAAATATCAAAGGATGGGGCAGAAATGGAAATATCCGGGAAAAAAATACAACATGAAAGATTACAACCGTATATGCAAATTCGAGGAAAAACATTCAGATAAGCACATTGAAATAACAGGTTTTGTTGGTAAGGAAGAAGTATAAATTAAACTAGGATTTATGAAAAGAGTAACTCTTACGGATAGTCAAAAATCTTTTTTTCAGGAACAAGGGTATCTGGTAATAAATAAAGTATTGGACAGTACCGACCTTGAGGCGGTAATAGATGAACTGACTTCAGAAATAGATAAAAGGGCTGATCAAATGTTTAAAGACGGGGATATTTCTGAGTTGTTTGAAAACGAACCATTTGAAACTCGGCTGGCAAAAATTAGCGCCCAGTCACCTAAACTAGCTGTTTCTATTTGGAATGGTATTTTACACGGTCCTGCAATATTTGAACTGATAACCAATCCCAAGCTTTTAGATGTTGCAGAAACATTCTGTGGGAAAGAATTGATCGCAAGTTCGGTATACAGGTTAAGGCCAAAGATTCCCAATTTTGGCTATGGAGAAGTTCCATGGCATCAGGATTCAGGATATTTTGAACCTTTTTGTGATAACTCCCTTGTTTTGACCATGTGGATTCCTTTGGTTGATGCCCATGTTGAGAATGGTTGTATGTATGTCATTCCAGGAACACATAAAGGTGATGTGGTAGAACATGAAATGCATAAGACGGGTAAATATCTTTCGGTCAAAGAAGGCTTAGTCCCTAAAAAAGAATGGGTTCCATGCCCTGTGCCTAAAGGAGGAGTTTTACTCTTGTCGAATAAAGTTCTTCATGCCAGCTTTAAGAATTCAACTGAAGGAGTGAGATGGAGTATGGATTTACGCTATCAAAATGCTAGCCTGCCTACCAATGCTAACATTACCCGACTCCCATATGAATCGAAAGAGAATAAAAAAGCCGGAGTCCCATCAGCTTGTTATCCGCCGGATGCTGATTTTTTGGTACGATCGGAAAAGAGAGAAGATGAAATCATAAAATCGTATGAGGAGTTTAAGAGGCTTCGTAGGAATTTTGCGGGTAAACCCGTTACTAACAGGTTTAATGTTAGCTGGAAAGAAATGAACGTTTCGGATATTGAGAAGAAATCATAATTGTTGATTATGGGTGTCTTGATATTGTTGATATAATTAGCTGATTGTTAGGATAAAGCAGTTTATGTACTTATGAAGCTGAATATTATATATCCGATATGGGGCAGTGAACATCTGTCCCTTGAAACATTTATCGGCAAGGTGAAAGAAGCGGGTTATGACGGCATCGAGATGAATGTTCCATTTGATAATCAATACACGAACAGGCTTCAAAAGTTGTTGGATGAAAAAGGACTGTTGCTGATTGCCGAGCAATGGCTTGCTCCGCAAAACGAATCAGTGGATGATTATATTTTCAGAATGATGGAATATTTATATCATCTGGCATCATTAAGACCTCTGTTTATTAATTCTCATACAGGGAAGGATTTTTTTACATTTGAGGAAAACTGCAGAATATTTGAAATTTCAAAAAGGGTTAGTGATGAAACAGGAGTTAAGGTCGTGCATGAAACTCATAGGGGGAGGGCCTTGTTTTCTACTTTTTCATCTGGCCTGTTCTTTGAACGATATCCTGACTTAAGAATCAATGCGGATTTTTCACATTGGTGCTGTGTTGCCGAGTCTTTGCTTGAAGGCCATGAAGATGTTTTAAACATGGCAATAAAACGTGCTGACTATATTCATGCACGGATTGGTTTTGAACAGGGGCCGCAAGTAAATCACCCAAAGGCCAGTGAGCATGAAAAAGCTTTGAAGTCGCATCTCACATGGTGGAAAAGGATAATTTTAAATGCCAGGCAATCAGGTCAGAATACCTTTTCCATATGTACTGAATTTGGGCCTGAGCCATACCTTCAAACCTTACCTTTCACAGGTAAGCCTGTAGCTGACCAATGGGCAATCAATCAGTTTATGAAGGAGTTGCTGATTAAGGAGATGAATTCTAAAGTTTAATTTTGTGATTTTCGGCTTGTGTAACCATTCGTATTTTTTAGAAAACTCATTAATGCTGTAGGATGATATTTTTTAGTATGTCGCCATTCGTTGACAGGGTGGAAGTTCCAATATAAAGTTTGGATCGTCATATAATGGATAAGATTGTATGTCGATTGCCAAAAAAGAGAATACCCGATTGTTGATGAATAAAAAATCAAATTAACTGATGGAAGCGAATGTGAAAGGAAATCTTATTTCATTATTAATCGTTTATGCCCTGTTTTTTATGTGGGGCTTTGTTTGGAACCTATTCAACGTTTTGGCAACTTTTTTTCAGGACTCATTTGATCTTTCCAATATACAGGTGTCATTAGGTACTTCCTTGTCCTTTTTAGCCTTCTTTTTGGTTTCTTATCCTTCGAAGATAATTATTAGTAAATATGGAACACAAAAAGCGATAATAATGGGAGCACTAATTACGGGACTTGGATTACTGATTTTCTTCCCTGCTGCTTCTTATCAAAATTACAATGTGTTCTTGACAGGTCTGTTTATTCTTTTTAGCGGAGTTACTATCCTGCAAACAGTATGTAATCCATACATTGGTACATTTGGTGCTCCGGATACACGCGAGGCCAGAATAAATTTTGCACAGGGAACTGGTGCAATTGGAGCAGCTTTAACTGCTCCTTTGGGCGGGTGGTTTATGCTCGAACTTTTTAATGGGAATATTTTTGGGGGAATAAAGGCTTTTTATTTGATTGTTGCCGCAATCTTTTTCCTCCTCTCATTAATGGTACATAGTGCAAAAATGCCAGCAAACAAAACCGAAACCCTACACACAAGTTTGCTCGATAGTTTAAAAATTCAAGGGGCGTTTAAATACCGGCATTTTGTTATTGGCTTTATTATCATGTTTGTATACATGGGGGCGGAAGCCATACTATATCAATTAATGACTCCTTACTTTAAAGAAATTGGTGGAGTCAGTAGTGCCCGGGCCGTTAAATTTTCGTCCATAATTTTTTACGGATTAATGGTGGGCAGGTTGCTTGGCGCATGGATAATGACCAAAATTGAACCGGCAAAAATACTCGGGCATTTTGCTTTAATTGCTGCTTTACTGGTCGCAATATCAATGTTCTCAAATGGCACAACCGGAATTTATGCAATAACTGCAATTGGATTTTTTATATCCATAATGTTTGCATCAATTTTTGCATTGGCTACAAAAGGTTTGGGCAAATATACCAACGAAGCATCTTCGTTTGTTATAATGGCCATTTCCGGTGGCTTTTTTATTCCATTGCTTTATGGTGTGGTGGCCGATTTATTTAGTTTACGGGCATCCTTAGTGGTTGTAGTTGTTTCTTTATTGGCGACTTCGCTATATGGCTTTTTCTTTAAGAGGATAAAGGGAAATAATGCCAATAATGAATTAATAAATAGTTTAATATAAAGAGGAGTATCTAATCATTAATAATAATCACAATGAAAAAAAATCTATTACTACTACTACTTTTTAACGCAGTATATCTGGTAAGTTGCAATAGCCAAAAAATAACAGCCAACAACGTAAAAATTGATAATGAGATTCGCGCCCAACAAATCAAAGACATGAAATGGGGCATGTTTATTTGCTGGTCATTCAGTACATTTTCTGGACAAGAATGGACTCCAACCCTGGATAAAGATGCCGCTTATTTCAAAGCAACAGGCTGCGATACAGACCAATGGTGTAAAGTGGCTAAGGATGCGGGCATGGGCTACATTCTTTTTCTCACCAAACACCATGATGGTTTTTGCTTGTGGGATACCCAAACAACCGACAAAAAAGTAACCAACAGCCCACTTGGTATCGATGTGCTTGCCAAACTCCGTAAATCATGTGATAAATATGGGATCAAACTGGCTTTGTATTTTTCAGAAGGCGACTGGAACTGGCCCGGGGCTGCCGATGGAAAAAGGGGCGATCAGGGTGTGCAAGGTATAAATCCGGAAATGAAAAAAGCACAGCTAAAAGAGCTATGTACAAAATACGGGCCCATTGAGTTCTTTTGGATGGACCACGCGGCCGGGGACGGCGGGCTTGGCCACGAAGAGACTGTGGAGTGGGTACATCAGTTCCAGCCCAATTGTTTTGTCGGCTTTAACCACGGGGAACCTGCAGGCAGGCTGTCGTTACGTGAAATGGGAGCTCCCGGGCCTGTTGGCGATGCAAGTACAACAAAGTATAATAAAGAGGCGGAAACCAGTTATAAAGGCTATCTGGCAGCCGAGTTTACTTATCCCATCCTGCCTCCGCATGAAGGAGGGGCTATGTGGTTTTATTCATTGCCAAAGCACGATAACCTTTGCCACCCGGCGGAAAAACTGTACCTGGATTACCTCGGAGCAGTAAAATATGGCAATATATTTTCCATAAACATTGGACCCAATTACGAAGGGAAAATCCGGGATATAGATGTTAAAACACTCACGAAGGTTGGAGATATGATTAAAGAAAATGAATAGTAAAATTGGAATGCAGATGATGCAAAATACTATTTTGCGATTAGTTATCCTGGCATTGATTTGTGTAAGTTGCCAGCAACCAAATCCACCTCGGCCTTATGGGGCAGTACCATCGAAAGCTCAGGTAAGCTGGCATGAGATGGAGTATTTTAGCCTTATTTGCTACGGTTTGAATACCTATACAGAAGAGGAGTGGGCGTATGGAGATGTCGATCCGAAGTTATTCAATCCTTCCGATTTGGATACCGACCAGTGGGCAAAAGTAACGAGTGAGGCAGGAATGAAAGGTCTCATTTTGGTGGCCAAACACCATGATGGATTTTGTTTGTGGCCCAGTAAGTATACCAATTACTCCGTAAAAGCTACGCCATGGAAAAACGGACAAGGCGATGTATTAGGCGACCTGGCAAAGTCCTGTCAAAAATATGGATTAAAGTTAGGTGTTTACCTTTCGCCATGGGACCGGAACCATGCTGACTACGGTAAACCTGAGTATGTTGATTATTACTACAAGCAAATGGAAGAGTTGCTAACTCAGTATGGTGATATTTTTGAGTTCTGGATTGATGGGGCAAACGGGGGAACAGGATATTATGGTGGAGCAAATGAACGACGTGAGATCGATCGGAAAAACTATTATGGCTTT
>JAKSDO010000272.1 GCA_022360055.1 Cytophagales bacterium | reverse complement strand
GTATTTGAAATTGTCAAAATCAGAAAAGGGTCCCCAGCCTGGATTGCCGGCCTTGAAGTTGGCGATCAAATTGTCACAATAAATGGCATTGAAACCTCTCTATACAGTTTGAGTAATATTGTCCAAATGCTACAGTCGAGGGATGGTCGAAAGCTCACTGTCGGGGTTCGCAGACAAAACCAGTTCATTTCAGCCAAATTTACGCTTGAAGATCCGATAAAGTAACACCTCCCGAATTCATTTCAGCACCAGTTGCATCCCGCCTCTTATGCCAATTTTGAAATAGATTCGGTACGTATGATCTGTACCCCGATTTATTTCCAATAAATCATTTTCTAAAGAATAAAGTATAGGTAAAAGGTTGATTCATAAGCAAACACACCATGGGATAATCATCTGCCTTCGGTATTTCGAAGGTTTGTCCGATCCATCGCACCGATTATTCACAAACCGGCGGAAAAAACCAGTTGATATGTATCATATACCGATTATGGAAAGCTCATGAGGTCGATACCCTCCGGTAAGCAACCGGCCCTCCATGCGCTTTACGATCTCTGCCGATATTTTTTCGACGGCATTCAACTTTGCGAACGGCCGATAATAAACCATGCTAATTTCCCTTACCGGAATCGGAGTTTTGAACATGGCTGTTTTTTGTTTTCTTCTTTCGCTCATAGTCTGATAATACAATTCCGGGATCAGGGTGATTCCGCCAAATTCCTCAGCTAAATTGACCAGGGTTTCAAATGAATTGGCTTCAAAATTGAGATTTTTGGGAAGATTCTGTTTCTTCTTCAGATTGCATACCTTGATGGACTGCTCCCTGAAACAATGCCCTTCTTCCATCAGCCATATAATCTCGCTGTCGATTTCTTCAGGCCTGATAAACATTTCCCGCTCATTTTCCACACCATAAACCATCATGGATTCATAATATAAAATCGTCTCCTCAATTTCCCACTGACCCTTGATCGGGGTAGCCAGTATACCGAGATCGAGAATTCCCACTCTCAATTTTTCAACAATATCCATTGAGGTAAGCTCGTGAATCTCAAGATTCAGAAGAGGATATTTATCCAGCACGGGCTTTAAGAAAATGGATAAAAGCGTGGTTGCAACAGTTGGTATAATTCCGAGTTTCAAATGACCTTCAACGGTTTTTTTAGCAGATTTCACGCCTTCCCGCAACAGCTTGAGTTGCATTAATATTTTATTCGCATGCTCAAGCACTGTCAATCCGTGTTCTGTGGTAATCACGGGATTGGTCTTTCGGTCAAAAATTATAATGCCCAGCTCCTCTTCGAGCTTCTTGATCATGGCGCTTAAAGTGGCCTGTGTTACATGGCAATAATCTGCCGCTTTGCTAAATTGCCTGAACCTGTCAACGGCAACAACGTATTCCAGTTGTTGAATATTCATCCCATAGATATTATCTATAATCAATATAGAAATTATTTGCTTGATCTATACAATTTGATGCGATATTTTTACAACGAAATCATATAAGGAACATGATTGCAAACAAACTGTTAACAATAAAACCGAATTGAAATGGAAAAATTAAATCACATTGGACTCGACAAGGAAGTGAGTGAAAAGTTGGCGAAACATCTGAATGATTTGCTGGCAAACTACTCTGTTTTTTACCAGAATGTACGAGGATTTCACTGGAACATTCAGGGGGATAAATTCTTCGAACTGCACCAAAAGTTCGAAGAACTGTACAACGATCTGTTCAATAAAATCGACGAGGTAGCAGAACGCGTTTTGACCCTGGGAGAGGTACCAAACCATAAATTTACCGATTACCAATCGATCTCTGAGATTGAGGAGAGCGACGAAACGTCGGACGGCTTGAGTGCCGTTGGTCAGATATTAAACTCTTTCAAGATTTTATTGGCAAAACAACGTGTGGTCCTGGATCTATCCGGAGAAATTAACGATGAAGGCACTAACTCATTAATGAGTGATTACATCCGGGAACAGGAGAAATTAGTTTGGATGTATTCCGCATTCCTCCGATAAATAGAAAAAGGCTGTCTCAAAACCCGGTTATTTTTGCGCGTACGCTACTTTGCGATCTATATGCTATCCGTGACTGCGGTCAACGGGCCTTAGTGGTTCGGCAGTTTATGATAACCGAATGAATACGTGCGCGGAAAATACGATAAGGCAACACAGATGCTTTTGAGACAGCCTTTTTATTCCATGTCCAGAATTTCGATTTCCTTTCCATGAAAAGCCAGTTTTTCCCCGGCCTTTTTCCCTTTCAATGCTTTTCCGATCGGGGAATCCAATGATATGGCCATAATTTTTTGTCCGTCGATCTCAATTATTCCCAAGCCAACAGAAATCATATATCGCCCGTGGTTGGTTGTGACAAGACTTCCAACAGTCGCCGAAGCGGAATTCTTAAAATTAAGGACCTCAAATATGGTTTTCCGTTGTTTCCAAAGGACACCCAGTTGATACTCATATTTATCCATTTCAATTTGAGCCATTTCCCGCCCTGTCTCATATTTATCTCCGGCACTGTTTTTGGTTTCAACATTCCTGGCATCCCTTACATGGTCCAGGGCGCTGCACGTATTCTTTATTTTTTCCTCTACAATTTCGAGCAGCTTTTGAATAATTCTTTTCTTACCAGTAGTGTTCATAAAAAATCTTCTTACTTGATCCTATTGTCACCCATTTAATATCAATACAGCCGAAAGCTTTCAAAAAGCTCCAAGCAAATCCTCAGGTAATATCCTGCTAAAAAATATCTATAATCTCAATAGTCCTTTCCTTATAATCGATTTTATCCCCGACGATCTTACCTTCCAGCACCTTTCCCATTTCGGACGCCAGAGATATGGCATAGATCTTGTCGCCATTGATCTCAACCAACCCAAACCCTCCGGAAATAAAGTAAATGGCCAAATTTGTAATCACTAAACTTCCAAATTCGACTATGTTCGATTTCTTGTAAAGGTCAATCTTTGAAATTCTTTTTTTCAAATGTTCCAATTTTGCCAATTGATCCTCAAGTTGAAGAGCGTCGGGAAAAATCAAATCCTTACTTATAAAATACTTGTTAATTCCAAAATTCTTAAAGAGGGTATCGCCCGAACGTTTTAATAAAAAAACTTTCTCATTGAGATGATCAATTTTGGTATCTACAATACCGAGCAGTTGAGTTTTGGCAATATGTTTTAAATATGTTCTCAAACCGAATGAATGATTTCGCTTAGTACTGCTGATTCGTAGTCCGAACAGATCGTCTCAAGAATATCAGGCGCTTTTTTCTCTTTACACCGACTTCTCCCTGCCTTACAACCGCGCAGCCCGAAGATGCCATTGAAGAAAGGGTTATTATTAATATAACGTAATTCACGTTCTTTGATTTAAGTATGGATGTAAACTTCGGATACACAAAAGTTTTCATGTTTTATTTTCCAATCGAGGATCTTACCGATCTTTTGGCCTGCCCATTTTATAGGACCGTATAAATACCGGCCATCTCTTTATGATAAACCGTTCGCTGCGATTTATTATTCGATTTCCTTCCCAATACCTGTCTATGTGCAACTCAATTTTGGTTGTATCCTTTGCAAAATTTAATATCCGATGCCTGAAAATATCCTCGGATAACCGAACTTCACTTACGGAAATTTCCTTATGATCTGTATCTCGGTTTTCATTGCTTGCAAATACGGTTGCTGAGATGAACAACAATACCGCAATTATAGAAACTTTCAATATTAGCCATGTCACTAAAACGGATCTCTTGATTCTCATGTTGCCAGAATTTAAATGAAGAATGATTGAACTTACCAAATATCCTTGCTAATGCTATCGTAAAAGGCAACAGTTTGAAATGTAAATCAATTGGTTTACTATCCCGGTTCCTTTTCTTGTTTTCAAAACCTTTCGAGCAGAAGAAAAGATTTGAAAGCCGGATCTCGCCATGCTTTTCCTATTATTGAAAACGCTGGAAACTGCCAAAAGATTTTTACTTTTTTGATGGATCACCGCTGTGGCTCTTTCACTGGATTCCGTAGTTTCAGCCCGGGCTTCGTGC
Source organism: Cytophagales bacterium (assembly GCA_022360055.1). Lineage (GTDB taxonomy): Bacteria > Bacteroidota > Bacteroidia > Cytophagales > Cyclobacteriaceae > JAAUQL01. The sequence goes on along the minus strand of JAKSDO010000272.1, from coordinate 40,133 downwards.
ATTAAGCCAATCGAAATGATAACCGCAAAAAGGAGGAATAATAATGTTTTCATTTCTAACAGTTTATTTTTATATACTAAAAATATCTCATAGCTGATGAGGATTAAAAATAAATTAACTATGCGATGAATCATTATTTATAATATTAAAGCTTGAATTAAAGCCACAATAGGAATACAATATAACAGGTATAAAAAGAGGAAGGTCCCGGGGAATAATTCGGTGAATGCATAATTATTTATGTATTAAACTTTTAAAAACCATATCAACAAGTGAACTTTATCGTTCTAATTTTGATTAACTTATTAGAACAAAAATCTAAAGCAATGAAAGCCATCGTTTTTACCATACTTTTCTTTTCGGGTTATGCCATCGATATGGATAAGAAAGGAGAAAATGTCCGATATATTCTCATTGAAGCTCCGTGCAAATCCGGATTCAACGCATTGCCGGAAAATCAAGAAAAGGTATTAATAACAAAAGTTTTTAAAAAGGAATTTGAGAATGCATTTGAAGTGGTCAACGCCGAACAGGAACTCATAAAAGCTTTTGAGGTTGCTGTGGAGAAAGCCTATCCGAATCAACTGAATAATGTAAAAGATATTTTGGTTTACATGTTGAATTCGGAAGAAGAAGCAAAGCAGTTGTACGGCCGTAAAATCGCCCTTTTTAAAACCTTAAAAACCGGAGTAATAGAACTCAAGATGAAATAGATTTCAATTAAGCACACTTTGAACATTTTTTTTAATTCAGGGAACTTTTTGCAGACGTACTTCACTTTTAATTATTGAAGCTTTTTGGAATTAATTCATTAACAAAATTATCGACCAATAAATATATCACAAATGACCAACACATACCCTGAGAAGAAAAATCTCTACCGCCTTCCCTACTCCATGAATGATAATCCCATTGGCTGGATCGAAGCAACAGACATTTGCAATATTAAATGTAAAGGCTGCTATCGCCTTGTGATGGGAGAGGGGCATAAACCGGTTCAACAGATAAAGGATGAAATTCTGTTCCTGAAAAAATGGAGAAACTGCGACAACATTTCACTGGCAGGCGGGGAGCCGATTCTTCATCCCGACATAAAAGAAATAGTTTCCTTCATTGTAGGATTAAAAATGAAGGTTGTAATTCTTACCAATGGGTTGGCGCTCAACGACAAAATCCTTAAAGAAATGAAGGAAGTCGGTCTGTTGGGTTTTAGCTTTCATATCGACATCACCCAAACAAGACCGGAATTCAAAAAGAAAAAACTTCACAGCGAATTGGAGCTAAACGATATGCGGTTGGGGTACGCCAAAATGCTGAAGAAGTATAACTTTTATTCCCATTTCGGGATTACCGTTACACCTGAAAACCTTCATGAAGTGCCGGAATTGATTCGATGGGCAAAAGATAATATATTGCTGATCAACGGCATTTCCTTGATCATTTACCGGGGATTACCTGTCATGCCGGGCGTTCGGTATTTTGCAAAAGGGGAAGAAGTGGAAATGGAAATCGGGAAGCTTGGATATACGGTAAGTCAGGAGGAATATGAAAAAATAAATGTACGCGCGCAAGACGTCTATGCTGTTATCAAAAAACACTTTCCCGATTACGAAGCGATGGGATATTTGGGCGGCACCGCAGATCATACTTCATTTAAATGGCTCTGGGGCAGCCTGTTTGTGAATACCAAAGGAAAGACTTTTGGAGCCCTTGGACGCAAAACACTTGAACTGGCCCAAGCGGTTTATCACTTTACCCATGGCACCTACCTGGTATATCCAAATAAGCGAATCGGTAAAACGGTATTTTTAATGTCCATATTTGATCCGCTCGTTCGCAAGGCATTTTGGAAATTTATCAAATACTGCTTGATAAATCCGCTGCGATTCTTCTATCCGATGAAATCACTTGGAATTGGCATGGTACAGGCTCCGGATCTTCTTGAAAATGGCAAAATTGATATGTGCGACGACTGCCCGGACATGTGTGTTTTTGAAGGCAAACTGGTGAATTCATGCAGGTTGGACGAGTGTAGAATATTTGGTGACTTGCTCACCATACAGGTAGAGGATGAAATCGCCAAAAAGAAAAGAGAATCCCTGCAGGAATCCGAAATGATTTGACCATCCGGCCGCCTCAAAAATTCATACGGATCGTCGCCTGAAAATTTTGGCGTTAAAAACTATGAGCGTCTGGAAAATTCCCGCTAGTGATTAAAATGCCCGGCATCCGTAAAAGCTCACATTCTAAAAACTCAAGACTGATCTTTATTTAAATTGCTGATAATGTGTTGTTTACGAAATAACCTCGTCTCATTTTGTAAGTTGATACTCCTTATACTCAACTTTTTCGATATTTCGGACAACACACCCGTTAATATTACCGACAAACATAAAAGTAGGGTTCGCATAAAAGTTAAGGTTATTCATTTTCATGGTTAGGTTGTCTGTTTAATTGAAAAAGGTGTCTTCGGACGCCTTTTTTTTATGTTGAAACGCCAGCAAACTTACACTTGGTGTTTTAGAGTTTAAACGGTTGTTATTCAATATACACAGGAAAGGCTTTTTCTATTTGGGATGATCGGATTTAATTGCTTGCGCCCTACAAATTCCCGTTCCGGGTAGGCATTCGGGTCTGACCGCGGAAAAGTCTGTCTGCCCGGAGGCAAACTCTTCCCCGCGAGTGCCGAAAAATAAAAGAACCTAATGTTGATCGTGAGATAATCACTTTGAAAAAATCAGAATACTTGCGACATTATTGACAACGGCATCAAAAGATGGATTAATAAACCGAATATTTCCAGGCACATACATGTTAGCCGGCCCATGAAACATCACATAAAACAAACAATTTGGGATCAATCCGATTTGATAAGTATATGAAAACAGTTGATTTTCTTGAACACCGGAAAAAAGAAACTTTAGAAATCATCTCATCTGTGAAAAAAGAGTTTGCCGAACTGGATCCAAATAAGTTCAACACGAAACCTTCTCCGGAAAAATGGAGTATAGCGGAGTGTTTTATCCATTTAAATCAGACGCTTGACATTTACATCCCGCAAATGGTGAAAAAAGTGAAAGATAAAGAAAAGTATAAAGGCCAAAATGAATTTTTCAAGTACAGTTTGGTCGGCAGGATGGCCGTAAGATCCATGCTGCCAAGACCAGATAAGTCCATTGCCTTCAGAATGAAAACATTTGGTAACTTAAAACCAAAACGGTCTGAGGGGGAGCGCGATAAAATTCTGAATGAGTTCCTGGGATTTCAAACCTCCATTATTCATGTAATTGAAGGGTTGGACGGTTTGAGTTTGACCAAACCGAAAATCATAACCGCAGCCGGCTCGATTTTGAAAATGTGTATCGGGGACGCCTTACATTTTATGATCGCACATAACCAACGACACATTCTGCAAGCGCAAAATGTACTTAAAATTATTAGTTAGGTTTGAATATCTTTTTTAATTTGAAAAACATAATTTTATCTTGATTAAAAAGAAACATCACATGCCATGAAAGAAATTATAACAAAATCCAGATCCTTACTCGAAGAGACCGAGAAACTTTTGAACGAACAGATAAAACTTGAAGCGGTCTCATCGGCAATTTACCTTTCGATGGCTTCCTGGAGCGAGACCATGGGGTACGAAAATTCTTCGGCTTTCTTATATGATCATGCCGACGAAGAGCGGATGCATATGATGAAAATATTCAGATATGTAAATGAAGCCGGAGGGCACGCGCTTCAGCCTGAAATTACAGGAGTTTCTCATAAATTCAGCTCCCTTCGCTCTATTTTCGAAGATATACTTGAGCACGAAATCGAAGTGACCAAATCAATCCACACGTTGGTCGATCATTGTTTTACAAAAAAGGATTTTACGACATTTAATTTCCTGCAATGGTATGTAACAGAGCAGCGGGAAGAAGAAACACTTGCCAGAAGAATCCTGGAATTGTTTGAAATCATAGGTGAAGAAGGAGTGGGATTGTGGACGATCGACCAGGAAATCGGCAAACTGGGGGAAAGTTTGAGAACCTCAGCTTCGACAGACAAAGGAATGTAATCTGTAATACTCAAAAATCCACAGTTTAGCATTGTGGATTTTTTTTATAACTCAATTTCTCCGGGATATTGTGAGCTTCTTCCTCTTTTTAAAGCCCGCTGAAGCGGTGCGACATGTTGAATTCCCTCATTTTAAAAGCATCCATGTTGATCATTCAACCCGGCACAGGATGCCTGCCATTGGTTAAACGCTGCAATCCCAGGGACTAATAACTGAATACCTCCCATTTTCAATAAACCCACGAACGGGCATTCTTTAAATCATGGAGCGACAATTCGCATGAGTATACCACACAGCCATGCGCCATATGTACCCAAAGCATAACCCAGTACTGCAAGTAGCACCCCAACCGGCGCCAGGGAAGGATGAAAAGCCGCAGCAACAACCGGTGCGCTCGCTGCTCCTCCAATATTCGCCTTACTGCCGACAGCAAGGAAAAAATATGGCGATCTGATGATCTTGGCCATCACAATAAGAAGTACTACATGAAACAACATCCAAATGCCACCGACAACAAACAGACCGGGATTATCAAAGATCTTCAGTATATTCATTTTCATGCCAATAGTGGCGACGAGGATATAAATAAAAACACTTCCGACCCTGGAAGCCCCAGCGCCTTCGAGGTTCCTGACTTTTGTAAATGACAATCCAAGTCCAAAACTTGTAGCTAATACAATCAACCAGAAGAATTTGTTCGTCAGGCTGAAACGCTCCAGAACCGGTGCATGTTCCAAGACGAAAGGCGTAATATGGTCTGCCAGCAGGTGGCAGAGCCCCGTAATTCCAAGTCCGAATCCAAGTATAACCATCAGGTCGGCCAAAGAAGGGATCTTTGCGATCCGCTGGCTGAATTCATGCATTTTTTCCTGAAGATTGATAACGGAAGAAGCATCTGCCTTGAAAAAACGATCAATGGATTTTGTCTTGCCAACGCCGATCAAAAGAAATGCCATCCAGATTTCGGCCACGATCACGTCTACCGTGATCATGATGGAATACAACTTATCCGAGGGCTGAAAAATTTCATACATCGCCGCCTGATTGGCGCCTCCTCCTATCCAGCTTCCGGCTATGGTCGTCATGCCTTTCCATACGGCTTCAGGACCTGCGCCTCCCACGGTTTCGGGAGAAATAAAGGAGGCAATGAGAATGGCCAACGGGCCTCCGGCAACTACTCCGAAAGTCCCGGTCAGGAACATGATCAATGCCTTGGGGCCAAGCTTCATTACTTCCTTGAGGTCGATGCTGAGCGTAAGTAATACCAAACTGGCCGGCAACATATACCGGGAAGCGACAAAATACAATTGAGACTCCTCGGGATTTACCAAACCAAACGTTGTGAGCAACGAAGGAAGAAAATAACACAAGAGCAGCATCGGTATTACCTTGTAAAACTTTCTCCAAAAAGGATTATTGCTCGATGAAGTTTTAAAAATAAAGGCCAGCATGACCACTAAAATGCCAAATACTACAGCATCATTTGTAAAAATTGCCTCTTCAGTGTGATCCATATTCTCATCTATTTGTATTTTTTTAAGTTGCTGACGCACAGAGCGATATAATCATGCTCGTGTGTGTCCTGAGTTTGCTCCGGTCCTACCGGTTTCATGTTTTAAAGAATTCTTGCCCGATCGATAATCATACTCAATTCGCTTAGCATCATAGCAGTAGCCCCCCAAACAATCCGCTGATCAATGTCAAAATAGGGCGTTTGGATTTTATATTTTTCTCTCACAATGATTGTTCCTGTCTTGCGCTTATCGGGATTAATAATATCGAAAAGATCTGCTTCTATAATTGCTTCGACTTCCTCATCATCCTTGATAAAAACAGGTGTGCTGTCTGTAAATGCTACAACAGGTGTGACAATAAAATTACTCACCCAAATGAATAGTTCCGTCAATTCGCCTATTACTTCTACGTTGTTTTTGACAATTCCTATTTCTTCATGAGCTTCGCGAAGCGCGGTAAATGTAAGGTCTCTATCTCCAATTTCCGCTTTGCCCCCCGGGAAACTCACCTGGGCGCTATGTGCACCGTTATATGCCGGCCGCTGAATAAGTGGGAATTTAATGTGTTGCCGCTCACCAGGATACAAAAGCACCAGTACAGCACTTTTTACCGGCGGAATATCGCGAGACGGTATTTTTTGATGATCATTACGAACAGTAGGCATCATCATTCGGTGAGCAATTTCACCTGGCAATTGCTTTGATAATTCAAACCTGAGTTTTTCCTTGAATCGTTCGTACATTTATCGAGAATTATCCGGTAAAAATAGCAAAGAAAAAACAAGCATGAATATTTCGACCGGTGTCTTTCGACAATTGCCTCTACACCGGGAAATAATTTCTCTGCCTTATGGTTTACAAATACCGGTTTCAGCTAAATTGATCCTAATTATACCTGATTGGGTAAGCTTATATCTTTTTCAGTTTTTTCTCCGCCCTATTCAGGCAAGATATTATATTCGTAAAAAATAAACACCAAGATGTTTGACGATAAAAAAATAATTCTGGCTTCAAAATCTCCGCGCAGACAAATGATTTTGACAGAAGCAGGGATTGATTTTACTGTTAAACCGGTAGAAATACTTGAAGATCATTGCGCGAATCTTCCGGCGGATGAGATTGCCCGACATATCGCGGAACAAAAAGCCAAACAATTCCCCTACCTGAAAGAAAAAGAGCTGGTAATTGCGGCCGATACCACGGTTATTATCAACAACACAATTTTGGGTAAGCCGTCGGACCGGGAAGAGGCCATGCGGATGTTGAGCTCCCTATCCGGGAGATCCCATCATGTCACTACAGGAGTCTCGATAAAAGACAAGGATCAAATGATTTCTTTTTCAGATACGACCTGGGTAAATTTCAAAATCTTGACAGACAAAGAGATCGAATACTATATCGACAATTATGAGCCTTACGACAAGGCCGGATCCTATGGCATCCAGGAATGGATTGGAATGATCGGCATTGACCGCATCGAAGGCTCGTACTTTACAGTGATGGGGTTGCCTATTCATAAAGTGTATGAAACTCTTTTGCAGTTTTAGCCTTTATGTAACGGTTACTTGTGTGTATGCTCTTTTGGAAATAACCTGCACGCCGCGGATGCAATAAGCTCCATGTTTAAAAACAATGGGCTTACACGCTTTTCCGATAAGATGGAAACATGTCGTCCAGCCAAAAATCACACCGTTTACAGGATATTCTTTTTATTCCATTATTTTAAACACTCAATAATCCATGTATTTTTGCAAAAAAAGATACCTGATTGAGGCGCGAACAATTATCAACACATATTCGGGAATAATATTTATAAGTAATCCTCGTTTGAATAAGAATGATTATGTGCCAGGCCAAATCACCAAAATATATAGCGTAATACCGAATGAGTGAAAAATGAGATTACCGGTACTGATATTTACGTTTTTTCTGACAGTGTATTCGTATTGCTCAATTGCACAGAGCAAATCAGAGATACATGTTGAGGCATCTGCCATTCACTCTTCCCAAGACGAATTGATGCCACTCTATCAATATTCCAATATATGGGGTATTATTTCTCCTTTTCAGGAATCCGTATTATTATTTCAGCTCGGAGGGTACCACCAATTACTTGACAACGAGAAAATCGCGCTGAAGCTTGGTGTATCGGGCATAATCAAGGATAACCTCGATGAAAGTCTTTTGCATCAGGCATACATACGGGGAAGGGTATTTAACGCAATTGACTTTTCAATCGGTAAAGAAGCATTTTCTCCAATATCTTATAACGATACGCTCACTGTGGGAGGGTTTCTAAACAACAGCAATGCACGACCCATCCCGAAAATAACCATAGGTATTTACGAGTATTTGCCGCTCTCTTTCATTAAAAATTGGGTTGAAATAAGAGGGGGGATCTCACACGGCTGGCTGAATGACGACCGGACAGCAGAAGGCAAGTCAAATAGTGCCCGGATGCCATACCTTCACGAGAAATGGGCCTACATCCGCCTTGGGAGTAGCAGGTTTAAACCATATGCAGGACTTGTCCACAATTCGATCTACGGTGGCACACGGCCGAACGGAAAAGAAATTCCCATTGATTATATAGCCACTTTTTTTGGAATGGGCTCAGACAAAATCGGAGGCGGCGAAGCCACCAATGCTGCCGGAGCGCACGAAGGTTTTTGGGATATAGGATTATACGCAAGTACAAGCTGGTCCGACCTATTGATCTATTTACAGAGACCTTTTGCAGACGGGAGTGGCATGAAGACCTGGGAACTAAGAAATAAAGACTTCAGGCTCGGATGTATGCTGGACCTGAAGGGGCCCCGGTATTTAAAGAGCATTGCTTTAGAGTTCATAAGGACTGAGCACCAAACAGGTCCCGGTATTCCGGATCCCATCTATCCCGAAGGGCATCCGAAGGAAGGAAACCTATTCTTTCTGGATGACATTGATGATTATGATGCCTTGATGTTGGAGGTGTTCAACGAAACCACAAGCGGCTGGAACAAAGACGATGTAATGAACTATATGGTCGAAAATCAAAATCATGGATTTGAGTATGGCGGGAGGGATGATTATAACAATAACGGCACTTATTATAATGGCTGGACCTATCATAAACAATCGTTCGGGATGCCACTCTATCATTCAAAACACCAAACTTCTATTTTTGCACCTTCCTGGGCGACCAATAATTATGTAATTTTTAAAAATACCAGGATAAAGGCTTTGCATGTAGGCTTTCAGGGAGAAGTGATAAGAGGTCTTGAATATTTATTCAAATTAACTCTTACGAAGAATTATGGTTCATACAGCGAACAGTATGTGCGCCGTTATAGCTGGACCGAGGCTCAAGATTATCTTTATGGTTCGGGGAAAAACCAAACTTATTCTCATTTGCTTCTCACCTATCAACCGGCAAAGCTGAACAAACTAAAATTCAAGTCATCGTTTTCGTTCGACTCGGGCGAATTGTACGAATCCTTTGGAGTGAATATTGGGCTCTCATACGGTATTCAGCGGAAAAGTCGTAAAGCAATAAAAAGTAATGAATCAAAAAACTGAATCAATTTTATTTACTGTCATCCGACGAATTCCCCCTTGGTGAAGGGGGTTAGGGTGATTGGCCTTTATAATCAATGTGTTACAATGAAATCTTATGTCTGTAAAAAGTAGGGAGTGTTTTTAAGAATTTAAAAAAATGCCTTAATAAACGCAAAAGAGCTATATTTTCTCAGTATTTACTTTTAGTCGGACGACAGTAATTTTTATTCATAGCAATGTATTTCTTTCGGATTGGAGGCAATAAACTGCATTTTAGTATATTGATAAATCCTTAGCAGAAAATACGGGGTTCTATTTATCAAGTATATTTATCTGGTAAATGCAAATGATCAAAACAATATTGGTAATCTTACCAAATAAGGTAGGCGACATGGTGCTGAGCATTCCCTTCATCAAAGCACTTAAAAAGGCATACCCGAATAGTCAGATCGGTGTCGTGGCGCCAAGCCATCTTGCCGAATTCGCCGGGATTATCCGGGAAATTGATCACACCCACCCCTTTACTAAAGAGCAATACGACAAGCTGTTGGGAAAAATGAAGATTGGCCGGTCGATCCTGAAGCAAAGGAAGCATGATCTGTGTTTTTGTCTACCTCACTCATTTTCCGCTGCACTGATAGCTTTTTTTTCGGGAAGCCGAATGAGGATAGGCTTTCAAACGGAAGGCAGAAAACTTTTATTTACACATCCGTATACGCACAATGAACACATTGTCCATTCTGCAAAAGATGCACTTCATTTACTGGAACGGCATACCGACAACAAGCCGCATGAAGAATCTTATGAACTCACCCCGGAAACCGAATTCATTTCTAAAAAACTTCCAAAGGGTCCGCTGTTGGTCTTTAACGGAAATTCGGCAAAACAATCGACACGAATTCCTCCATCCAAGGTTAAAAAAATCATAAAATCTATTCTTGAAATATATGAATGTACCATTTTAATGGTAGGGAGTCCGGATGAATATCAGGAGGTACAGGCGATAATCGACCAACTATCAATTCCGGAACGTGTTTTAAACTTTGCCGGTATTGGGCTGATCGAAACAGCATCTGTCATGCGGACCGCCGGTGTTGTGATTTCGACAGATACCGGTCTCGCCCACCTTGGAAATGCGGTTGGAGCTAAAACCATCGTTTTTTTTGGCGCTGCGGACGAGCGCATCGCCAGCCCATGGAACAAGGACAAATTACGTATTATCAGGAAAGACGGGCTGGAATGTGCCCCTTGCCATAAGCAAATCTGTCCCTTTGGTGAACCGATATGCTTAACCAAACTTGATACCAATCTAATATTGACTACAATAGACCAATGGACTAAAATTCCGAAAAAGACGGCGTCATTTCTCTCATAGGTTTTTTTAATCCCGGTAGCCTGTGACTTATTGATAGTCTTCGTATGATTGTACTTCATTGATCTCAGTGTCAAAAATGGGATTGATCTGCCCTTTTATGAGCGATCGCCGGTCATACACCTTATAAACCGAACGGGCAAGTTGTACAAAATCTTCGTCGAACTCCTTTCGCTTTTCTTTGATGCGAATGTCATCTTCTATTTCTCATAACTGTGCATCCACGTTTTTCAGGCCTTCAAAAAGTGCCTTGTTCATTGCATAGTAAAACAAGAATTACTTATTGAGCAGATCAAGTTCTTTTCTGCAATCCGATCGCTTCACCTGATCCGCTATGCGCTCTATTTTAATTTGCAATATGGAAATTTTATCAAACAAAGCTCCAATTGAAATAGGTATTAAAACGGTGTTCATCCAAGATAAATTATGCCCTGGCCAAATAAGAGATACTTACTTGATTACCGCCTTATTTGCTATCGATGAATCAACAGTAATCATCGGAGACAGATAAAAACTTCAATTCACCAATGCTTTAATTGAGCTGACAATTTCGACGTTATTTATATTTGTCAGACAGCGATTGTCGCCGTATTTGCAATGTTCCGATTCGCAAGGCACACAATCCATATCCGATCGTTGAAGGATTCTGGAGATGGAATTATTGTAGGGTTTGGCCCGATGGGTATACGCAGCGCCAAACAATACTACGGTTGGTGTTCCCACTGCATTCGCCAAATGCGCATTTCCCGAATCTGCAGTCACCATACAATCGGCTTTGCTTATGACATAAGCAAGCTGAGAAAGTGTGGTTTTGCCGGAAAGATCAATGACACGAGGTTCATTCCTGAATTCCTTTTTAATCTCGGAAATATATACCGATTCGTTCGGGGCGCCCGTCAGGAGTACCTCATGCGGGAACAGCGAGAGAAGCAATTTAACTAAGCTCACTCCCTTTTCTACCGGAATAGATCTTGAAGGCGGCCCCGACTTTACGTTCAGAATCAGCTTGGAAAGATGTGTGAGTTGGAAATTATGCCATTTCCGAGGCTTAAAACTCAATGGTTTAAATCCTTCTTTTTTGCCGGAATATCTCTCGAGCAGATAGTTAAACTCTTCAACGATATGCAGGCCTTTGGGTCTTTTGATGGCATTACTGAGAAAAATACCCCGGAATTCCGTTTTATAACCTATACGCACCTTGGCTCCTGTAAAATAGCCCATAAGCGCTGAGGAAAATGAAAATGGAAGGCAAAAGAACACATCATATTTTTCCCTCTTACGAATTAGTTTCCCGTATCGATAGTTCCCTTTGGGGCCCGGATATTCTTTTTTGGAAAACGCGTGCATATTATCGACATACGGCATGAAATCCATCAATTCTTCCAATCCCTTCGCGACAATTGCATCGAGCTGGCAGTTGGGATACAGCGCCTTGACAGCCCTTAAAAAATAGGCAGCCATGACGGTATCTCCCATTTTCACAGGGAGCTTGACCAGGATCTTAGCAGGGTTTTGCACAGCCAGCTTCATACGCTGTCAGGCTTTAATTGGCTTTTCGCCAACTGGTCCATGAACAGTTTTTCGATCTGATCAATCATAGCTTCCATGGTAAAAGATTCCCTTATCAGCTTTGCTGCATTTTGTTCCAGATTTAGCCTAAGATCAGGAGAATCAAATACCGACTTCACTGCATTGAAAATCTCATTTGCATTCCCTTTTTCCACCATAATGCCAGCTTTGCCCGCCTGAAAGAGCTCGGAAACACCGAAAACATGAGTCGCAACGCACGGCTTCCCAACAGCCATCGCCTCTCTAATGGCGTTGCTCATCCCTTCCGAATCCGAAGACAGCACAAAAATATCCGAAGCCTGCATGATGGACAACACATCACTTCGAAACCCCACCAGCTTAACAATATCCTCCACGCCCAAATCGGAAATCATTGTTTGGAGCTTGCTTTGAAGTTCCCCTTTACCTACGATCAAAACACTCCAGTTTAGCCCCTGTTCTTTTGCCAGAGCAGCTGCCTTTATCAACAAATCAAACCTTTTTTGATGGACAAGTCTACCCGCTCCGACAATCACTCCGGAATTCTCCTTGAGTCCAAATTGATCGTGAAGATCCATAACCGGCAGTTTCGCCGGCAATTCAATTCCATCGTAAATTACATGGATGAAGTCATCCCTAAACCACCCATAACTTCCATAAAGCTCTTTTATCGACTTTGTATTTGTAATTATCCCGTCAATGTATTTGGTAAAGGGAACTTTATGATCAAAGCGCCTTTTAATCGTATCAAGTCCCTGTCGGGCAAAAATAGCAGGTATACCTGCCAGCCGCGCGGCCAAAGCGCCGATCTTCACATCTCTGTTTTGTACACAGAGTACCACTTCAATCTCGTTCCTTTTAAGATACTTTTGGAAAGAAGGAATTTTCCAAAATGCGATATCCGGGCCAATCTTAAAAGGAAAGGTATGTAATCCGGCTTTCAATGCCTGATGTTCCGTTTCCGAACCCGGAAGAGCGGAAATAACCGTGTGATGCCCCCGTTGTTGCAACCCCTTACCGACATTTATTGTCCATTTTTCATCTCCTCCCCAAACCGGAAAGGTATTCAATAAAAGTATTCTCATATCGACAACCCGGTATTACACATTGATCTACGACAAAAAAATCGAACTTATCCTTATTTTGTTAAAAACACATATCATCCGGATAAAAGTGTATCATAATACTTTTATCCCTGGTTTCTGCGAATGGCATAAATCAGATACAAATTGTAATGGCGATCTTTTGATGAAAGGCATTCGAATCCATTGTCTTCTAAAAAATCATGCATATCATCATAGGTATAGTTTTCATAAGGATGGCACTCCATTACGATTTTAGATATCCTGGATAACGTCTCTTTCGAAGTATTGAAAATGATTTCGTATTCTGCCCCCTCACAATCCATTTTCAAAAAATCCACGTTTCTTAATTTGTGTTTTTCAATGACCGAATCCAGCGTATAGGTCTTTACTTCAACTGAAATATTGCTATCCTTGATCAGATGAAACGAATGACCGCCGGAGTTATACGCGATTTCCCCTTTAGTCAGTTCTTTGGGCCGGATATAGAGTTTAGAGATACCATCTTCCTTTCCTATCGCTGCGTTTTCTATTACGGCATTTTTTATGTGATTCAGCTTCACGTTGGAAAGCAGCATCTCATAATTCTCGGAAAACGGTTCAAAAGTATAGATTTGGCCTTTGGCAGCTTTTTTTGCTGCAAAAACAGTAAACGCGCCGATGTGGCCTCCTATGTCAATAACCGTGTCACTTTCACGAATTTCAAAACCTGCTTTACTATATGCATCTTTTGTCCAGACATCTTTTAATACTGCGCGATCAAGTGTCCTGGCCCTGAAGAGCATATGTATCCCTTCCGAAACCTTTATTTTAAGTACTTTCCCTAACGGCGCAATCTTTGAATAAAAATAGATCGGTTGTTTCTTTAACCTATTGAATTTTATCATAGCAAAAATTTATTGTATTTCCACCTCGAATTTGAGCGCTGCAAGTTACTATAATTTTAAGGAAACTAAGTCTTTACCATTGTGAATTCTTACTTTTCCAGCTTTAAGTGCTCGATGATGACCGCATCATACCAAAGCCGCTTCGGTTGGAGAAATAAGGCAATGCTTCTATAATTGGCCATTAAATTCGAATGATGTTAAACACCGGAACGCCGAATACCCTTATAATGCCGGCTTCCGGGCAAAACCCTTACCCTTGCCAAACCCCGATTCCATAGTAGCTCATCTTTGCGGAGACAGGATAAGCAGGTAGAAGACGGATCGCGTAAGTAAATTTGGTTCTTTAATTCTCCGGTATTGCAATTTATCTTGCTCAATGCATGGCCGTAGATATGCCTTTCGATTTAATGGATCGAGCGGCAAACACACAAGAAAAATATAACTCAATAGGCTGTTTTTTACCATATTTGCTAAAATTATCCAGATGAATATTCTTTTTCTAAACTCATTGAATAAAAGAAAGTGGGGCGGTGGCGAAAAATGGATGGTCGTTGCGGCAAAAGGTTTGGCGGACAAAGGACATCATGTAACGATAGCCTGCATCAAAAATTCGGTAATAGAACAAAAAGCTAAGGAACGAGCATTAAAAACCTGGTATTATACCATTCCCGCCGATATCGCATTTTGGAAAGTTTATCCGCTGAAAGCCTTTCTCAAAGAGGCGGATATTGATGTGCTCATTTGCTGTCAAAATAGAGATGTAAAGATTGGCGCAAGAGCGGCCAGAGCGATCGGGATTAAAGCAATCTTTGCCAGGCAAGGCATTCAGAACCTAAGCAACAAAAAGAAATATATCCGGCCCTTTACTCAATACATTGACGGGATAATTACAAATACAAAGTCGATAAAAAAGATCTACGAAAGCTTCGGGTGGTTCCCGGACAACTTTATTCACGTGATTTATAACGGGATAGAGATTCCGAAAGATGTGTTCAAAATCAAATTACATGACGAGTACCAACTGCCTCCCGGTTCAAAAATTATTTTTTCGGCAGGAAGGCTGGATTTTCAAAAGGGTTTTGATTTGTTAATCCGGGTAGCCTCAATTGCCAGGGATCAAGACCGAAACTGGCAATTTATCATCGCCGGGGAAGGGAAACTTAAGCAGGAACTGATCCGTGCAACCGTCGAAAAAAGTGTTTCGGACCGGGTACATTTTATTGGCTTCTCGGATAAAGTCTCTTCGCTCCTCAAATCTTCGGATGCATTTGTACTCCCCTCCCGCTACGAAGGCATGCCCAATGCGCTTTTAGAGGCCATGGCCAATAAAAAAGCATCTGTTGCCACTTCCGTAAATGGAGCGCCGGAACTTGTTGAAGACGGTATTTCCGGTTTTTTGGTCGAGTCTGAAAATACGGAACAAATCTTCGAACGATTAAACCGGATCTTAACAGACGATGATCTTCGATTTTCCATGGAAAGAGGTGCCCTTGAACGCGTCAAAAATCATTTTACCACTGAGAAAATGGTTCAGCGCCTTGAAGATCTTTTTTTAGAACAAATGAAAAAACAGGAAATGTAGATTAAGTTTGGATAATTCATCACCGGTCGATCTGTCAAATCCGGAGATTACGCCGGTCTGACAATAGTTTTAAATGCCCGATTGTGATCCCTGGGTGCGCGCTTGCGGGCGGGTCATTCCAAACCTGTCGGAAGGCTGGAAAAACAGCCCTTGCCGAGGGCAGGTTCGGCAAATTTTCGGGTCAATGCTTTGTCCAGTAATAAGGTGTAAACAGAATCAGTACCGTAAATAACTCAAGCCTTCCCAACAACATTAAGATCGAAAGGATCCACTTTCCGGGAACAGAAATAAACGCGAAATTGTCTACGGGCCCGACCTTGCCAAATCCGGGACCAATATTCCCGAGACAGGTGGCAACTGCTCCGATCGTAGTATTAAAATCGTAACCCAGGGAAGAAAAAAGCACCGAACCTAAAGCAAAAACCATAAAATAAATAATCATGAAAGCCATGATGTTAAATGTGATTTCCGAACTGATTGCAGTTTTATTCAATCTTACGGGCAAAACGGCTGCGGGATGAAGCTGTCTTCTCAATTCCATCACACTGTTTCTCAATAGTATAATGTGCCTTACGATCTTCACGCCTCCGGCTGTCGATCCTGTTGAAGCCCCGATAAACATAAACATGAAAAAGGTGACCGACAAGAGCGGTGCCCAGCTTGTGTAGTCCGCGGTAACGAATCCGGTGGTAGTGATGATGGAAACAAGCTGAAACAGCGAATTCCTAAATGCAGATTCGAATGAATCACCGGTTACAAAATACACGACGATCGTGATCAGGCATGCAAATCCCAGGGTAAACCCGAGGTAAAACCGGAATTCTTCATTAGCCCAAACTTTTTTAAGCTGCCCGTGCAGACCAAAATACGTAAGGGTAAAATTTGTCCCGGCCAGAAACATAAAAATAATAATCACATATTGAATAAAGGGCGATCCAAAATAGGCAATACTTGCCTGCTTTGTCGAAAATCCACCTGTTGCCATGGTGGTCAGCGCATGATTTATGGCATCGAAATAGGACATTCCACCGATTTTCAGCAAAACGGCTTCAGAAAGTGTCAGGCCGAGGTATATTAACCAGAGCCGTTTTGCAGTATCGGTAATTCTGGGTTTCAGCTTATCGGGCGTTACACCGGGGGCTTCAGCCACAAAAAGCTGCATTCCTCCAATTCCCAAAAGGGGTAAAATTGCTACCGTTAAAACGATAATCCCCATTCCCCCGATCCATTGCGTGAGGCTGCGCCACATCAATAGCCCCTTGCTCATGCCTTCGATATCATTGAGGACAGAAGCGCCCGTTGTTGTAAATCCTGACAATGTCTCGAAGAAGGCATCCGTGAAATCCGGGATTTCTCCGCTGATCACATAGGGTAACGTCCCGAAAAATGTCATGGCCAACCACCCCGTGGTGACAACCAGATACCCATCGCGTTTATTTAATCCTCCGTTGGTACGTTGTCTTGTAAACAAATGGGAAAATACGCCGATTACCATCGTAAGAATGCCGGCGAGGAGTAATGCATGCCATTGCCCATCGCGGTAATACAAGGAAACTGGCAGGCATAAAAGCATAAATCCTCCATTGAGAATCAAAAGCAATCCGAGAATAGAAACAATTGCATTTAGATTAAATTTCATAGGCTCTTCATAGAATGCAAACTTGAAATGACTTCGAAGTGGCGTGAAATCATATTAAAAAATACTGATCATTTGAAATACTGATCTACTTCGTGTATCGATTCGGGTAAGCTTAAAATGACTGCCCGGTCTTTAGGTCTGAATTCGAAATCACCAAATGTGGTATATCCGATCCCCTTTCTTACAACTCCTCCGATAATTGCTGTCTTTGGAAAATTCAGATCCTTTATCTTTTTCTTATTTATTTTGGAAGTTTCTTTTACCTCAAACTCCATGATCTCCGCATCAACACCATGAATACCTGTCAAAGAAATTACATCGCCCTTCCGGATATACCTGGAAATAAAATTGGCCGCAATCAGCTTTTTGTTGATCATGGTATCCACCCCTATGTTTTGCGAAAGGTGAATATAATCCATGTTTTCAACCAATGCAATGGTTTTCTTTACGCCACATGTTTTGGCGACAAGGCAGGAAATAATATTTGTCTCCGAATTGTTGGTCACTGCAATAAATGCATCCATATCCTCCAAACCTTCTTGTTTCAGCAGCTCAACATCGGTAATATCGCCGTTGATCACCAAGGTATCCCTGAGCATATCCGCAAGATTAAAACATCGCTCACGCTCGGATTCAATGAGTTTAATCCGGTATTTTTTGCTCAATCGTCTGGCCGCATGGTATCCGACTTTTGTTCCGCCAAGGATCATTAAGTTTTTAAACGATACTTTCTCCTGGCTGGATAGTTCCATGACCTTTTTTACGCCTTCCGGCTCTGCAATAAAATAAGCATGATCCTTTGGTAAGAATTTGGTACTTCCGTGAGGTATGATTGTTTTACCGTTTCTAAGGATGCATACCGTTATGAAATTCTGATCGGGGTTTAAATGCGTTGTTTCTCTCAGCGTCTTATCGGCCAGGAATCCATGCTCATCAATATTTATACCAACCAACGTGAGCATGCCATTATCAAACTCAAAAGTATCCGTAAGCGCTGCTTCGCGCAACAGACGCTTTATTTCCCTTGCAGCCAGACTTTCGGTTGAAATTAACTCATCAATTCCGATATCCTTCAAATTCAGTTTTTCAGTACTTATCAAATACTCGGTATTGTCGATCCTGGCAACGGTCTTTTTTGCGCCAAGCTTTTTAGCTATTATACATGTAGTCAGATTCGTTTCTTCCGAAGAAGTAACTGAAATTAACAAATCAGCCTTGCTGACATTGGCCGCTTCCAGAAACTTAAATGAAGTAGAGCTCCCCCGCACCGTGTGTACATCCAGATGCGTCGAAACGTAATTCAACCTTTCCTGATCCAGATCGATTATAACAATCTCCTGCCTTTCCTGGGTCAGCAGTTTTGCTAAGTAAAATCCAACTTCTCCTGCTCCGGCAATTATTATCTTCATTGAGATAAAAAGTATTACGGTTAATGAGCTGCAAATATACGCACTGTTTCAGAACATTCTGCAACTAATCGATAAGAAAAGCAGGTCAAACGTTTAAGCATTATGGATTGAAAGCCAGGGGTTCAGAAGTTCGGGACAGTTTGGCCCACTCGCACTTTTTATTTGCGGTCATTTGTTTTCGATAGCATATAACAAATTGTCTTACAGATCATTATCCCCAAAAGGGCATGATTCTTCGCACATCCGGACACGGCGGTGAATCGAATCACAGGACTTCCGGAAAAGTAATGCAGCGTCGCTAACTTGAAGAGGGCGTCAATAATAACTGCTGTTACCGGAAAACGTATAGTCGTTGTTTAAAACCGAACACTTCCGCAAGTTAGTATCGAATCATTCTTCGAATATCGACCGATTGAGGTGAGTAATCCCGGTTAACTTTGGCTAACTTCCACAGTTAAAGCCAAGCTCAACTTCCAGCACGGGTCCGAATGATTTTGTCCGGAAACCGGATCTGTCCATACGGATTTTTAAAGTTTAAGACCCCTCAAATGGTACTTTACCATAAAGCCTTTTAAATTGCACCGCATAAATATGGATAACGTTTAGAATGAGTGTTAGAGAAAATATAATCGAATTCAACCATCGACTGAAGAATTGCAATTGCAGACTCATTGCCGTGAGTAAAACAAAACCCGTAGACCTTATTCTGGAAGCTTATGAAGCGGGGCAGCTCGATTTCGGAGAAAACAAAGTTCAGGAGCTAAGAGAAAAACCGGATCAATTGCCGCAGGATATCCGGTGGCATATGATTGGTCATTTACAAACAAATAAAGTAAAATACATCGCTCCTTTCATATACCTGATTCATGCCGTCGACAGCCTCAAGCTTCTGAAAGAGATCAATAAGCAAGCGCTGAAGAATAATCGAACCATAAACTGCCTGCTGCAGGTACATATAGCCGAGGAAGCGCACAAGTTCGGTTTTGAGGAAAATGAATTGTACAACCTGCTTAATTCCAATGAATTGAAATCTATGGAAAATATTAAGATCATCGGATTGATGGGCATGGCCACCTACACGAACGACCGGGATCAGATCCGCAGTGAATTTCAGTTTCTGAAAAAAACCTTTGATTCCATCAAAAAAAAGATCAACTTACCCAATGTAGCGATGAATGAAATTTCTATGGGTATGAGCGATGATTATCCGATTGCACTGGAGGAGGGCAGCACCATGATCCGAGTGGGTAGTAAGATTTTCGGACCGAGAATTTACCGAAAATAGATATGCACAAGGTATTCCTGATTATCGGATCTGTTTTTGGGGGCTTGGCTGTAACGATCGGGGCTTTTGGCGCGCACGCTTTGAAAAATCTACTTGAATCAACCGGAAGGATGGATACCTTTGAAACTGCTGTAAAGTATCAATTCTACCACGCGTTGGCATTGACCCTGCTCGGCATTCTGATGTTCAGCTACAAACATCCTATTTTTAATTATGCCGGCTATGCCTTTACCATTGGAACGATTGTTTTTTCCGGGTCGTTATACGCGCTTTGCCTGAGCGGAATCACAAAATTCGGAATGATCACACCGATTGGCGGATTTCTTATGATCCTGGGTTGGTTTTTTTTATTGTTTGGAACAATAAAGGCAATCTAATTGCCTTTTTCCCCGTTTTCGGGCGGTAAAACCATAGCAGCAACCCTCAATCGAAAATCTCCTCCCCTGGAATTTGATCTGATGGTGATCACTTTATTTTGGCGGCCAATTTTTGACTTTGAATCGAATACTACCTTTATCTGCCCTAATGAATCCGGATAAACAGGTATTCTGGGCCATTCGGGCACGGTACACCCGCAGGTTGACAAAACATTGTTCAGAATCAAGGGTAAGTTTCCGGTATTTCTAAATTGAAAAACATGCGCTGCTTTCTCCCCCTGCTTCATATCTCCAAAATCAAAATCTGTCTTTTCAAAAGTGATCCGGGCATAATTCAAAGAGTCGCTTTGATGACTTTCCTGAGCGAATGATATGACCGAATAATAGAAAAGGATAAACGTAAGAAAGATAATTTTATTCAATAGCCACATAACCTGCATCTTTATAATAATAACGATTAAAACCAAATAACTGTCATGATCGAATAAAGTATTGCTGATCAAAATTGATAAGAAATACCTCCTTTTCAGCTCGCGTCACTGCGGTATACAACCACCTGGCATGCTCAACATCCACATCGGGTTCCTTCCTGTTTCCTTCGTCTATGAATACTGCCTTCCATTGTCCCCCCTGAGATTTGTGGCAGGTAAGGGCATAGGCAAATTTTATCTGCAATGCGTTCAGATGCTCATCGTTCCGAATCGCCTCCTTGAATTTCCTGCCGCTTCCGATATCCATGTGCTTTTCTTTAACCAGGTGATAAAGCCTGTTCCCCTCCTCAGCGCTTAATGAAGGCGTGTTGCTGTGAAGCGTGTCCAAAAACACCTTGGCCCGAAAGGGTTCCATGTCGGGATAATCCACCAGATGAATCTCAATCTCGGCAAATCTGAAGCCGTATTCTTCTTCAAATGAAACTATTTTTCTTACTTCCGCAAAATCGCCGTTCGCGATAAATCCGGCGGCAGAATCGGGTTCCAGGACAAAGTAATTATTTCGCACCACCATGATGATATCACCGGCTTCTATCTCCTCTTCCCTGTAAAGTATATTCCGTCGGATATATTCATTGTATTGTACCGCCTGCCAGTTTGACCGACAAATGATCGCTGTTGCTTCCATGCCAAATTTATCATAGGCATATCTGACCCCATCTTCCAGTTTCTGATATGTCATTTTATACATGTCACTGAACCTGCCCGTTTCAAAAGAGACGTTCCGCCCATCATTAAACACAGATTTTCTTAACCGGGTAGCATTGAAGAGAATTCCTGACCCTTCCTCCTGGCGCAATACTTCATCCAGCTCGACCTCAAAAACCTGCAGGCCGAATTTATTTCTTAGATACATCTGCTCCAAACCCGGGCTTTGTGTGCTTCCGACAGGAGGTAATTGTGCATTATCGCCAATGAGTATGAGTTTATTCGAACTGTCCTCAAATACATAATCAACCAAATCGCTCAAGAGCCCGTTATTGAAAAACCCGTTTTCATCGGAGATCATAGAAGCTTCGTCAACGATAAAGACGGTTTTTTTATAATAGTTTTTTTGTCTGACAAATTTGAGTTCACCGGTTTTAGGATCGGCCATCTGGCGATAGATGATTTTATGAATCGTAAATGATTTTCGTTCCGTATACGATGAAATCACCTTGGCCGCCCGCCCGGTGGGAGCCAATAAGACATATCTTAAATTGAATAACGGCAACGCACTCACCAGAGAACTGATAATGGTCGTCTTCCCCGTACCTGCATAACCCCGGACGACAAGTGTGTTCCTGCGATCTTCTCCCTCGCCAATCAGGTCGTCAAGCGAATAAAAAAAACTCAATTGACCCGAAGTCGGTTCGTACGGAAATTTTGATCTGATAATGTTGGATATTTGAGGCAATTATTGAATTTTTAAACTACCTGACAAAGGTATAGCTGCCGATAATATTTTTCATGCAATCTGTTACTTTTAACGATTCTATTTAATTATTTATTCACCACCGAATGCAAAAGATAAGAAAACGGGTCATCGAAGAATTTGGTCATAGGTTGCGCGTACGTGTTTGCGGAATTTGTATTGAAAATGAGAAAATCCTTATGGTAAATCATCAATCGTTAACTAAGGAAAATGATTTTTGGGGGCCACCCGGAGGCGGAATGGATTTCGGATCATCCGCAGAAGAAAATCTAAAAAGGGAATTTCTGGAAGAAACCGGATTACGGATCAATGTCGAGGATTTTCTTTTTGTGCACGAATATTTAAGCCCTCCGCTACATGCTATCGAGCTTATTTTCAGGGTGCGCAGGAGATCCGGAACATTGCGGACCGGATTTGACCCGGAGATGGGACGTAAAGAGCAGATCATTAAGCATGTTCAATTCATGGATATTGAGGAGATCAATGCATTGGACAGGAACAGCTTGCATCAGATGTTTACGCATTTGAAAAGTATAAAAGATATCAAAACATTAAGAGGATATCATCTTTGGAAAACATCCTGATGATTTGTTGTTTGTCAGTAAAATCCGGTTTTGTAAAAAGCTGAAAACTAAAATATGATACCGGCTGTGGAGCACCGGTTAAAATGTAGAACACAAGTGAAATAGCTCATCTTAAATTGCATTTTAAATCATAAAATAATTATAATTGCAAAAAAAATTTACCGCCATGGTTATAACAAGAGTACTTTCCATATTTTTCTTTGTCGTTGCTATTGGTTTAGCTGTCGTGCTCGTTAGAAACATCAAATCCAAGATTGATGATGATAAGCGAATAGAAAGGCAAGAGCAGCTAGTTATCAATAAATTGAAAATGATCCGAGACGCACAGGTAGCTTACCTGGCATCAAATGGGAAATATACGACAGATTTTGACACACTAATTAGCTTTATAGATACGGGTAGCATCTACATCACCCAGAGAAGCGAAGAAATCAAAATGCTGGCGTATGGAGCTGAGGAAGTAACCATTCACATAGACACGATCGGTAAGGTATCTGTAAAAGACTCCGTTTTTGTTGTTAGAGAACCATTGTTAAATTTAGCGGCAGGAACTGTTCAGACCTTAAATATGTCTGAGGGAAGTACCATCAAAAAAGGCGATCTTGTAGCCAACATATTGAGTAATACCGGTAAGACTGTGAAAATCAGGGCACCATACAATGCACTTGTCGAAAAAATAAGTGTAAGAGAAGGGCAACAAGTAGAGACGGGCGCAGGTCTTGCCAATCTCTCTTACAAGCGTATAGGCAACATTCAGAACCTCCCTTATATCCCGGAATCAAAAAACAATGCAACATTTGAGATGTTTGCCGGGAAGGTTACAAAGGGGAATGTTGTCGTAGATGTTTTTGAAGCAAAAGATACGCAACCTGTAAATCCTTTGCGAAGGAAGAATAATAATGAAAACGCTTTGAGGGTAGGTTCTAGAACGGAAGTTTCGGTATCCGGAAACTGGGAATAATCTTGAGTAAAATAAGTTACAAGTCTTTTAGGCTTCTTAAAAAAGTAAAAGACCCCAAATTTGAAATCGATAGGCTGGAATTCTACAGCCTATCACTGTTTATAGGGCTGAAGGATTTCCAAATATTGGTTGTCGATTCGGAAAGGAATCAATGTGTCCTGTTAGAGGATTATGTATTCGATCCAAACTTGAAGGATTCGGAAAAATTCTCTGTTGTAAAATTTATCATTGACGACCATCATTTACTTCTGGCCAACTTTTGGAAGACGATAAACTTCGTCATTAAAAACCGGTCTTTTTCCTTTGTCCCCTACCGTCTTTTCAAAGAAAATAAAATTTCGAGCTACTTGCTGATGCATACAAGGTTCGATCCTTCTACCGACGAGATCATGCTCACTCGCCATAAATATCTAGACTTCATAAATGTATTCACTGTTCCGAAGTCTTTTGTAGAGTTGACTTCAAATATTTATCCGGGGAGAAAAATCAGATTTAGCCATCAAAGCAGTTCCCTGATCAATGGAGTAATTTCAAAGAATAAACCTGATAAAAGGGATGTGGTGATACACATTGATAGATTTGGATTACATATTTTGGTTGCTGAAAATAAGAAACTGCTGTTTTACAACCAATATGTTATTAAAAGATTCGACGACTATATAAGGTTTATAAAAATAGCCGCTAATGAGTTGAATTTTGATCTGCGCACAGATCAGATCAGTCTGTACGGATACCTGGGAAGAAATACACCACATTTTAACGAACTTAAAAAAACCATGAATCAATTAGTCCTCGGCCATCGACCCGACAATCTCAACTTCAGCTACGTATTTGACGAGGTATTGGAACACCAATATTTCGATTTGTTTTCCACCGAGATCGTAAGAGCTTGATTCTTCCATGAAAAAAATTGCCTTATTCCCCGGATCTTTCGACCCTTTCACCAAAGGGCATGAAGATATTGTGCTGAGAGCATTGAACATCTTTGATGAGATCGTAATTGCGATCGGATATAATTCGCAAAAAAAGCGATACTTCGAAACAGACTTCATGCTGGAAAAAATAAGCTCCTGTTTTGCCAACTACGGCAACATCAAAGTTGATAAGTACACCGAACTCACTGCCATATATGCGCATAACCATAACGCCAAATACCTACTTCGAGGTCTGCGAAACACAACGGATTTCGAGTATGAAAACACCATTGCTATGGTCAATAAGGATCTCTATAACGGTTTGGAGACTGTTTTTCTTATTACTTCTCCAAAGTTTGCATTTATTAGCTCAACTATAATAAGGGAAGTACATTCCTACGGAGGAGATGTGAGCAGGTATATTCCTTATCAACTTTAGTCCATCAGGTAGTAATGCCGGAACACGTCCCTGATGGAAGCATAGGAATTGTACAATGCTTCCTTTAACTCCACCTCATTCATCCATTTAATTTCCTCAATATTCTCTTCTTTCTGGGGCCTCATTTGAGTATCGTCGATGCAATACATCCGGTACCAATAGGTCTTTTTCAGAATGCGCTCCCCGTTTTGTTTATAGGTGTGCCATGTATGACATATCTTCTTTCCGGCCTTTACTTTTATATTACATTCTTCCTCGACTTCCCGGATCGCCGCTTTTTTTGGCTTTTCTCCTTTATCCAGCTTCCCCTTTGGTAAATCCCATTTTTTTAGTCTCCACATCATCAAAACCTCTCCCTCATTCAGCACCAAGCCTCCGGCGGCTTTTATAACCGTATAATCCTTTTTAATGTCTTTAATAACCTCGTCATAGTTGTCAACCGTAAACGTAATCCCTTCCAGCTTTTTAAGACCGTTTTGTTTAAGATATACCAGAAATTCGTCGATTACTTCCGCCGAAGCGTGTTTTACGAGGACTTCATCCTTAAGCGATTCGATCTGAGGGTCCCAATGATGCCCTTTAAAAATGTGATCGTAATCGGAAGACTTGATAAATTCGTGATTTGATACGATTACAATCGGAATATCTTTGATGAATATTTTCATCCGTTTATATTTTTTTAGATTACTGACACACAGAGAAACACAATCATGCTCGTGTGTGTCTTAAATTTGCTCCGGCCACGCCGGTTTCATCCGTTTATATTTTTTTAGTTTGCTGACATACAGAGAAACACAATCATGCTCGTGTGTGTCCTGAGTTTACTCCGGCCACGCCGGTTTCATATGCTTATAAAATCATTGCAAGAAATAAAATTATCCCGATTTATTCACAATAAATTATTTTCTAAAGAATAATATATCTGTAAAATATTGAATCATAAGCAAATACGCTACAGGATAACCCCGACCATTACTTTTATTCATTCCTCAAGTTTGAGGAATGAATAAATGGACGCTACCATTAAAAAGTTACTTTTTTGAGCATAAAGTAATGATCGGCCCTCTTCGGGAGAAAAATTCATAATTTTTCGGGTTGTTCGGGTTTATAGGCCATAATTTCTATTTTTGTGCAGTCTGAGTAGAAAATGAGAAAAGATGAATATCACTGCCAGGAACATCGCAAAAAGATTATTAGATATCCAAGCAATTAAACTGGACGTCGAGCATCCTTTTACATGGGCGTCTGGCTGGAAATCGCCCATATATTGTGATAACAGGCTTGCATTGTCCTTCCCCGAGGTAAGAACCTATATTAAGAATGAGCTTGTCGATGCAATCCGAGCCTCCTTTTCGGATGTGGAGGCAATAGCGGGAGTTGCTACCGCCGGCATACCTCAAGG
Source organism: Cytophagales bacterium (assembly GCA_022360055.1). Classification (GTDB taxonomy): domain Bacteria; phylum Bacteroidota; class Bacteroidia; order Cytophagales; family Cyclobacteriaceae; genus JAAUQL01. The sequence goes on along the minus strand of JAKSDO010000272.1, from coordinate 13,630 downwards.
CGCTCTTGTTGCCGAGGCTTTGAATGTTCCGTTCGTCTATGTAAGATCTAAACCCAAGGGGCACGGAATGGAAAACATGATCGAAGGAAAGATCACGCCTGAACAAAAAGTCGTAGTTATTGAAGATCTGGTATCTACCGGCGGAAGCTCCTTAAAAGCAGTTGAAGCTTTAAAGTCGGGCGGATTTTCCGTTCTAGGCATGGTATCTATCTTTACGTATGGATTTTCCATAGCTGAAAAAAGCTTTAAAGATGCTGATGTAAAGTATATATCCCTCAGCAATTACAATGACTTAATCGATGAAGCGCTAAAGCTTGATTATATAACCGATGAACAGACTTCCAGCCTTAAAAAATGGCGGGAAAGTCCGGCAGAATGGGGAAAGTAAATACTAAATATCGTTCATGCCAATTCCAAAAAGCGCAAAATCATACTTGACCGGATCGTTGGGATCAAGCAGCTTTAAGTTGTTGGTCAGTTCTTCCGCAGTATGCCAATCAATTTGCTTCCTCGTAATCAGGCCCAATTTTCTTGCAACTTTTTCTACATGCACATCACATGGACAAACAAGCAGATCCGGTTTAATGCGTTTCCATAATCCGAAGTCAACTCCGGCATGGTCTTTTCTTACCATCCACCTTAGAAACATGTTGATTCTTTTGCAAGCAGAATTTCCGGCAGGACGAGAAACATGTTTTCTGGTACGCGGCGGAAAATAATCGTCATTCACAAAACGAAGGTAAAAATTATTGATCCCGTTTTTTATATTGGCATCGTTTGAATTTTCGGGGACAAATAAATCTTCCAGCGAATTGTGTTTGGAATAGTACGCTTTGAAAAAATGAACAAAATATAGGAGGTCCGTCGTATTGAATGTGCGATGCCTGAAACTCAGCAAGGAATTAAGATCATTTTCCGTATGGTTTGTAATGAAATCATATGGAGCATGATCGAACAGGCTCATTAATTCCATGCTCTTTTTAATAATCGTTTTGCGAAGGCCCCAGGCAAAAGTGGCTGCAAAAAAACCCGAAATCTCAATATCCTGCAATTTGTCGAACCGGTGCGGAACAGATATCGGATCATCCGGAATAAAATCGGTAGTGTTGTATTTACTGAACTGCCCCTCCAGCAGTTCAAATAATGCTTCTCGCTCCACAGTTCGGTTAAACTAAGGAATATAGGATAATTCAACCGGAAACCTGTCGTCCACTGCGCCGAGACGGTCGTATGCTTTCTTGGATATCTTCAATATTACTTTTGAGTTATCACCGGTGTCGGGAATCGTACCGACTATGCGCACAAATACACTTTGATTGTTCATCTCGTTTTTCACCTGCATGATCGTGCCTATCGGTGCATCCCTGTGCAAGGCAAGATATTTTTTAGTCTCCTGATTGCTCTGGATCACTTCAGCAATGCCTTTTTGAATTACTTTTTCCGCAGGACGTTCGGAGTAGTTTTCTTCAGGATTATCGACCACCACATCTGCTCCGATTGCCGCAGCTTTCTCGATTTTCCCTTCTTCAGGAGTATCCGTAGCCCTTGGTTTTTCAGCAGTTTTTTCGGGTGAAGGCAGCATGGACGAATTTGAGGCCGTTTCGGTTACCGGTAAAGATGCCGAAACTACCAATACCTGTCCGATATTGAGTGCGTCGGACGTCAGATTGTTCCATTCGATTAATTGACCGGTAGAAACACCATACATTCTGGATATGGAATAGAGGGTTTGTGATTGTCCGACTACATGGGTTTTCCGGTTTTTAGAATCGAGGGTATTTCCATTATTATCTGCAAGGTCCGTTTGCCCGGCCTCTCGCTTCACCAAAAGCTTTTGCCCGACAGAAATACTGTTTTCAGACAGGTTATTCCATTTTTTCAAATCATCTACCCGGACATTGTACTGTCTGGAAATTGAAAATAAGGTTTCCGAAGATCTCACGGTATGATATACACCTCCCCCTGAGCCAGTTGTTTTCGGTATTGGAATTAAAACCCGCTGTCCGATAGATAGATTGTTAAGATTCTCGCGGTTTGCATTTTTGATCGACCGAACATCAACTTTATATTTTCTCGAGAGCGCAAATAGTGTTTCCCCTGCCTCAACTTCATGAATTACATACTTTATCTCCCCTTTGACAGTTACGCCAACCGAATCAGACAAGTAAAGCGAATAAGCAGAACCATCAAAACAATTGCAAAAAATAATAATTATAAAAACAACAAACTTACTCATAAATCGATTTATAACAATTTTTCTCAAAAAACCTCTTTCGATTTTCTTCAATGATATTGCAACTTAAAAAAATGGTTTGCAAAAATAAAGAAATGATACACTATTCAATAAATTCCCAACTTTTGCCTATGAAGCTCACAAATCCGGAGCCCATTCATTCCGCAGTTAAACAGTCAAAATTACATAGAAACCGATAGTTAAGTTTTCAGAACATTCTTTGGAAAATCAAACGAAACCAGGTTTCCTTTAGTATTACCCACTTCCTGCCAGGATGCGACGTCAAAGTCTATTTCAGCAATTCCGCAGGTCGGGATATTGTAAATATCAGATCCGGAAAGCCGGTTTGTAAGATCTGTCAGACCCGGATTATGTCCAAAGATCATCAGTGTTTCGATTCCATCATCAGAAGATCGGATTACATCGATCATACTGGAGACAGATCCATGATAGAGCAATGGCTCTTTTACAATATCCGAAACAGGAAAAGAAATTTGTTCGGCAATTCGCCTTGCTGTCGCGGCTGCTCTTTTTGCCGGGGAAGCAATTAAAGCATCGGGTTTCACATTTTTTTGAGCCAACCGCTGACCCATCTCCGGCGCATTTCGTTTGCCCCTTTTGTTTAAGGGGCGATCATAATCATCCAAATGAGGATAATCCCAACTTGACTTCGCGTGTCTGACTATAAAAAGCTTTTTCATTTATTAAAGATAAAAATCTGCCTATTAAATTACGTCGAATCGCCAATAATGTTAAGCCCTTGAAACCTTTTTTTGAAAAGATCGTCATATAATATATGAATATTTGTTTATATGAAACAATGTTCATATATTTGAAACATAATGTACCGTCATGAAGAAGAAAATACTTTTATTTGGCATAACCGGAATTGCGGTCGTGTTTGGAGGAATGATTGTCTTGAAAAAGGATGATCAACCGGAAAATGTTCCGGCTGAAAAGAAAATAGAAATAAAGAAAGAAGTAACTAAATCAAATATGGAAAAGTTAACAAAAGAGGCATTTTTGGAGAAAGTCTTCAATTATGAACAAAACAAAGAATGGAAATACGAAGGTGATCTGCCCTGTCTGATCGATTTTTATGCCGACTGGTGTGGCCCTTGTAAAATGGTACATCCGGTTTTGGAGGAACTCTCCAAAGAATATGAAGGAAAAATCAAAATTTATCAGATTGATACGGAGGCCGAACAAGAGCTGGCTGCCGCTTTTGGGATAAGAAGTATTCCGTCGCTTCTTTTTTGCCCGGCAGAGGGGCAGCCGCAAATGGCTCAGGGAGCACTGCCAAAAGCTACGCTAAAAAAGGCGATCGATGAGATTTTGTTGAGCAAAGAAGCCGCGGAAGTGAATTAACCTGAAAAATTCATGACACGCATAGGACCGATGTTTAATTGGGTATAATTCAATTATTTAGAAGTGTTCTCAAGCCTATTTCACAAAATTCCTGCGAATAAATCGGGTTAAGTGAAGGGTAGATATAATCAAACCGAATGCAAAAGGCTGCTTTATGAGCAGCCTTTTTTTTAAGTACGGTCCGGATCAAGCGGAAAAGCCAAAGGCATGTCGAAATTTACCCGGAAAGAATCGTCCTTTATATTTCCACCTCATCCAGGTTGATAAATTCTATTTCCCGTTTATCATTGAGCGTTATGCCAACCAGTGATTCGGCGGATATTTTTCCTTCCAGAATCTTCTTGGACAGTTCATTTAAAATGCTTTTCTGCAGCACCCGTTTCAGGGGTCTGGCCCCGAATTGCGGATCAAACCCTATTTCGGCAATATAATTTAGCACTTTCTGATCTGCTTCCAGTTTAATATGATTCTCAGCTAACCGATCTCTAATAATATAAAAGTGTATCTCCGCGACCTTCCGAACATCTTCTTTTGACAATGGCTGAAACATGATGATCTCATCTACCCGATTCAGAAATTCCGGACGCACGGATTTCTTCAAAAGATCAAATACCTGGTTTTTTGTAGTTTCAATTATTTCTTTCCTGTTATCATCATTTATTTTTGAAAAATTATTCTGAATCAAATGGGATCCGATGTTGGTCGTCATAATGATAATGGAATTTTTAAAGTTGGCTATCCTACCTTTATTATCGGTAAGCCTTCCATCGTCCAGTACCTGCAAAAGAACGTTGAATACATCGGGATGAGCTTTTTCAATTTCGTCGAGTAGGATGACGGAGTATGGCTTTCTCCGTACCGCTTCGGTAAGTTGGCCGCCCTCATCATATCCCACATATCCCGGGGGCGCTCCGATCAACCGGCTCACCGCATGTCGTTCCTGAAACTCAGACATATCGATCCGAACCATATTGTTCTCATCGTCGAAGAGAAATTCCGCCAGACTTTTGGCCAGCTCGGTTTTCCCGACACCGGTCGTGCCAAAAAATATAAATGATCCGATTGGTCGCTTGGGATCCTGCAATCCGGCTCTGCTCCTCCGCACGGCGTCAGACACGGCTTCAATAGCCTCATCCTGACCTGCAACCCGCTCCCCCAGCTCAGCTTCCAGATGCATCAGTTTGTCTTTTTCGGTCTGGATCATTTTTGAAACAGGTATTCCCGTCCATTTTGCAACCACTTCGGCAATGTCCTCACTATCTACTTCTTCCTTCAGAAGGGAGTCCCCGGCCTGCAGTTCCTTGATTTGCTCCTGGAGACGTTGTATGCGCTGTTCACTTTCATGGATTAACCCATATCTGATTTCAGCGACTTTTCCAAGATCGCCCGCACGTTCGGCTCTTTCGGCTTCAAGTTTTAACTTTTCAATATTTTCCTTCTCATCCTGCAGGTTTTGAATGATGCTTTTTTCATTTTCCCACTGAGCCTTCAACTCATTTCTTTTATCGGAGAGTTCGGCTATGGTTTTGGACAACTGCTTTTCTTTCTCTTTATTTTTTTCTCGCCTAATGGCCTCGCGTTCAATCTCAAACTGCATGATCTTTCGTTGTAATTCATCCAGTTCCTCAGGCAGCGAATCGATCTCAATACGCAATTTTGAAGCGGCTTCATCGACCAGATCGATGGCCTTATCCGGTAAAAACCGATCCGAGATGTACCTGTTGGATAACTCTACGGCAGCTATAACGGCATTGTCTTTTATCCGTACACCGTGATGTACTTCGTATTTTTCCTTGATACCGCGAAGAATGGATATCGCATCGGGAATTGAAGGCTCATTGACCATTACACCCTGGAATCTCCGCTCCAGCGCTTTATCCTTTTCGATGTACTTTTGATACTCTTGTAAAGTTGTAGCTCCAATGGCATGTAATGCTCCCCGGGATAAAGCAGGCTTCAATAGATTCGCGGCATCCATGGCGCTTTCGCCTCCTGCGCCCGCTCCGATTAAGGTATGAATCTCGTCAATAAACAATATAATCTCTCCATCCGAATCAGTTACCTCCTTTATCACCGCTTTCAGTCTTTCTTCGAATTCACCTTTGTACTTAGCGCCGGCAATCAGAAGCCCCATATCCAACGAGATGATCGTTTTTGACTTCAGATTTTCCGGGACATCACCGTCCACAATACGTTGGGCCATACCTTCGACTATGGCCGTTTTTCCCACGCCGGGCTCTCCGAGAAGGATTGGATTGTTCTTTGTTCTTCTCGATAAAATCTGCAATACGCGCCTTATCTCATCATCCCGTCCGATAACAGGATCAATCTTTCCATCCAAAGCCATTTTGTTCAGATTTTTCGAATAGCGATCCAGCGATCGATATTTCGATTCAGCATTTTGATCCGAAACTCTTTCCCCTCCGCGCAGCTCTTTTACAATGGTTATAAGATCCTTCTTATTGAAACCCAAATGCTTTAACAGGCCTGCTGTTTTATCCGACCCCTCGGTAAGCGCAATGACCATGTGTTCAATCGCCACAAATTCATCGCCAAATTCCTTGAGGTATCCCGTAGCTTTTTGAATTGCTCTATTCGAATCATTCGATAAATAAGGTTGTTGCCCCGAACTTTTAGGATAGGAATTAATTATTTCATCAAGTTTTTCGTCTAATTGCAATCGGTTTACACTTAACTTTTTCAATATATATGAAACCACATTCTCATCGGACAATAGCAGCGCTTTCATCAAATGTGCCGGTTCAATGGACAACTGTTGATTCCCGTTTGCGATCTCAATAGCCTTCTGAATGGCCTCCTGACTTTTTATGGTATAATTATTAAAATTCATAACATGTTTTGTTTTCCAATAATCCGTTCAATCAATTATTCGGCCATATGGAAAATGAATTCAAACCCGGAAAAAATGTCGCGATTATTTGCGTAAAAACACAAATAAATGCCAATATGACGCATTTATCGCAGATATCATTTATTATTTTTGAGATCTAAGCGTTTTTTTTGCCTTTGTGTTGTCCTTGGGTTTCCAAAAGGGAAGCCCCCGAAAACTGACCGGGGTCGAATGCTTCACAGACCAACCGATGCTCGTGCCATGTTTCCATTTGTTTTAGGCTTTATCCGCCCGAAAGACGTCTATCCGCTGTGGCGGACCGGTCCGGTTTGCTGGCATTTGCCGGATTCAGGTTTACAGGCTGTCACCAACCTTACAAAGCCGGGATGCTTCCAATTATTTCCCGCGCTGAATCGCTAACAGGTAAGCCTTATCGTAATATTTTGTCAACGCATCCCAGTCAAAATTAACCGATGCCGACTCCGCTCTATTTCGCATTTCAACACGTTCTCTCCTGCTCTGTTTGACAAACCGAAGCAGCTCACCAGCCAATTGTTGCGCTGATTCGTGGAAGGTTTTGTTTACTTTATCGACGACCAAGATGCCCTTTTCTTCCGGGTTTGGTATGTTGTGGATAACAAAGTCTCCAAACCCCGAAAGATTGCTCGTCACGGCCGGAACCCCGCGGGCAATACTTTCCAGGGGTGTATACCCCCATGGTTCATAATAACTGGGGAATATCCCCAGATTACATCCCCTGGTAAACTGATCATACTCGATCCCCCAAAGCGGATTTGTTGGAACAATGAAATCGGGATGATACACGATTTTCACTTTATCATGCCGGTTATTTACCAGATTTGCGCTTCTGAGAAACATTAATATCGGGTCGTCCGTATCGTTGATCAGGTTGTGGGTTACAATTGGCGGAAGACTGTCGGATTTCCAGGACTGCAATGTTCTACGGAACCTTAGCTTCCAGTAATCATCTACGTATTTGCTTAGCTCCGGCAACTTATTATCCGGGATACTCGCCGAATCATAAAACAATCGCGACCCAACCTGCTGCTCGATCGACTGGCAGGTTTGCCTGAGCTCTTCCATTACGGCCCGGTTCTGCAATACATCCGGGTTGATCGAATGATATGGTTGTTTGGTAATAAAGAACATGACTACGGTCTTGTTTACGTGCTCCTTCTGCATCATGTAATTTAGCCTTGCCAACGCTTCCAATGTCAAACCAAATCCTTTATTGCGAAACTCAAACCTGCCCGACGTAAAGAAATAAAGTGTTTCATCCAGATCAAAAGTGTAGTTGTTGAAGAAATGCGCCATCACGAATTGATGTATTTTGTCTTTGTACTTCTGGTGCAGATTCTGGAACTCGTGAAGTACATGAAACCGCTCAATATTGATCCCGTTGGGCGTCACAATATCAGGCTCTCTACCCAACAAATATTGACATTCCACAGCAGTAACTTCACTTACTGTGGTAAACACGTGAGATCCGTGCGCGGCGGCTCTTTCAATTCTTACCTGGGCTTCTATGTTGAAGTTTTTCGCCTCCTGAAGCCAATCAAAAAATGGCAAATGATTGTAAAACTCGGGATCGTTCATGGCGAGGTAACGGCCCAAAAGCGTTGCATGAGTAGTAAATGTAACTGAGACCGATGTACTCGATTTTCTTAATTCCGGTATGGGTATGGCGGCCATCCATTCATGGAAGTGAGCTACGATGTTGCGGTTCCTTTTTTTCCCGCCGGCAATCAAATCCAGAAATATTTTTGTGAGAAAGCCAAATGCGATCACCTGATTTATCAAATGATCGTCCGGCGTTTCTATGTGATGGTGCTCCCAAAGCTGATATTTCACCTCACCCAAGCGATCAAAAACCGAATGCGGATTCAACAGGACGATTTTGGGTCTTCCGGTGACCAGCCATTTCCCGTAATGAACATCAAAGCCCATTTCCCGCATCTTTGCCGCGGCTTTTGAGAAGGGACCCTCTATTTCCTTGATTTCTTCAAATTCCGTAGTCACATTTGCATGTACATAAGGGCCCACAAGACAATAATTCTCACCAAACTTATTGACCATTGTCGGCACTTTACTTCGCAATACCGTATATATGCCGCCAACCTGATTGCACGCTTCCCAGGCTATTTCCGCAATTAAGGTTTCTTCTATTACTTTTTTTGTAAGTCTGCCCTTAATGGTCGATCTGTTTCGCTTAATATTCATCATGACTCAAATCTAAAAAATATGAATGTCTACTCGTGTAGGGTAGGCAATAATTAGGTCTCTGATCAAATATAAGAGATAGCTTTGAATTGCAAAATGTTTACCGAAAGTAACTTTACAATTACTTCAATTTTAATATTCGCACATATGGCACGGATTATTTTCCAAAAATTCAACAAAGACCCAAATGACCCTTTCGTCAAACTATATGAGGTTTACAAAAAACGCCTTACTCCGATATAACAAATTCATACTTACGGATGGCCGTCAAAATTTGAGCACATTTTTTGGCAAAAAATTACATGATGCAGAATTATATTCATGCGCTGATTTTTTGCCTGCATAAATCTTAATTTTGTTTTTTGGATAGTATCAATCGTCATGAGAAAATTCTTAGTATTTCTAGCCGTATTCGTAACATTACTTTTAATTACAGCCATAATTTTACCTGTGGTATTTAAGGATGATATTCAGGAGGGAATCCACAAATCCCTGAATGAAAATATCGAAGCTGAAGTATATTTTGATCCTTCAAAATTTGGGTTGACGCTCTTCAAAAACTTTCCAAATCCAACAGCTTCCCTTGGGGAATTCGGAGTTGTTGGCATCGATCGATTTGAAGCCGATACCCTGTTGAGCGCCAAAAGCCTGAACCTGACCATTGACCTTTTTAGCCTTTTTGGAAATACTTACGTGATTAAGTCCATAAATCTGATTGAGCCGAACATAAATTTGATCATACTCGAAAACGGTGAAGCCAATTATGAAATTGTAAAGGAATCCGGCGAAGATACCCTGGAAACAGAGCCCTCCGCTCCCGTCGACTTTAATTTATCCATTGATCAATGGAATATATCCGACGGTACTTTCAGATATAGTGATAAATCCATGGATTTTCATATGGAATTTAAAGGGCTGAACCACTCGGGCAGCGGAAATATTTCTTTGGATAATTACGACCTCACCACCTTATCAAATATTGAACATGCCACACTCGAGTTTGAGGGAACAAAATATTTAAGCGGTCAAAAATTGTTTGCAAACGCTACTTTGAATATCGACATGACCGATTTCAGGTTTACATTCAAAGAAAATGTTTTTCGAATAAACGATTTCCCGGTTTCCATGGATGGCTATCTGGCCATGCCCTCGGAGGATATTGAAATGGATATAGCTTTTTCTTCCAAAAACGGCAGTGTAAAAAGTCTGTATTCCCTGATCCCGGGAACATACACCTCTGACTTTGAAAACATAAATACAGAAGGTAGAATGTCGTTTAACGGATTTGTGAAAGGAATTTACAATGACTCAAGTCTTCCTGCTTACCGTATAGCACTTAAAATTTCCAACGGAATGATCTCCTATCCCGAATTGCCGATGCCTATAAAAAATATCGATATGGACTTGAGCCTGGATTGTGAGGACGGCAACATAGACCATACCCGGATTGAGATTAAACAAATGCATTTGGAAGCGGGCACCAATCCGATAGATGCCACCTTACTGGTAAAAAATCTGAAGAATTACGATATGGAAGCAGATATCAATGCCCGGCTGGATCTCGCTGAGCTGGCATCCGTATTTCCCATCAAAGAATTGGAAATGAAAGGACTTCTCTCAATACAGGCTAAAGCCGAAGGCATGTATGATTCCACTCAAAACATAATGCCTGCCGTTACCGCCTCAATCCATCTGGCCAACGGATATTTCAAATCGAGTGAATTTCCAAAGGCTCTGGAAAAATTATCAATTGCATCTGCCATAGATTGCCCCTCGGGCAAACCGGAAGATTTCAGGTTGAATGTAGATGACTTTTCAATATCAATGGGAAAGGAACGTATTTCAGGCGACCTATCGCTTACAAATTTAAATAATTATACCTGGGATCTTAATGTGAAGGGCAACCTGGACCTCGAGGTTATTTCAGCAATCTATCCGATCGAAGGAATCAGTTACGAGGGATTGTTATCCGCTGATTTGGGATCAAAGGGCAAGTACTCGGATGTTGAAGCCGGTCGATACGACAGACTACCGGCCAGCGGGAAGGTACATTTAAAAGATTTCAGCTACTCAAGCAACGACTTGCCGGTCGGAATAAGTATCGAAGAGTCGTCGCTTGCGATCAATCCAAAACGAATAAACGTGGAATCTTTTGACGGGATGGTAGGAAAGAGTGATATGAGCATTGAAGGATATGTGGAAAATTATCTTGACTACGTTTTCGGAGAGCATGAATTGCTATCGGGTGAAATGGAATTGACCTCTCGTATACTGGATGTAAATGAATGGATGACAGGTGAAGCAACCTCACCTGAAACATCCGCAGATACTTCCGCGCTGGAAATTGTTGCGATTCCCAGAAACATCGATTTTAAATTTCAGTCGTCTATCGACAATATTTACTACGACAATTTAAATCTTCAGAAGGCAAAGGGCCTGCTCTCCATTCGGGACGGAGTGCTGGATATGAGCAATCTGTCTTTCAATTTACTAGGCGGATCCGTACTGATGAACGGGAAATACGATACGCGTATCCCGGACAGTCCGGTTTTTAACTATCAATTAAACATCAAAGCATTATCGATTCCCGATGCCTTCGCAAGCTTTTCAACGGTTCGTACTTTTGCGCCAATGGCTCAACTCATGAACGGAGATTTCTCCACAAATTTTAGCATAAGCGGATTACTTAAAGAGGATATGTCGCCTGTTTACGAGAGCCTTAACGGAGCCGGGCTCATACAAATCGCAAAAGCTTCCTTAAAGGAATCGAAACTTGTTTCGGGAATTGCCGGATTTATGAAATCCGATCTGAAGTCGGACCGGCTGTCCCTGAAGGATGTGATCATGAAGGCAAGCCTGGAAAACGGAAGAGTGCATGTATCTCCATTTGATGTGGATATCGGCGGACAAAAAGCAAATATTTCAGGAAGTCTCGGAGCGGATGGTACATTGGATTATTTTGTGCGTACTGAAGTAGAGGCCGGAGCCATTGGACAGCAGGTAAATCAGCTTTTGGCAGGATTACAGGGAGAAGATGTTTCTTCGGCCGGATCTAAGATTAAACTGAATTTTAATGTTGGCGGAACTTATGACAAACCCAAAATATTACTTGCCGGGACAAGCGGTTCGGGCGGTGCCGCCACAACCATTCAGGAGCAGGTAAAAGAAGAAGTGAAACAGGAAGTGCAGGCTGCCCTGGATTCGGCGCAACAAGAAGCTGAGCAAAAAATTCAGGATGAGGCGACAAAACTTGTGGAAAAAGGGGAAGATCAACTTCAACAACAATTGGATACGCTAAAAAAAGAACTTACAAAAAATCTGGAGAAGGAAACGGGAAAGATATTGGAAGAGGAATTGGACAGCACAACCAATGAGCTCAAAAAATCTTTGCAGAATTTATTTAAGAAAAAAAAGAAAGGTAAAAACTAAATCATTATGCTTTGGGGAATTGATCTTGGAGGCACCAAAATCGAGGGTGTAGTATTAAAATCGGCTGAAAATCCGGAAGTATTGGCGCGTATGCGAATACCCACCGAACAGGAACACGGATACGAACACATTCTCAGTCAGATAAGCAAGCTCATCGGAATGATGTCGAAAGAGGTCGGCGCAAGACCGGAAAAAATTGGAATCGGCACCCCGGGTACGTTAGACCCCCAGGCGCAGACGCTCAAAAATTCCAATACTACCTGCTATAACGGGCGACCCTTCATAACAGACCTGGAACAAATTATAAAAATGCCGATTTCCATAGCCAATGACGCAAACTGCTTTGCCTTGGCCGAAGCTAAAATGGGCGCTGTTAAATCGCAAAAGATCGATGCGGAAGTGGTGTTTGGCGTGATCATGGGCACCGGAGTAGGTGGTGGCCTTATTGTAAACGGCAAAATTATTGGCGGAAAGCATGGTATCGGTGGAGAGTGGGGGCATAATTTCCTGGACGAATCAGGAGGGGAATGCTATTGCGGAAAAATCGGATGTGTCGAAACGGTGATCTCCGGTCCCTTTACACAGCGATACTACGAATCGCTTTCCGGCCAGAAAAAGCATCTTAAAGAAATCGTTGAACTTCACAAAGCAGGCACAGACCCAAATGCGACAAAGACCATAAACAGATTGACACATTTTTTTGGCAAAGCTATTTCGGTAGTTATCGATATCGTAGATCCCGATGTGGTTGTGATTGGAGGCGGTGTGGGAAACGTTGATTATTTATATACGGACGGTGTGCAATCGGCCAGGGAATTTGTCTTTAATGACGGGCTTGAAACCACCTTTCTTAAGCCCGAACTGGGGGACAGCGCAGGTGTCTTTGGAGCTGCCATGCTCGTGGCGGATTAGCATCATACATTTATTATGCAGTCATTGGTCCGTCAGGTTCAAGGGATATCATTTCGTTTAATTTGTCGTTTGAATTTGATCTTTCGGATTCCTCACCGATTACAAAAGTTGCGACGAATGCGAACATTAAAAATGGATGCTTTATTCATCCCCATATTAATACGGATATCCGTTAACGGGCTTTGGTTGCTCAGGCAGTTCTCTTCCTCCTAACATTTCTCGGAGGTCCCTTTCAGTGGTATTGCAAAATGCCGCCACAGTCAAACCCTGGCAAACCCGCTTACCGGTACCCGTGCAACTACCCTGGTCGCATAAAGAAAAATAAATCGATCGAAAATTCTACATTGTGATGAAATCAAGGTCACAACATCCGTATGTGAAAAGCAGGATTTCGGCGAGCGCACGGATATGCTCAAATCTTCTAAAAAAAATTTTAACTCTCAAAATTTATAAGGATATTCATCGGATATAATATAAATCCATGAAACCGGCGTGGCCGGAGCAAATTCAAGACACGCACGGGCATGATTGTATTGCTCTGTATGTCAGCAAACTAAAAAAATAAAACGGATGAAACCGGCGTGGCCGGAGCAAAT